>JBNJEK010000087.1:0-15477 GCA_051745855.1 Armatimonadota bacterium
GAGTCGTCTCAGGTCGGCGTTGAGGCGGAAACGGCGTCCAGGCGAGGGCGCCTGGACTCCAGACACGGGGCGAAGGTTCCCTCGAACACGTAACTGGGGGTCAGCCACCGATAGTCTGCGTCTACACTCCTCGCTTCTCGCGCATTTACCCTCATCGCCTCATACTGGTATAATGCTTACGGCAGCAACGAAAGCAACGGCAGCGACAAAAGCAACGACAGCAACGGCGGCGGCGACGGCAGAGGTCAGGGCAATGGGGGATGCGATGCGCACTACCGATGTCATTCCTGTCATCACAGCAGCTTTCATCTGCTGCCTCTTCCTCGGCCCTGCGGGAGAGTGCCGGGCCGACCACCTGCGGGCGGTGCAGAACGAGGTCGCGGGGGTCCTCGCCCATCCAGCCTTGCGAGGCGCGGACGTCAGCGCGCTCGTCGTGTCGGTCGAGCACGGGGACGTCATCTACGAACTGAATGCCCGGCGCCCTCTGATCCCCGCGTCGAACATGAAACTGGTGACGGTCGCGACCGCACTGGAGTTGCTCGGCGCCGGGGAGGACTTCGGCCCTCCGATGGGCGAGACCGTCGGCGGGCTTGCGCCTCGTATCCTCAAGCCGAGTGACAACGCGCTCGCCGACGCGCTGCTGCACTCGCTCCCACGGGCCGCGGGGCGGCCGGACCTGACGTCGAACCAGCTTTGCGCGGAGACGTGGGGCGAGCGCGGCGTCTCCCTGCAAGGGACACGCTGGGCGGACGGATCGGGCCTGAGCCGCGCGGGACTGATGAGCGCCGCCGTCATCGTGCGGCTGCTGGAGGCGATGGACCGCTCGCGATGGCGGGAGGAGTTCATCGCGGCACTGCCCGTGGCAGGAGTCGATGGTACGCTCAGAAGCAGGATGCGCGACGGGCGGGCGCGGCGGCGGGTGCGCGCGAAGACGGGGACGCTCACGGGCGTCTCGGCGCTCTCGGGTTACGCGCAGACCGTGGGCGGCGAGCGGCTGGTCTTCGCGATGGTGATGAACGGCTTCGTCTGCGATGTTCAGCGCGTACGCAGGATTCAGGACCGGGTCTGTGAAGCGCTGGTGGGACTTGAGAGGGAGGCGCAGTGCTTTGACCGGACAGCCGGTGATTGAGACTCGCGGGCTGACCAAGCGCTTCGGTCGGGTCCGGGCCGTCGAGGGCCTCGACCTGACGGTGCCGCGCGGCTCGCTCTTCGGCTTCCTTGGACCGAACGGAGCGGGCAAAAGCACCACCATCCGCATGCTGACCGGGCTGATCCGCCCGACCTCCGGCGATGCGAGTGTGCTCGGCGTGCCCGTCCGCGAGCGCCTTCGACTTGGGAGCCGGCTCGGGACGTTGATCGAGGAGCCGGCGTTCTACCCGTGGCTGAGCGCGCGGCAGAATCTCCGGCTGCTCACATCACTCTCGGGCGGGGTGCCACGCGCGGAGATGGACGCGACGCTTGAACTGGTCGGGCTGACGGATGCCGCCGACCGCGCGGTCGGCGGCTTCTCGCACGGAATGCGCCAGCGGCTGGGCATCGCCCAGGCGCTGCTGCCACGACCGGAACTGCTGATCCTCGACGAACCGGCCTCGGGCCTCGACCCCGAGGGGCTCGCGCAGGTGCGCGAGATGCTCCTCGAATTGCATGGGGAGGGGATGACGATCTTCCTGTCGAGCCACCTGCTGGCAGAGGTGGAGATGACCTGCACGCACGCAGCGGTCGTGATGGACGGGGGAGTGATCGCGGAGGGTGAGGTGGGGCGGATCCTGGCGGGCCTCACGCCCGGCACGCGGCTGGTGGTTGACGACGTCCCCGCCGCCGTGCGTATACTCGACGAGGTGGAGGGCGCTCAGATCGAGCAGACGGGCGATCATTCGCTGAATGTGAGCGGTGAGGCCGACAGCGCGAAACTCAACGCAATGCTGGTGGAGGCGGGAGTTCGGGTCCACGAGGTGTCGCCGATTCGTCGCACGCTCGAGGGCTTTTACATGGACACGGTGCGCGATCGCGCCGCCGAGATGGCGGATGGCCGGCCCGAAGGGAACATCGGCCCCGGTGAGAGCGGTCTAAGTACACAGGGGGGCGAGCGCTGAGGATGGCTGCGCTGCGGAGTGAACTGAGCAAGCTCTGGCGCCAGCGCATTGCGTGGGCGAGTTTCGGAGTTGTGCTCGCGCTGGTGGGGCTGGTGACGTGGGGCAGCTACCATGAGCGCGAGAGGTTCGACGTCAGCGAGGAGCTTGGCTCGGCCTTCGTGGTGGCGGGCAAGTCGGTGACGGCGTTGTTCGTGGCCAACGCGGTGCTGCAGGTGGCGCTGACGGTGCTGGTGCCGCTGCTGGTCGCGGTGGTGGTCGGGGGGCTGGTGGCGGGTGAGCGGCAGTCGGGGACGCTGCGGACACTGCTGTCGCGGCCTGTGGCTCGCTGGCGGGTGCTGATGGCGAAGCTTGCCGCGGGATGGGCGTTCACCATCTCGTTGACGCTCTTCCTCGGGCTGGTCGGGCTGGGGCTGGGGCAGCTTGTGTTCGGGTGGGGCGACCTGGTGGTTTTCCGCCGCGGACTGACGATTTTCGACGCGCAGACCGGATCAATGCGCCTGCTGCAGGCATACGCGCTGGCGTGCCTGTCGATGTGCGCGGTGGCGGCGCTGGCGCTGATGCTGTCAACGGTCTTCAACAACCCGATGACGGCCGCGGGGCTGACGGTGGCGGTGTTGCTCGTCAGTCAGATCGTGGGGGCGATGCCTTACTTCGAGTGGGCGGAGTCCTACCTGCTCACAGCGCATCTTGGCGTCTACCGCGAGGTGCTGGCGGTGACGATCGACGGGGAGTCTTTGCGCAGTTCGGCCGGCTACCTCGCGGCGTTCATGGTGGTGGCGAGTATCATCTCACTGATCGTCTTCGAGCGAAGGGACGTGACGTGCTGAAGCACTTAACTGCAATCTGCGGAGTGCTCGCGCTGGTGTTCGCCTCGGCGACGCCGGCGCGCGCTTTGACGGCGATGGAGATGGTGGAGCGGGCGCTGCAGGCGACCGAGCGCGTGGAGGATTACACGGCGACGGTGGCGGTCGCGATAGAGGCGCCGAACATCAACATCGCCAGACGTCAGGTGAATGTGTGGTACAAGCAGCCGGATAAGGTGCACGTGGAGTCCGAGGGAGTGGTGATCATCCCTCGCGACGCGTTGCTGCTGGGCAACCTTGCGCTCCACCTCAAGGACTACGCCACCGCGAGCTTTGCGGGGGAGGGGCAGATCGCGGGCCGGCCGGTGCATTGTGTCAAGCTGGCGCCACGTGATTTCGGACCGGGCAGCGGACGGGTGCTGCTGTGGATTGACAGCGAGCGCTATCTGCTGCTCAAGAGCGAGGTCTGGCGTGGTGGAAAGCGGCAGCTTGCCGCCCGCTTCCATCACACGAACGTGCGCGGGTACTGGATGCCGGAGTACATCATCACGGACGTGGCAGAGGGTGCGCTGCGTGATCGCAGAAGCGCCGCACACATCGAGCTTCAGTTCATGAATTACCGCATCAACACAGGGCTGTCCGACAGCATCTTCAGGGAAGGGAACTGATGGCGTCAACGACCACGCGGGAGCTGCGTACCGGGTGTCGGCGCGGGAATTCCTCGGCGCTCGACGCGCTCTTGTACACCTGCGCCGACGGTGTCTACGCGATGGCGCTGACCGCCGTCGATGATGAGGACGAGGCGCAGGAGGTGGTGCGCGAGGTCTGGAGGGCGCTGCTGTCGGCGCTGAAGGCTCCGCGCTTCAACGCCGACCCGGCCGATCGCCTCTGGCGGATAACCGAGCGGGTGCTCGCGTCCCGCGTGGGACGGGACGCGGCCCGCCGGGCGCGCCGCTCGGCCACGGCCGAGGACGGCGTAGTCGGTCTCGAGGGTGTTCGGCTGCCCCGGGAAGTGCTGGATGATCTGTCGGACCTTTCGCAGAAGCACGCGAGCGAGATTCGCGCCCGCTGGAAGGTGCGCAAGCAGGTATTCCGAGGCTCACTGGTGATGCTGGTGCTGGTGGCGCTCGGCGTCTGGGGCGCCGTCTTCTACCAGCGATCGCGGGTGACGAACGACCTCGCGCAGTTGCAGTACGAGTGCATGCGCCAGCGGATCGTTCGGCAGGAACTGCCGGTCGCAATCCGCGAGATCGCATTTCAACTCGATGACCCGACAGGCGCGGACAAGGAGACCGCGGCCGACTGTGAGCGCGTATTGCTGGTGCTCGAGGAGATCGCCAACACAGAGACACTGCGGCAGGTCAGCCATCTTCGCTACGTCCGCGAGCGAGTGACGCGGCATCATCTGCCGGACTTTGTCCGCGCGCAGGAGGAGACCTTCCCCGAGATGGCCGAGTCGCTGACACGGGTGGCGCTGGTGCTTGAGGAGGTGGAGAATCTGTGAGTCGATTCTCCACCGGAATCTGTCTCGCGCTTGCGTTCGCGGTGCTTGCCGGCTGCACCACCAAGTCCGAGCGACTCTACCGGCGCGCCGAGACATTTCTCGCGCAGGGCCAACACGAGATGGCCGCCGAGGAGTACCGACGGATCGTCTCGGAGTATCCCGACAGCCCGCTTGCAGATGACGCGCTTTACAAGCTCGCATATGTTTTCGCCGAGGAGTTGGGACAGCCGACGGTCGGGCTGGTGCAGTACCGCGCGCTGGTAGATGACTACCCCGACAGCCCGTGGGTTGATGACGCGCTGATGCGGGTGATGGCGATCCAGCGTAAGGCGCTCGGTGACCCGGAGGCGGTTCGGCAGACGTGGGGCAAGCTGTGCGAGCGCTTCGAGGGACGGGAGGCGCTTTGCGCCCGCGGGCTGCTCGAAGTCGCCCGGGCGCACTTCGACGCCGAGGACTACGCGATGGCCGCCGCCACCTCGGTCGAACTGACGACGCGGTATGCCGAGCAGCGGACATCTTCCGCGCAGGCCGCCCTCCTGCACGCCCGCTCCGCCGAGCGGATGGGGATCGAGCAGGAGGAGGTCGAGCAGCTTTACGAAACGCTGATCGAGCGCTACCCCGACACCCACGCCGCCGCGATGGCCAAGCGAAACATCGGCTGGATCTACTACGGCAAGGTTGAGGAGCAGCAGCAGGCGCACAGAGCGGAGGTTGCGCGGCGCTCGCGAGTCATCAGGGGCGTGCCAGCGCATGCCTCGCATGAGACCGAGCTTCTTCAGGCTGTCTCTGCGCTCAGGGCCGCGCTGGCCTACCGCAACGAGCAGCGCTCGATGGACTGGCTGATGGCGCTCTACGGCGCGCCCTTCGCGGTTGTCTTCGACTCGCAACAACCGTCGGCCGGCTCCGATCCGCTGCAGGGGAGCCCCTTCGAGATGCTCACCGAGGCGCTCGGCTTCGCTCACAACAAGTTCTCCGGGGCGACCGCGGAGAATGCGTTCGACACGGTCCACCAGGCGATCCTCCAGGGGCATCCGGTGATCGTCAGGCACGGATCGCCGCCACGCTGGGTCATCGTGACAGGGTACGACCTCAGTGACGAGCGGGTTCATCTCATGCCGCCGGGCCGCGACGGATATGCGACGGCCGGTCGTGAGCAGTTCATTGCCGGCTGGCGGACCGGGTCGGGTCGTGGATCGGGCATCGCGGGCGCGCAACCTTTCTACCAGTTCTCACTTGCCGCACGGCTGCGCGAACCGTCGGCGGATCAACTGCTGCAGGCTGTCGTGAAGCGGGCTGGAGAGGTCATGCAGCGCAGGTCGCTGTCAGGGGCTCCGGCGGGAGCCGCGGCCTGGGAGGCGGCCGGAGCGTGGCTTGAGCGCTGCGCCGACCCTGAGGATCCTGTGGCCAGGGTGACCGCCGCGAGTTGGTCGCAGGGGAGCCTTCAACCTTACCTGACCATGGCGCAGACGGTCACGCCGATCCTGCAGAGGGCCGAGGGGTCGATGGCCGCGTTGGAGAACGCCACCGCCCGGCACACTGAACTGCTGGAGGAGGCCGAGTTGGTCGCCCGCAAGATCGAGGAGGCGACGGCCGCCGAGGATGAGGCGGAGACGAAGTGGCAGGCCGCCGCGGCTCAGGCGAGCTACGTCGCCGCACTTCATGAGCGCCTCGCCGGGCAGATCGCGGAGGCCGCCGGTGATTGACGTGGCGAACGTCTCGCTGGATGTCGGATGGCTTGCACGTGTCAGAATCGACCGACAGGATGATTGAAAGTGCTTTCACGGCGGCTTCGCAGGCGCCTCAGACAGATTGATGAAGGTCCGCAGCGTGACAGGGCCGCTTCTGAGCCCGGCGAAGCATCCGGGCAGCGCAGTGAGCCCGTGCGCGTCGGCGACCCGGGCCTTTCACGCAACCGACTTTCGCGCCGCACGCCCGATGATCGAGCTTCGGATGTGTCTCGGGTGACGGGCGGTGGCGGCGCGCCTGTCAGCACCGGTCCGCTGGAGGAGCTTGCGCCGGGGGAGGTCGTCGAGTGTGACGAGGGCGCGTACTGGCTGGTGGCCGGGCCCGCGCGTGAGATGCTGCCTCACGGCGCGGATATACTCAGTCGCTTTGAGCGCCTGACCGCGTTGCTCGGTCACCCGGAGGACGATCCGCTGGACGACCTGCGGGGGCTCGCGCCGACCGAACTTGTGCTGCTTGACACGGAGACCGCGGGGCTGTCCGCAGCACCGATCTTCCTGGTCGGCGTGATCGTCTGGGAGAGTGACGCACCCTCCGAGGCGCTGTCGCTGCAGCTTTTCGCCCGCGACTACGCCGAGGAGCGCGCGGTCCTCTCCGCCTCCGCGGAACTGCTGCGCGGCCGGAAAGCGCTTATGACGTACAACGGGCGGTCGTTTGACATGCCCCTGATGCGCGAGCGCATGATCTACCACGGCCTCGGGGCCTGCCCCGAGCCAGCGGCGCACGTCGATCTGCTCCACGCGATTCGTGCTCGCTTCAGAGCACAGTGGGAGAACTGCCGGCTGCAGACCTGCGAGAAGCGGCTCTGCGGGCGGTCGCGCTGGGGGGACATCGAGGGCGCGCAGATCCCCGATGCATGGCATGACTTCGTCCACTCCGGCGACGCCGGACGGATGGCGCAGGTGCTGGAGCACAACCGACTCGATCTGATCACGATGCTGGAGATATTGCCGCATTTGCAGGAGCCGAGTGAGGACAGATAAAGGGAAGTGCCGACGTTGGATGATCGAAGAGATGATGACATTCGGCCGGACGCGGAATCCGCTGGAGAGGCCCGGGAGGGCGGCAGAAGCCCCTTCGAGCCTCCTCGCGATGATAAGGACGTTCGGCCGGAGCACGAAGCTGCTGCGCAGGAGGACACGTCTCCGGCGGAGGGCGACTTCTTCACCCGACTAAACGCCGTGCCCGGCGATGAACTCGCCGAGGCGGAGCCACCGTTCGTCGTCACCGAGCGCGACTTCGGTGAGGACGAGGAGGAGAAGGGGCGGTCGAAGGCCGCCACCTTCGTGGCCTTCGGCGTGGTGGTGATGGCGGTGCTGGGGATACTCATGACGGTCGCCTCGGTGAAGCTCTTCACTGAGCGGGCGGACATGGAGTCGGCGCTCGAGCAGTCCATCGATCGCCTGTCGACGGTGTACGCCGGGCCTGAGGCCACCGACACCTCGAAGCGCCGCATCGCCTGGCTGCGTAAGACGATCGACGAGGGCGACTTCACACAGGCGCAGAAGGCCATCCAGTCGCTCGGCACGCCCGAGGTGGAGCGGCCCTCGCCCCTTGACCGACCCGGGGAGCGGGCGGGCGGCGAGGAAGGCGCCGGAAACGACGATGACGGCAGGCGCCGTCTGCCCGATCCGGCCGAGGACACGAACCTGCCGGTCGAGGCGCAGGCGTTCTTCGAGCAGCATCCGAAGCTGTGGGAGGCGTTCTTTGGCTTCAGCGTGGCCATCAAGCAACTTGAGCAGGCCGAGGCGCCGGTCGAGGAACTCATGCAACTGCGAACTCAGATGGTGGACGCGGCGGAGAAGGGACAGACGGAGAGGGTCGAGGACCTGCTGAACCAGGCACGGGGAATGCTGGAGGGGCAGTCGCCGGATCGGATGCCGCAGGGGCTTCAGACGAAGCTGCAGGCCTTCGGTCAGGCCATCCAGCAGGCACAGGCGGAACGCCGGGACGTCCGTGCCGCGGTCGAGATTGCGAGGAAGTCCGAGCGCGCCGCGCAGCAGGGCAACTTCGAGCGCGCGGAGCGGCTGATGGACCAGGCGATCGCGGCGGTCAAGGACGCTCCGCGCGTGACGCAGCGGACACAGCGCCCGCCCTCGGCCGGACCGGGCGAGCGGGGGATGCCGCAGATGGGGCCGGAGATCGGCCTGATCAAGTTCGTCGCCGACCTTGCCACGAACGTCATGCAGGCCGAGGAGCGCGACCTCACGCAGATCTGGGAGGCGATCAACACCGCGGCGGGCGCGATCCGCGAGAAGAATGCCGATCAGATCCGCGAGATCCTCGGCGAGGCGAAGGAATCCTTCCACGAAATCGGCGATCGTCGCAGAGAGATGTCGGCGGCGATCCAGCGGGCGCAGGAGAAGGTCCGCGGGGCGCAGGCCGGCGATGCCCCGGCCGGTCAGGACGCGAGTCCGTCGGAGGAGCAACAGCGCGAACGCCAGCAGATGGTGATGCAGCGCGTCGAACGCATCCTCGCACAGGTTCGCGAGATGCCCGAGGAGCAGTTTGAGGCCAACCGCGCGCAGATCGTGCAGGCTGTGCTGCAGGCCATGTCCGCGCCGATGCAGCCGTCGGCGGCGGAGAGGCTGGCAGAACTCAGCCCTGAGGAGCGCGCGCGAGAGAAAATGCGACTCGCCGGCGAGATGTACCGCCAGCTCAGGGAGAACACCGACGCGGACACCACCGAACTCGATGAGAAATTCGCGGAGGTCCGCAGGCTGCTCACGGAGCATGAATACGAGCGGGCCGAGGACCTGGTGGACGAGGGTGTGGCGATGATGCGCGCGATGGCACAGGGCGAGCGCCCGGAAATGGGCGAGGCCGGCGGTGACGGCGGTGACGGCGGCTACGGCCCGCAGCTTCAGTTGGAGAGATCGGCGCCGTCGCTGGACCTCAGGGATGGGCGGGGTGGCTCCGGACTGCCGGTCCCGCCGAGCCCGACCGACGCCTCAGAAATATCAGATGACAGCAGCGAGGGAGTCGAACAATGAAAGTCGCTTTCATCGGCGTAGGCCACTGGCATGCAGCGGAGTTCTACCTTCCCGCGCTCCTCAAGCGCGATGTCGAGATCGTTGCGATCTCCGATTCCGAGCAGGAGGCGGTCGATCGCACAGCCGGCGAGTTTGATCTCGACTGCCCCGGCTTCACCGACTACCGGAAACTGCTCGATGAGGTCGAAGCCGACATCGTCTGGTCGTCCGCGCCGCACAATGAGATGAGCGAGATCGCGGCCGAACTGGTCGGGCGCGAGCAGCCTTTCCACATGGAGAAGCCGATGGGCCTTGACGGCGACGTGCTCGCACCCATCGCCGCCCGCGCCGAGCAGAAGGGCGTCTTCACCTCCGTGGCCCTCGTCAGCCGCTACTACGGCGTGGTCCAGCGGCTGCGGGAGATGCGCGAAGCCGGTGAGCTTGGCCTGCCGATTCATTATTACTACCGCCTCTTCGCGGGCAGCCCCGAGCGTTACATCGCCTCACACTGCGAGTGGATGCTCGACCCGGCCAGGGCCGGCGGCGGCCCACTCTTCAACTTCGGCCCGCACGTGATCGACCTTTTCATCCACCTGATCGACGACGTCGCCGAGGTCACCGCGCGGTGGAGTTACGGCCTGCGTGATGACCTGATCGAGGACCACACCTCGCTGATGATGGTCGGTCGGGAGACCGGCGCGATCGGCCTCGGCGAAATCTCGTACACGATCCCCGAGAGTTACGAGCGCTACTTCTCCGTCACCAGCGACCGCCTGCACGTCGGCGGCGACGTCGGCGACGAGGATCTGCTCATGCGCGAGGGCGAGAATGAGCACGTGGGCGGGATGAACGGTCTTGAGGTCTACGACCACTACGTCGGCGACACGCTGGACGCATTCGCCGAGGGCCGCGAGCCGATCGCGACGATCCACGACATGGTGCCCGTTCTGCAGGTCATGAACGCGGCCGCCGAATCCGCGAGCGTCGGGAACACGGTGGTGTTGTAAGAAACGCGGGAGGCCACCGGCCGCCTCTCAGCGGGACGCCCCGGCACCATCAGCGCGGGTCTGTCAGCCACCTTCCATGCGTCGCCGGCTTCCAGCCCGCGATCGTCACGATCAGCCTCCGACCAGCTTCTGCAGCGTCGGGTGGCGCAGGTCCTGGTGGATGCGCTTCTTCGGCTGCGGGAAGCGCATTGCGGCGGCCGGGTGATAGGTGATCAGCCATCGGCGGCCATCGCGCTCTCGGACCTGCCCGTGCACGTCCATCAGTGGCGTATCCTCGCCGAAGAGCGCCCTGAACGCCACCCCGCCGAGCACCACGATGATCTCCGGATCGACCAGCGCGATCTGCTCCTCCAGCCACGCCGCGATGCAGGTCTCCGTCTCGTCCGACCGCGGATTCCGGTTGTCCGGCGGGCGGCACTTCACCACCGACGTGATGTACACCGAATCGCGGTCGATCCCCGCGTCCGTGAGCAGCTCATCGAAGAATTCTCCGGCCATGCCGACGAACGGCCGCCCGCACTCATCCTCCCGCGCGCCGGGCGCCTCGCCGATGAACATACAGCGGGCGTCAGCGGGGCCCTCGCCGGGCACCGCGTGGGCTCGGGTCTCGTGCAGCCGGCATTTCAGGCAGCGCTCGATGCCGTGATGGATGCTCTCCAGTTTGTCTTCCGCACTTTCGGCCATCGCCGCGCCCCTCCGATCGCGCCACCTGCAGATTCGCGGTCGGGTGGGGCCGGGCCTCCGCGCCAATGTGACCGGCATCGTACACGACGCCGGCCCGGGCAAAACCCGGGCCGCCGCAACGCTGTCTGAATTGCGTCTACTCCAGCTCAACCCCGAGTCTCATGAGCGCCTCCTCGGCGGCTCCCACGACCTTCGGATCCTCGTCGCTGAGAAGCTCCTCGAGGTGCGGGATAGCCTCCTCGGCGTCAAGCTGCCCGAGCGCCTCCGCGGCCCCGCTGCGCACGAGTTCCTTCGGATCCTCCAGAGCCTCGACGAGCGCATCCACGGCGCGCTTCTTGATGCCCACGCGCCCCAGCGAGAGCGCGGCGTGGCGCCGTACGCTCCACTCATTGTCCTTGAGCGCCTTCAGCAGCGGCTCCACGCAGGTGCGCGAGGCGATCTCGCCGAGACCGACAGCCGCCGTCATCCGCACGACCCAGTCATCGTCTTCGAGGCATCGCCCGACCGCGTCCACTGCCTTGTAACTGCATGTTCCCGAAAGGCCCTCGACGGCGGCGTAGCGGATATCCTTGTTCTCATGGTCGAGCAGAGGCTCCAGGTACTTGATGCTCGAATCCTTGCCGAGCCGGCCGAGCGCGACCGCCGCGTAGCGAACCACACGCTCATCATTGTCATCCAGCGACTCGACCAGCATCTCAAGCGCGCGCTCATCGGAGATCTCGCCAAGTACCTCGACTCCCCAGCGCCTGAGGAGTGGATCGCCCTCCCGGACCGCCTCGATCAGCTTCGGCACCGCGGCCGAGCCCACGCGCTGCAGGGACCTCCCGGCAGCCTTGCGGACATCGATGCTCGGTGAGCCGAGCGCCTCGATCAGCGGCTCGATCGCCACTTCGCTTCGGATCTTGCCCAGTGCCTCCGCGGCGGCCTTCGCGAGATCGACGTTATCCTCACGCAGCACACCGATGAGCGGATCTATCGCCCGCTTGCTCTTGAGGTCGCCAAGCGCAGTCACGGCCGCGCGCTGCACCTCGATGTTCGGGTCGTTGAGGCGCTTCATCAGCTCCTGCGCCACCGAGGCGTCGCCGATGCTACCCAGCGCCTCCGCGGCCCACTTGCGGGCGGCCTGGTCGCTGCCGATCAGCGCGTCCAGCAGCGCCGGGACCGCCGCGTCGCCGATCTCGGCCAGCGCGCCCGCCGCGGCCTCCTGCGTGTTCTTGCTCGAATCACTGAGCGACTCGATCAGCGGCGGAATTGCACGTTCGTCACCGATCAGACCGAGTGCCTCCGCCACCGCCATCCGCACCTTGTAATCCTTGTGGTCGAGCGCCTCCATCAGCGGTTCCACCGCGTCTGGGCCCAACTCGACCAGATCAGAAAGCACGTTGTCGCGGGACGCGGAGCTTTTCGCTCGCAACTTTGATATGAGTGTCGTCGCTTTTTTGCTCGCTGAACTCATCTATCGCCTGTCCTCTGGGGGTCGGCCGCGTGGCGCCGTCAGATCGCTTTGATGCGGCGACACCGATCTTCGTTGACGAGAGCGTACACATCGATGCGCCGCCATCGATCGGCGGCAGCCATCGTCTGGCCTTCATTCACCGTCCACGGGCGCAATGCCACTGTGGCACTGCGCCCGATTGCGGTCTGTTGCTTGCTGTCCTGTCCGTCTATCCCGGCCTGCTTTACGCCTCCGGGACGACTTCCACCGCCTCGTCCTCGGCTGCAGGCTCCTCCTCTGCAGCCTCCTCATCGGCGGCCTCGTCCTCGGGTGCCTGCTCGTCATCGGCTTCGGCGTCCTCAGCCGCAGCCTCATCCGCCGCAGCCTCGTCCGTCGCGGCCTCATCTGCCGCAGTCTCGTCCGTCGCGGCCTCATCTGCCGCAGCCTCGTCCGTCGCGGCCTCATCAGCCGCGGCTTCGTCTTCGGCGGCTTCGTCTTCGGCGGCCTCATCATCGGGCACGTCGGGCACGTCGAACTGGGAGCCGAGTCCCTGGAGGCTCTCGCGGGCGGTCGTCATCAGCTTATCCTCGAGTTCTTCAATCTCAGTGCGCTTGGCCTCAATCTCGTCGTAAACCGGCTGGAGAGACTTGATGGCCTTGTTGATCGAGTCACGCTTTTGCGTGATAAGCTGCGCGGCTTCGGTATCGCCGGAGCTGTTGGCGGCCCGGGCGATGATGTCGAGCTGCTCGTCCGCTTCCTGGAGGCGCTCGATCATCGTGTCGATGTCGCCACTATCAAGGGCATCCGCGGCGTCGCCCACGTCCTCATTGATAAGCGTGAGCTGCTGCTGCCGGATCTGCTCCCGCTCGGCCTGAGCCTGCTGGGCCGCTTCGCGCTGTGTCTGCGACCACTGGTACCAGCCGACGGCGACCAGCGCCGCGATCACGAGCACAATAATGACCCAGATGCCCGCGCTGGTTCCTCCGTTGGAACCTCCCCCGCCTGATTCAGCATCCTGCCCGCTGTAGCTGTACTCGCCCTCGCTCACTTCCGTCTCCTCCGATTCCGGAGTTTCGTCATCCATCTCGTCGGTCCGCTCCTCGTTGGACATGAGACGACCCCTTTCAGAAGTGGGTTGGTGGGGGATGTCGGCGGCTCTGTGGCCTCGCGAGAGCGCGGCCCCGCCAGTTGCAGTCAACATTCCGACAATTCCGCGAGCGCTTTCGCGCAGATGATTTCGTCGTCAATCGATGCGCGTTGCATTCCCCGCTCCCGCGCGTTTCGGAGCGGACGGGCGGGAGCAGATGAAGAAATCGCACTGCCCCGGCAGTATTATACCGCAAGCCCCGTGGCCGGTCAAGATGCGCGATTACCGCGGCGATCACGAAGTCCGGGATGGATCCCCCGGACGACGGCGTGCGGAGGAGAGCCTCCGCATCACGGAACGACGATATCGTCTCCACAGGCGAAGGAGCGCTCCACTCCGCGGGACGACTACTCGGACGACGCCTCGGCTTCCTCAGTCTCTTCATCGGCCTCTTCGTCCTCGACCTCAACCATCACAAAGCCGCGCCCGCCACAGAACGAGCATCGAACTGCCGCGTGGCTGCGCCTGCCCTGACCGGCGGCCCTGAGACAGTCGATGCAACTTCTCCCTCCGCTCTGCGTGCAGGTCTTCTGTCCGCCGCAGTGTTCACACTCAACCATCTTTCTCATGGTACTATCCCTCCTGTGTTGATTCTCCGGGAACAACTGATTTCCTCGTGCGGCCTCACCGGCCCGGCGTGGTCCCAGCCGCGCCGCCGCCCTCCGCTGCCGGGCGGCTCCTGACCGGTCCCTCGATAAGGTTCACCGTGTCACCACCACCGGCCTGCTCGGACCAATGCTGCTCCGCGTCACCCGGCGTCGCCCATGTCGCCGCGCCCTGCTGCGGGTCGCCGCCGATGACGCCGGTGAGACCGGTCGCCGACTCGGGCTGCAGGTCGGCCGGGATCGAGCCCAGCGCGCGCCGCGCCCGATCGATCAGCGCTTCGAGCCGCTCCGCCTGCGCCGTCCCTGCGGTGTCGTGTGCCCGCGCACTGCCGACCATCGTCACCAGCGCCGCGACCGCCTCGGCCAACCCGCCCTCAGGCGCGTCGGCAAGCAGGTAGGCGGCCTCCCAGCAGGTCGTTGACAGCGGTGGAGCCGCGGGCGCGGTCGCCGCGAGATAGAGCCGCTCGCGCGGCCCCGCCGGTGAGCCGCCCCCGGCCGTGATCGCATGGCCCTCCGCTCCGCCCTGTGGCAGCAGGTCCGCGATGCGGCCGTCGGCCGGCCCCGCGTCGATCGCGGTCAGCCGCAACTGATCGAGGTCACGAGCCAGCAGCATCTCTCTGACGAACTTCTCCGGACCGCGCCGCCGGTAGATCGTCAGTCCTTCGCCGCCCTCCGGCGACGAGTAGCGTTCCTGCTCGCGCCATCCGAGGCTCTCCAGCAGCGGCGTGAGCGCGCGGAAGCGCGGCTGCATCGGCTGCCGCCAGCGGATCCTGAGCGCGTCATCACCCGGCCCCACCGCGCTCACATCGATGCCCAGTTCTCCGCCATCCTCACGCGCCCCGCCCTCGATCCGCCACCCGACTGGCAGTCGCCACCTCAGAAGGCCCGTCTCACCGGAGAAGTCCGCCTCGGCGGCGCGCGCCACCGGCCACTCCCCGGGTCGGAAGCTCGCGATCATCCGCGCCAGGTCCGGCAGCGCCTCATCCCACTGCTCGGCAGGCACCGCCGCCATCTGCAACAGGCCGTGCGATCCATCGTGCGCCCAGGTGGCCATCAGCCGCATGCCCCCGTCGGCCTCCGCCTGGATCAGGGTTGCCGCAGCGGCGTCCTCAATCGACGTCACCCTCGTGATGCGTAACTCCGGCATCGGGGTGAGCGCCATCCGCAGGGCGGCTTCGGCCCCCGGATCCGGCCCGGTGACCGGCCAGATGAGCGCCGCGCCGGCAGTCGCGCCCTCCAGCGCGGGGGTGAGGGCGATGACCCCCTCTGCGACCTCCACCTCCCAGTCGATCGGGATCGAGACCGCGAAACCCGCAGGATTGAGGTGCTCCACCCACGGCGCCCGCGGCTCGTCCACCTCAGGCCCCACTGGCTCGAGGCGCCGGCCGACCTCAAGCGTCGGCGGGGCGTCGCCGATGCCGGGTTCTGAGTCATCGAACAGATCGGGATCCTCGGGCGCATCGGGATCGTCTGGCGCATCGGGA
>JBNJEK010000088.1:0-15386 GCA_051745855.1 Armatimonadota bacterium
GCTTCAGACGTCGGCCTGAGACGACTCTCCGGGCGATCCACGCCTCCGGCGGGACAGGGGGCGCCCGGAGTCCGGGTTCCTTGCTGAACGCTGCTGCGGTGCCGACAATCTCAGGATACAACCCGGGCCTACAGCTTTCATCTGTCCTACGAATGACGGCGAATGACCGTTATCGACCGGCCCATGAAGGCCCCCGTGCATTCATGTCGAACTACACCTGCGACCTGTCGTGCGATCAAGCGTGCCGCCCAAGGAGACTGACAATGAGCGACCTGAAGTCAATCGAGAATGAGTGGCAGTCACCCTCCGCGATCTGGCGTTCCGCGCCGTTCTGGTCGTGGAACTCCGAGCTTGAGCCCGAGCGGCTGCAGGCGGAGATCCAGTCGATGCACGATGCCGGGATGGGCGGCGCGTTCATGCACAGCCGCTACGGCCTCAAGACGCCCTACCTGTCAGACCGATGGTTCGAGTGCGTCAGCGCGTGCGTGGAGAAATGCCGCGAGCTTGATATGCACGCGTACATGTACGACGAGGACCGATGGCCGTCCGGGCCCGCGGGAGGGCTGGTCACGCGCGAGCACCCCGAGTTCCGGCTGAAGTATCTGAGCATGAACTACGATGAGCCCGACCCGGCCACCGAGAAGGTCCACGCGGTCTTCGACGTGGAGCTTGATGACGAGGACCGACTGGTCTCCTACGAGATGCTCGGCGGGCCGGGCGAGATCATGACCGCATCCGAGGCCGAGCCGAAGCACCGCGCGATGTTCTTCTGCCCCGGGATGCAGGAGCCGAGCGGCTGGACGAACGATGGCGGCTATCTCGACACGATGAATCCGGAGGCCGTCGCGAAGTTCATCAGCGTTACCCACGACGCCTACGCCGAACGTTACGCCGACGACATGGGCACGATCATCCCGGCGGTCTTCACCGATGAGCCGAGCTACGGCGCGCAGATACACACCGCCACGCGAGTCCCGTGGACCTGCATCTTCGCCGAGGAGTTCGAGGCGCGGCGTGGGTACGATCTCAAGCAGCGCCTGCCCGAACTCTTCCTGCCGCTGGCCGAGGAGGGTTACTCCCGGGTGCGGCACGACTTCTTCCAGACTGCGATGGAGCTGTTCGTCGAGGCGTTCTCGCAGCAGATCGGTGAGTGGTGTGAGGAGCACAACATCGCCGCCACCGGCCACATGCTCGCCGAGCAGACGCTTGCCAGTCAGCGGCAGGCCGATGGCGCGGTGATGCCGCACTACGAGTGGATGCAGTGGCCGGGGATCGACATGCTGCGCGACCAGATGAATGAGCTTACCACCGCAAAGCAGGCGACTTCGGTGGCGGATCAGCTCGGCCACGAGCGCGTGCTGAGCGAGACCTACGGCTGCACCGGCTGGGACTGGCCGCTGGAGGGGCACAAGTTCAGCGGCGACTGGCAGTGGGCGTGCGGCGTGAACTTCCGCTGCCCGCACCTGACGCACTACTCGCTCGCGGGCGGGGCCAAGCGCGACTACCCGGCCTCGATCCGCGATCACTCGCCGTGGTGGGCCTACTACAACGAGGTTGAGGACTACTTCGCGCGGCTGAGTGTTATGCTCACGCAGGGCACGCCGGTGCGCGATGTGCTGGTGCTTCATACCGTCGAGAGCGGCTGGGGGCTGCCGACCGACACCGCCGGGTCCGAGCGGATCAACGCGCTGGAGGAGCAGCTTGAGGCGGTCATTTACACGCTGAGCAACGCGCACTTCGACTGGGACTTTGGCGACGAGGCGCTGATGGCGAAGTACGCCGAGATCGAGGGCGACGAGATCAGCATCGGGGAGATGAGCTACCGCCTGGTCGTGGTGCCGCCGTCGATCACGCTGCGCTCCAGCACGATGGACCTGCTGGAGGCGTTCGCGGAGGCGGGCGGCGAGGTGCTCTTCGTGGCCGAAGTTGCGGAGCGCGTGGACGCGCAGCCCGACCCGCGGCCGTCGGAGCTTGCGACGCGCACGCGAATCTGCTGCTGCGACGCGGATGAACTGATCGAAGCGGTCGAGGACATCATCCCGCGGCGGATTGCCGTCCTCGAGGAGGACCGGCCGATCGACTACGCGTGGAGCATGCTGCGCGAGGTGGACGGCGGCCACGTGCTCTTCCTCGACAGCCACGATCGCGAGGTCGGGCACAGCGTCCGGGTGCGGGTCGATGGCCACGCGCCGGTCATCGAGTGGGACCCGCGGACCGGCGAGCGCCGCGCGATCCCGGCGTGGGAAGCGGACGGCATGCTGGCCTTCGACGTGTGGCTGGAGCCGACCGGTTCGGCGCTCTTTACCCTGGGCGTGGAGGTGGAGGACACGCAGCCCTTCCGCGAGCGGATGAACGTCATCGCGCGGGATGAGATCGGCGGGCCCTTCGAGATCGAGTTGACGGAGCCGAACACGCTGCCGCTGGACTACTGCCGCTTCCGCGTCGAGGACGAGGAGTGGTCGGAGCCGGTGCCGGTCCTGAAGGCAGATGAGTTGATCCGCGCGCGCTACGGCCTCGGCAAACGTTTCGGCAGCAGCCACCAGCCGTGGTACCTTTACAAGACCGGCGTGGTGGACACCGCGCCGCGCGAGCACTGCGACGTGCGCTGGAGCTTTCACGTGACGGACGTCCCCGCAAGCTGCCGCCTCGCGCTGGAGAACCCGGAGGACTACGTCATCACGGTCAACGGCAACGAGGTCTCGGAGGTGGAGGGCTGGTGGGTCGATGACGACATCGAGACCATCGACATCTCCGAGCATGTGCAGGAGGGTGACAACGAGATCAACCTGAGCTTCACCTACCGCCCGACGATGGAGATCGAGGACGGCTACCTGCTCGGCGACTTCGGCGTGACCACGCGCGACGGCGTCCCTCGGCCCGGCAGCATGACGCTGACCGCGGCGCCGGAGACGCTGGAGGAGGGCTCGTGGGTCGGTCAGGGCCTCGACACCTACGGCGGCGCGGTGCGCTACCGCGTGAGCGTTGACAGGCCCGCCGATGATCAGCGGGTGCGCCTCTCACTGCCGGAGCTTTCCTGCACCGCGGCGGTCCTCCACGCGGGCGGGGAGCAGTGGGTGCTCCCGTGGGCGCCCTTCGCGGCAGACATCACCGACGCGCTCGACGAGGGCGAGAATGAGGTGGTGGTCGAGGTGATAGGCGGTCGGCACAATATCTTCGGGCCGCTGCACACGCCGTGGGAGGCGTGGACGGGTCCCGGCGAGTTCGATCCGGACAACGAGAAGTGGCGCTTCGAGTATTACCTAAACGACCATGGCCTGATGGGCCCGGTGCTCGTGGAGACGCTGAAGAAGGCGTGAGGGCAGGTGCGAGGTGCCAGCCCCCAGTTCCCGGGAACGACAAGCAGACGGCAACGGCCTCACGGTCGTTGCCGTCTGCTTTTTTCTGTGCAACTCGCCGGTGGGACAGGCGTATCCCCGGCGAGGGCGCCGGGGCCACAAAGACAACGGCTACTGAGGCTCTGTCGCAAGCTGGTGCGCGCGGACAGCGTCGATGTCCACCGTGATGTCGGCGTCCACCGCCGGGTCGAACGAGACCGTGCGCTCCTCACCGTCCGGCCAGGTGACGGTCACCGTGCGGTCACCGGTGAAGGTGATCTCAGGCGCGCCCTCGCCCTCCGGCCACGCCGTCAGTGCCGCGAGGAACGTGTGCTCGAGCGCAGGCTCGTGGTTCGTCACCCAGATGTTGTGCGCCAGCATCATCTCCTCGCTCACTTCGCGGCCGACGTTCTCCAGCCGCTCGACGGTGTGTTCCCAGATGTCCTCGCCGGTGATGAGGTTACGGTAGCCGTCGCGGCCCTGCAGGTTCACGAAGTCCATCTCCTCAGGCGCCGCCAGCGTTACACGTGCGTTTACGTCCTCCATCTGCCAGCGGAGATCCCCGCCCTCCATCGCAAGATCGACCGGCTGATCGACCTTGAGCAGCCACGAGAACTTCGCGGGCTCGGCATCGTCCTCCATCGCGAGATCATCAAAGATGATGAACCAGCGGTCGTCCACGAAGACCACGTGCCGCAGCCAGCGCTTGAGGCCGTCAACTGTCTGATAGGCGTGAGTTGCGTCACCGACCCACCAGGTGTGCCCGTCTGTCTCCTCGTACGCCAGCAGCCGGCCCATGTAAGGATAGGCGGGCTCGCGGATGTTCCACTCCTGGCCCTCACCGTTGATGAGCATCACGTTGTGACTGATCGAGTGTCGGGAGTGCGGGTCGGGGTAGGCGCCACCGCCGCCGACCGAGAGCGTCTGCCCGTGGGCGTACCAGACGAAGTCGCCCTCGGAGCGGAATGAGTGTGAATGTCCGCCCATGGGCCGACATTTGAAGATCATCCCGGTCGCGTCGGCGAAGTCTTCGCGCAGCGATGGCGGCTGCGTGCTGGCCATCACCCACCCGGCCACAGGGAAGACCGCGTCGGGCGCGTAGGGCTCGGGTGAGGGCATCTCAAGCTGCGGCGCCGCCAGCACGTCCCACCACGACCAGCCGGATGTGCGGTCGCCGAACTCCTCGGCGAGTGCCTCGAAGCGGTGGGTGGCGCGCCCGTCTTCGGTGAGCCATGCGAGGAACTTGAAGAGGTGAAGCTGTGTGCCCCGCTGGCCCTCGGGGTTTTGTGCGTAGTCCCCGAAGGGGAGCCGGCGGATGCCGACCGGGTAGATGTGCGCGTACCACTCGCCGAGGCGGGGGAAGTAGGGGCTCCGCGCGAGATCAAGCTCGGGCAGCAGAAGCTGGGTGGCCAGCGCGGCCTGCATCATCGAGAAGCCCTTCCAGCCACCGTAGGCGAGGCCCTCGTTCCAGCCTTCATCGGGCCCATGCGTGGCGGTGACGCCTGTGAGAAAGTGCAGCACCAGCGGAGTGAGTTCGTCGGCAAGTTCGCTGTCGCCGGCGGTGAGGAGCACCGCGGGGAGCGACCAGACGAAGTTCTCGTAGGGGTGCGAGGCCGCGAAGACCGCCACACCGCGCCAGTCGACAGTGCCGTCGGCGCGCGCCCACGACTTCGCCTCCAGGTAGGTGGCTTCAAGCCGCCACTCGATCGCCTCGCGGACGGACGCGCGCTCCTGATCGGTCAGGTCCGGGTACCACAGGTCGTAGCAGACCGCGAGGTGCTGGTTGATCTGCGTGGGCCACTTGCGCACCTGCGCATGAAATTCCGGCGAGGTCTGCCCGCCCTTCGGGAAGCTCGCGAGGGTCAGCATGTGTTCCTTCGCAGGAAGGAGACGTTCATCGCCCGTGAGCCGCCAGGCCATCGCCGCCTGTGCGAGATACCTCGTGATCGTGATCCAGTCGCGCCCGGCGAGTCCGGTGTCCTCCTTCACGTCGGTCTGCGGAAAATCATCCCACCAGTCGGGTCGATCGGCATCGGCCAGCCTCAGCACTGATCCGACGTACTCGGCCCCTCGGGGGTCGGCCTCGAGCGCGGCGCGGAATGCGGCCCAGTCGCCGTCGGCAGGCCCCATGCGCGGGTGAGATTTCTGCGCGAGGACCTCGTGGGCGCGCGTGATGATCGTGCGATCCCACTCGACCGCCTGGGGAGTGATGACAAAGCTGCGCGTGTCGCTCCACCGGACGTCCTCCTCGTCGGCAAGCCGGTAGCCCACGCGCCAGTACCACTCGCCCTCGTCAAGCACCGGGAGTGCGTTGTAAAAGTTGTAAGGCGTGTCGATGACCTCGACCACCGCGTCGGCGAACGAGTCATCCGCCGCGATCTGGAGCGTGAAGAGGCGTTGCTCGGGATGCCCGTCGACGGTCGTGCCCTGCACGTAGGGCCATGACATTCGGGGCGGGTTGGTATCCACGATCTGACCGTCGCCGGGACGGGCGTTGAGGTAGTGTGGATAGTCCCAGCGCGTGTCATAGTCAAGCAGCCCGTCGCCGGGCAGCGTGACGCCAATGACGGCGGCAAGTAGCGCGGAAGTGAGCATGGCGGTCATCTCCTCACGATGAGTTTGCGCCTGTGAAAGAGATGTTCGCGAATTCGCAGCGGAGGACCTGCGCAAAATGAAAACGCGCCGCGGAGGGGCCGCGGCGCGCTGGATCTGCTGGAGGTGTCAGGCGGGTATCAATAAAAGCCCGGGCCCATCGAGTATCCGGCCATCCCGACGCCGCGGCGAGCGGTGCCTGTGGCGCGCTCCGCGCCGGCCTGCACGCTCGCGCGCGAGCCGCCGAAGTCGTCGATGCCTGACGGCGGCGGGGCGCTCGTCTGCCCTCGCGAGCCCTCGACACCGCCGGCGCCGATCAGCACTGCTTCGGCGCGATCCAGGCCCGAAAGCTGGCTCAGCGGCACGTTGAAGCTGAAGCTGAAGTACCAGCCCTTCTTGCCCGGGAGGTTGAGGTTGCCGCCCTTGAACGACTTGTCCTGCGGCGCGATGATCGTCTCATGCATTGGCGCGTAGTTGAGTTCGTCGGGATAGAGCAGCTTCGAAAGGATGCCGCCCGTATGTCCCGCCGACTGGGTGCTGGAGACGATGCGGTCGCCGGACGCATCGTAGAGCGTGAGCTGGACCGAGTTCTGCTGCCAGAGGTTGTTCCACTCGGAGACCGCACCGTTGTAAAGGTAGATTTCCTTCGGGTCCCAGATTCCGCCGTCGTAGTCGTGGATGCGGAAGATCTGCCGGTCGGTTCCGTAGAAGTCGTACTTCTTGAGTTTGCGATAGACGAGGCTCGGGTAGCGCTGGGCCACGCCGGACTTGACCTTCATGATTACGCCGACCTGGATCGGGACGCTGCTCGCGCCGGGGCGGATGGCGCTGTCTTCGAACTGCGGGTAGCCGATCTCGAATGAGAAGTTGTCGAGGCCCTTCTCATAAAGGTAGGCGACGTCGGCGACTTCGGCTTCCTTGACCGCGATCTGACGCTGGATGCGCGTTGCGAGGCCGAAGCCGGGCTTGCCGGCCTCACCGACTGCGACGGCAACGTCCGCGCGCCCCGCGTAGATGCGCTGAAGCTGCAGCCACTGGTTCTCGGTGTTATCCTTCGGCTGGCCCTCATCGTCGTGGATGAAGTTGTCCGGAATTGCCGCGCGAGGCTGGCCTGTCTCGGCAAGGAACTCCTCGTAGGTCATCGTGAGTTCCTCGGGCATATCCTGCTCGGTCCATGCGAGACCGCCCGCATCACCGGCACCGCCGGCCATTCCCGGCCCCCCCATCATCATGTCGTCCTCCATCATCATCATCTCATCTTCCATGCCGGGGGGGGGCTCTTCTTCCATGCCGGGGGGCGGCCCTTCCTGAGCGAAGATCTGGCCGAGGAAGACGAATGTGCCGGCAATCGCGATGAGTGCGATGACAATGACGATGGTGCGGCCCTGGCGTCGCTCGCGCACAGGCAACCACCTCTGCTGTGAGGCTGTTTCCGGAACTCCGGCACATTGCAGTCGCCGGAAGCCGATAATTCATCGGTTAGTATATTCCCCCCCCGCGCCAGAGTCAAGCGCGTAATTCCGCGCGCCCTGATCTACTCCTCATTGTCCGGGTCGGCACCGTCGCCTGGTGGCGTGGTTGACGGGGCGTCGGCATCAGCATCGGCCGGGGCGCCGGCGTCCTGGCTGACCTCCGCGTCGTCCTCGGCCACTTCCTCGTCTTCGGGCGGCTTCGTGCCCACGCGTACCACGCGGGTCTGTGCGGCGTAGACGTCGGTGTGAAGCCGCTCGTCGCGGATGAGCTTTCCATCCCGGGTGGCCTTGCGGTAGACCGTCACCCGCCAGCCGTCGCGGCCTTCCTTCTCCTCTTCCTTCTCGCCTTCCTCGAGTTCCGGGTCCTCGATCTCCTTCTCCCCGTGGGGGATTCGGCTGAGGCCCTCCCGGATGATCTCGACCTCGGCCTTATCCTCGCGACTGCCGAGCATCTTGAATGTGACCTCGCCACCGTCGACCGAGGTCAGCAGAAGGACCGGGTGCTTGAGCGAGTTCTTGAACTTCAGGTCGTAAACGCCCCAGTAGACGGTCGCGTCGCGGCCGGTCGGAACGTAATCAACCGGGCGGGAGTGTTTGTGACGCGTCACCATGTCCATGTTCGCCAGCAGAGCGACGTTGTACATGGTGCTGGCTATCTGACATATCCCGCCGGCCAGAGAGGGCTCGACCTCACCGTTGATGAAAATCGGGGCCTGGCGATAGCCGTCTTTCGCCAGCCGCTCACCCACGATGCCATTGAACGAGAACTGCTCGCCGGGGTGCAGGACGACTTCGTTGAGTCGCGCGGCGGCGAGCTTGAGGTTGTGTGTGCGGTCGGTCTGATGGGTCTTGTAAGGGGTGCTGTATGACGCGAGGACGACCTCGATGTGCGAGAGGTCCTCGGCCGTGACCGAGGGCTCCTCGGTCTCCACGACCGCCTCAACGCTTTCTGCGCCGGGGTCGGTCAGTGCGGACTTGACCGCGTCCATCGTCGCGTCGATGTCGAGTTGGCGGCCGACCACTCCGGGGACGACCTCCACTTCGCTCCCGGACACCTTGATGTCCGCGTCGACGGGATCGCGGTCAACGGTCGCTGCGAGGCCGCCGATCGCGGCATCGAGAGTGTTCTCGTCGAACTCGACAGGCACATCGACATCTACGACGCCTCGGCGGCTGCTCAGGCGCGCTCGCATCTGATCGAGCAGTCCGCCCTCGCGTCCGAGGCGCACTGCTTTTTGTGCCGCCACGTCGAGCTTGAAGTGCACTCCGAGTTCATCGCGCTGCGCCTCCCACTCGCCGCCGGGGAAGGTGATGCTCACCGTGTCGGGCAGTGACGGCACCCAGCGGTCTCTGAGGGCCGCGACGGCCTGCTCGTGGGTCATTCCGCCCACATCGATGCCGGCGATGCTGACGTTCTGCGCGATCTGGCCGCTTCTGACCCATGAGGCAGTTGTGATCGCCAGCGCGATGGCGCCTGCGACCAGGATCGTGGCCAGCGCGGCGGCTGTCACGATCAGAATCAGCTTCCTGCGCCCGCCGGCGGTATGTTCGTCTTCGCGCTCAGCGGCCGCCATCGCGTCGGTTTTTCCCAGATCTGACTGTGCTGTCATCAATTCGTCCTTCGTTGTATGCGGCCGGCGTTCCTACTCGAATTTCGTATGCCGGCGCCGGATAATCTCCTCGGTGGTTCCCCGGCGGTGCATCAGTTGCAGGATCATCGCGTCGCCCTGCGCCAGCAGGCACTGCTCAAAAAGTGTGCCGGGTGGCTGGCGCGTCGGGCGCTCCGAGTTGACGAAAACCACAGGCGCGTGGATGTGCACGCAGTGGTCGGCGGCCTGGCCCAGCGGCGAGTCCGGGTGGCCGGTGATCACGGCCGTATGCGCGCCACGGGCCTTCGCAGCCTCCACCAGCGCGAGCGTCATGCGTGTCTGCCCTGAGCCGCTGCCGGCGATCAGCAGGTCGTCCTCGACGACCGCCGGGGTGGTGGTCTCCCCAACGACGTATGAGTTGAAGCCGATGTGCATCAGCCGCATCGCGAACGCCTGCATCATCATCAGGCTCCGACCGGCGCCGCCGACGAAGATCGTGCTTGCGTCCTCGATCATCTCAAGCAGCGTCTCCACCTGCTCGTCGTCCGTGCGCGAGAGCGCATCGCAGATCTCCCGCGCCACCAGTTGCGAGTAATCTCTTGCTGTCATCAGGTCTTCCCGCGCCCCGCGTTTATCATCATCTGCCATCTGTCTGCTGTCCCTCGTTGTCTTCGCCCGTGCTTCCCGGCGTGGTTACGACGACCGCCGCCTCCTGCAGGTCGAGCAGGCGATCGGCCATCTGTCGCACCTGGTCGCCGGTCACGGCGTTGATGCGATCCGCGTAGCTCTCCCAGTGATCCTCGCCCAGACCGTAGATTGCGTCAAGCGCCATCGTCTGCGCCAGCGATGAGTTTGTCTGAAGTCCCATCCGGTGACTCGCCACCGCCATGCCCTTCGCCAGCTCAAGTTCGTCCTCGGATGGCCCCTCGGCGGCGAGATCGGTCGCGATCGCCTCGATCTGCTCGCGGACAGTCCCGACGGTCTCCGGCGCCGTGCCGGCGTAGATGACGTAGGGGCCAGGATCGAGCCCGAGGATCGGGAATCCGTGGACGAAGTACACGAGTTGCTGACCTCGCAGGGCCTCGTGCAGACGGCCGCCGGGCATCCCGGAGCCGGACAGCACCGCGTCCAGCACCTCCAGCACCGGCACGTCCGGGTCATCGACCGCCAGCGCGTGGAAGCCGCAGGCCACCAGCGCCTGCTGCTGCGGGCGCTCGACGATCTCCTCGCGCGGCTCCTCGATCGGCGGCTCGCGCGGAGTGTCAGGCGCCTGCGCCTCCTCGGCCGTGAGGTCCTTCGTCAGACGCTCCATCTCGGCGAAGACAGCCCCGGGATCGACGTCGCCCGCGATGACGACCGCCGTCGCCGCCGGCCGCGCCCAGGCCTGGTGGAATGACTGCAGGTCGTCTCTCGTCAGCGCGTTGACCGACTCCTCGGTCCCTTCGGGCATGAACTGGTAGGGGTGCTCGCGGTAGAGTTCACCAAGCAGCGTCTTGAGCGCAAAGGCCTGAACGTTGTCCTCCTGTTGAGCGATGCGGGCCAGCGCAAGCTGGCGTTCGCGCTCCAGTTCGTCCTCCGGGAAGGTGGGGCGGAAGAGCGCCTCCGTTGTCAGCTCAAGCGCCTGCTCCACGTCCTCGGCGAGGAACTGCGCGGTCAGCCCGAAGCTGTTGCGGCCGGAGTAGGGCGCAATGCTGCCGCCGAGACGATCGACGCGCGCGGCAAGCTCCTCGCGAGTGTACTGTCTCGTCCCGCGCACGAGCATCTCGGCCATCAGCGAGGTGATGCCGACATTCTCGGCGCTCTCGTAGCGCAGCCCGGCGCGCGTCGCGGTCGCGATGCTCACCGCCGGGATCGCGTGATTCTCGCGAATCACCACGCGCAGGCCGTTGTCCAGTGTGCGCGCATGCGTCTGCGCCTCCTCAGCCGCACTTTCGGCCACCGCCGCAGCGCCGTCATCGACCGGTGGTCGGAGGGTGACGACGGTCATGCGATCGGGCTCGAAGTACTTCCGCGCAACCTCGCTGACCTGCCGCGGCTCGACCCCGCGGATGCCCTCGACGTAGCGCTCGGTAAAATTCTCGTCGCCGGTGATCATCAGGTTCTGGCCGAGCGTCGATGCGCGCCCTTCGGCCGATTCCTGCGCGAAGACTTCTCCGGCCTCGACCTGCTTGAGCACCCGCTCGATCTCGCGCCTCGGCGGTGGATTCTCCTTCACCTCATCCAGCGCCGCGATGATCTCCTGCTCGACCCGCTCGAGATTCGCCGGTTCGAGCGTTGCCGCGAAGGCGAAGAAGCCGGTGTCCCGCGCGGGCGTCGCCGAGTAGCTGCTGATCGAGTCGACCAGCCCCAGTTCATCGCGCAGCTTCCGCACCAGCGGCGCCGACGTGCCTGAGGTCAGGTAGCCCGAGAGGGTGTCCAGCGCGTAAAGGTCGGGATCGAAGAGATCGATGGTCGGCCACGCGATCCGCAGGTAGGCGCGCTGAAGCGACCCGTCCTCGGCCACGCGGCGGCGCGGGGCGATCTGCCGCGGCTCCTGAGCAAGCTCGTGCGCGGGCCTGGGGCGCCGGGGCAGTTCGCCGTAGATGGAGCGAAGCTGCCGGATCACCGCCGCCCCGTCGATGTCGCCGACGACTGCCACGACGATGTTGCCGGGAACATACATCTCCTCATGATAGGTGACGATGTCCTCGCGCGTGATCTCGTTGAAGACCTCCGGATAGCCGATGATGCGGTAGCGTTCCGGGTGGGTCGTGAAAAGCGTCTCATAGAGAAGATGGCTGATCCGGCGCATCGGATCATCGTCGCCCATCGCCATCTCGCGCTGGATGATCCCGCGCTGGGTCTCGACATGCTCTTCGGGGAAGGTGGGGTAGAGGACGAAATCCGAGATCACGTCGATCGCCCGGCCTACGTCTTCACGGGCGGTCGTGGCGTAGTAGCAGGTGTGATCCTTCGTGGTGTACGCGTTGTATGTATTGCCGATCGCGTCAAGCTCCCCCTCGATCTCCTCCAGCGTGCGGCTTTCCGAGCCCTCGCTGATGGTGTGCTCGAGGAAATGCGTGATGCCCCCGCCGAGGTACTTGCCCTCGTAGATCGATCCCGCGCCCACGTAGACGCGCACTGCGGCGACGGGCCGGGAGTGATCGACCTCCACCACCAGCCTCGTGCCGTTGTCGAGCGTCTCCACTACCGGCTCAGCCACCGCCGGCGGCAGTCCCGCCAGCAGTGCAAGTGCCGAAAGCAGCAGTCCCCAGCGCATCCGATTCATCGAATTGTCCTCCGGACTGTCCCATCCAATACCATCAATTGCGCCCGGCCTCGATTGATCTCCGGGGGCCGCGCGCATCGAGCAAATCGTAGCATAACTATGTTAAGAAAGTCAACGACAGCGAACGTCAGGGTGTAAACGCAGACTGTCGGTGGCTGCCTCCGTGTTATCTCTTTCCCGGGAAATCTCGCCCCGAGTCTGGAGTCCAGGCGCCTCGCCTGGACGCCGTTTCCGCTTCAGACGTCGGCCTGAGACGACTCTCCGGGCGATCCACGCCTCTGGCGGGACAGGGGGCGCCCGGAGTCCGGGTTCCTTGCTGAACGCTGCTGCGACGCCGACAATCTCAGGATACACCCGAACGTCAGCGGCCAGCGAACGACAAACGGCAGAGAACGGCACGCGTTCGCCACCAGCCGCTCTGTGAGACGACCGGTCCGAGGATCGAGTTCATCGTGGCCGGGCGGAGGTCCCGGCGGGTACGTGGCGAAAAGCACGCTCACCATGACCTCGGGGGCGATCGGCGAACAACTGCTTGACCTGCTCTTCCCGCCGCGATGCCAGGTCTGCGGCGACTTCTCCGCCGATCCACTCTGCGACGGCTGCCGCGAGGCTGTCGAGTTGATTGATGAGCGAGGCTGCCCATCCTGCGGGATCATGATGGCGGACACTTCCCCTGAGAATCTGCCCGGCGCGGTCTGTGCGCAGTGCAGAGCCGGTCGGTGGCTCAGCGGCGTGCGCAGCGTCGGGCTGCACACCGGGACACTCCGCCGGGCGATCATCCGGTACAAGTTCGGCGGACGGAGACAGCTTGCCGCGACGTTCGCCGCGATGCTCGCCGATCTCGTGCATGCCGAGATCGACGCCGCTCAGGGCCCGGGCCTGCCGCTCGATCTTTGTGAGGCGCTGGTGCCGGTCCCGCTGCATCCGCGACGGAGACGCTGGCGGGGATTCGACCAGGCCGAGCTGTTGTGCGCGGAGCTTGCCCGGGAGCTTGATGTGCCCGTGTGGCCCGACGGCCTCGAGCGCGTCCGTCACACGCTGCCTCAGACGGACTGCAGTGGGCCGGAACGCCGTCGAAACGTCCGGGGCGCGTTCGTCGCGCCGCGGCCGTGGCGGATGGAGGGGCGCTCATTGATCCTGGTCGATGACGTCTTCACCACCGGCGCCACACTGGACGAGTGTGCCGTCGTGCTCAAAGGAGCCGGGGCCGCGGCGGTCTACGGCCTGACGGTCTCTCGCGCCGCTCCGGCGTGGTATTGTGGCCTCCCTGCCGACAGGGGGCAGCCCGCGGAGGCGTAAGCGGCCCCCCGGGACCTTCGGCCGGGCTCATGTGTGAATGCCGGCGTGGCGGGTTATACTCTGACTCCCAGGGTAGTGTCTACGGTGACAATGCAGGCACACCGCCACGCGGGGCCCGGGCGTGGCGCAATGGACTGTACAGGCGGCATCACATGCTGCGCCGGGGGCCGCCGCTCGACATGCGGTGGGTCGGGTAACGTTAAAATATTGTGCCGGCGCAGGTTTGGACGGCGGATTCCGGGAAGATGGGGCACAACTGCATGGAACGGCGTTCGCACAGGCGGGGAGAGTGCAGTCGGAAGCGGACGCAGCCGCTCGTCGGTGTCGCGTACGCTTGACTCTGTAAGCTGGCGGGGGCTATACTCAACCGAACAATAAGACCTCGCGAACGCCCATTTCTTCTCTGGTCGCAAATCAAGAGGTGCAGATCATGCGCAGGTCCCGCGGCAGGAAATTGATCGGGCAGATGCTCATCGAAAAAGGTCATATCACGGATGAGCAGCTCGAGCAGGCTCTGGCGGCGCAGGAGCAAAGTACCCAGCGCATCGGTGAGATCCTCATGGACCTCGGGTTCGTGGAGGAGGAGCCGCTCTTTCAGACGCTCGCGGAGCAGATGAAAGTCGGCTACGTGAATCTTGCCGAGACGAAGGTGGATCCGAACGTCGCCGGCCTGATCAGCGAGGACGTGGCGAAGCGCTACACGGCGCTGCCGATCGATCGGGGCAGCGAGGGCACGATTCGTGTTGCGATGGCTGAGCCCACCGACGTGATGGCGATGGACGATTTGAAGATGCGCCTGCAGGTCGCGGTGGAGCCGGTGCTTGCGCCCGCGGAGCAGATCGAGAGCGGGATCAAGAAGGTCTACGCCACCGCGCCCGCCGCTGGAGGCGGGGGAGGCGGAGGTGGCGGTGCCGCCGACTTCGGCATGGGCGACATGCAGCAGCTTGCGCAGTCGGTCCGTGACAGCGGGATGCTCGCGGCCGAAGAGGAGACGGGCGGCGACGAACGCATCGACACCGACCGCATCGCCGACGTCGCCGATGAGGCGCCGATCATCCGGATTGCGAAGGTCGTGATCCAGCGGGCCATCCAGGAGCGCGCCAGCGACATCCACGTTGAGCCCGGCCGCGAGGGTGTCCGCATCCGCTACCGCATCGACGGTGTGCTCCACGAGATCCTCACGCTTCCCAAGTACGTCCACGCGCCGCTTATCTCCCGCCTGAAGATCATGGCCAACATGAACATCGCCGAGCGCCGCGTGCCGCAGGACGGGCGCATCCACATCAGGCACCAGGGCGATGACTTCGACCTTCGCGTCTCGACCATCCCGACCACGCTCGGCGAGAAGTGCGTCATGCGGATCCTCGACAAGCGCGGGATCATGATGGGGCTCGAGAACCTCGGCTTCAGCGCCGACATGCTCGCCTCGATGGAGCATCTCGTGTCACAGCCGAACGGAATGATTCTTTCGACCGGACCCACCGGGAGCGGGAAGACGACCACGCAGTACTCGGTACTCAACAACATCAATGACGTCGAGACCAACATCATCACGATCGAGGACCCGGTCGAGTACCAGATCGACGGCATCAGCCAGGTTCACGTGAATCGTAAGGCAGGACTGACCTTTGCGATCGCCCTGAAGTACTTCCTGCGGCAGGACCCGGACATCATTCTCGTCGGTGAGATCCGTGACCTTGAGACCTCCGAGATCGCCATCCAGGCGGCGCTCACCGGTCACCTTGTGCTGAGCACCCTGCACACGAACGACGCGCCCTCGACGGTCACGCGAATGATCGACATGGGGGTCGAGCCGTTCCTGATCGCTTCA
>JBNJEK010000089.1:0-15258 GCA_051745855.1 Armatimonadota bacterium
ATCTGAAAGCTCACTGGAGACACTCGGAAGCAACATGAAGCCCGCGCCCGTTGCCAGTAAGATGATGACCGAAAGCGCGGGTAACGCTGCTGGCTTCGACATTCCGCTGAAATCGCTCATCGCACCTTTGTTGCGACAGTGCTTTCATTGCCGCCGCTGGTGTGTTATTCTGTCCAGTGGAAACTTGAACGATCCGCGCGAACCTTCGCGCGTTTTCATATCCGCCAACTGGATGAGGAGGCGACACACCATGCCCTGGGAACTGCCCGGTGATGTCACCGACAGAGCCGTGACGCTTTACATGACAGGCGCCGTTTGCACTCAGCCCGCACAGGTGCTGCAGACGGAGCACGCTGTGAAGGTCATCCAGAATTTCATCAACGAGTTGCGTGAGCGCAATTCCCGACATCTGCAGGTTCTCGGCAGCCTCGACAGCGAGGGAGACCGCGAGAATCCGTCACCCGCCGCTGAGGAGATGGCGCATGTTCTCGGCCTTCTCTGTGACATGAATCCCGAAGACGCCTGCGTCCGCGCCCCGGACTGCGAGGAACTGCTTGACGACACGATGGCGCTCGCCGAGTTCGTCGAGGAGCTTTACGATCACTGGCGCAACTACGAGCGCTACCTCTTCCTCGAAGCATCCGCGGACGAGACGCGTGACAGCGCGATCGAGGGGCACATGCCGTTCATCTACAACAATCAGGACATAAACCACCTGATCCGCGAGGCGTACCGGCGAATCGAGCGGAACCTTCGCGGCCACTGGCCCCGCGTGTACCGTCAGACTCCCGGCGGCGCGAACATGTCGCTGCTGATCGAGCACATCGGCTGGGACTGCCCCGGGGGGGTCTACGAGCAGCTTCTCGAGATCCGCATGGTCCGCCTTGCGCTGCTCGTCCCACCGGTGATCCTCTACCCGCACAGCATCCGGCGAGAGGGACGCTTCGTGGAAGTGGACGAGAACCCGCTCGAAGGCATCGAACTGGATCATCGCGAGTGGCTGTGCATACCGGTGCTGGTGGGCAAGCTCCGCTACCACGTGTACTTCCATCGCTACCACCAGGCGCTGGCAACGTCGCTGGTAAACCTCTTTGAACTCTCAGGTCACGACGAGGCACGGGAGAAGCCGGACGCCATCATGGTGTTCGGGGTCGATCCGGAGCACCTGGGCCGCGAAAAGACCGTTTTCCACATCGATGAGGAAAACGACATCGCGGTCGCCGCGATCAATAAGGGGCCCGAGCGCGACTACTTCGGCTACTTCAAGAAGATGATGCTGACGTTGCACAACATGATCATGATGCGCCGCGGCCGTCTGCCGCTGCACGGTGCGATGACTCACCTGCGCCTGCGCGAGGGCCCCGAGCAGTCGATCATCATCGTCGGCGACTCGGGAGCGGGCAAGTCCGAGACCCTCGAGGCATTTCGCACCCTCGCCTCAGAGTGGATCTCGGACATGACGATCATCTTCGATGATATGGGTTCGCTGGACCTCGAGGATGGCCGGATGCTTGGCTACGGCACCGAGATCGGAGCCTTCGTGCGCCTCGACGACATCGACCCTGACTACGCGTTCGGGCGGCTGGACCGGGGCATCTTCATGAACCCGCACCGCACGAACGCGCGCCTGGTGCTGCCGATCACGGAGCATAAGGATGTCGTGGCGGGCCAGGAGGTCTCCATGCTGCTTTACGCCAACAACTACGAACCCGTGACAGGATCAACCCCAATCGTGGAGTTCTTCCAGCGGCCGGAGCAATCGATGGACGTGTTCCGCGAGGGCCGGCGCACCGCAAAAGGGACAACAGACGAGCGCGGGATCGTTGAGACCTACTACGCGAACCCCTTCGGGCCGGCCCAGCGCCCGGACCTGCACGAGCCTCTTGCCGAGAGGTACTTCACGGCCGCCCACGAAATGGACATCCCGGTCGGCCAGATCCGCACGCGCCTTGGAATCGACGGCATGGAGCGCGAGGGCCCGCGCCAGGCCGCCGAGGCTCTGTTCCGCTATCTGATCGCCGAGGCCGAGAGAACCAATGCCTGATCGACACAGTCCGCTTTCCCCGCCCACGGGTCACCCGTGGGCGGTTTGCCATCCAGGCACCTGACGCTCACCACAGGGAGGCCCCCCATGCGATTCGCTGCCGCGGCGCTTCTCAGCCTGCTTCTCATGGTGCCGTGCTTCGCGCAGAATGCCGTCATCAACGGGAGCTTCGAGGACGGCCGCTCCGGCTGGTACCGCAACCACGACTTCCCCGCAGCCGAGCACGCACAGGTGGTCGAGCGCCCGGACCGCGGCGAGTGCCTCCAACTCACCAGCGACGGCGCCACGATCGACTACGCCCAGAACCTCGAGCTTGAGACCGGCCGGAAGTACGTGGCTCAGCTTGACATGAAGCGCTCCGCGCCCGGCAACGATATCGCCGCCTACCTGATCGTCTCTCGCCCCAACGCAAAGGACGCCTACTACCGCCTCGGCAGCGGCACCACGACCGTCGATCGCTGGCAGCACCTCTCGCGCATCGTAAACGTCCCTGCGAATGCCTCGCGCGTCCGGATGCTGCTGCTCAACCGCGCGGAGGGTGCGACAGCGTGGTTCGACGAAGTGCAGGTGGTGCCCGTCGCTGAGACCTCCGGACCCGCGGCCGGCTGGTGTCCGAAGCTTGAAGTGCCGGGCCGGCTTGACCCGCTGCCGGGAGATCCGCCGCAAATCGACGGCGAGCTTGCGGAGGGCGAGTGGGACCAGGCCGCCCACATCACGGGCTTCCTCACGATTCGCGAGGGCGCTGAGCCGGAGGCGAACACTGAGGTATGGGTGGCGAAGACCTCGACGCGGCTGCTCATGGCGATTCGCTGTCACGAGCCGCTCATGAGCGAAGCTGACTCCGTCACTGAGGAAGCCGACAGCGGGCGCATCTTCCGCGATGAAGTCGTCGAGATCTTCATCGACGCCGACAACGATCATGAGACCTACTACCACCTCGCCGTCAACTCCATCGGCACCATCTACGACTCTTCACTCGGCGAGGGCGAGGTCAGCGGCGCCGATTTCCAGTCCGGCATGACGGCCGCTGTTGCGCACGAGGACGACGCATGGACCGTCGAGGTCGCGCTCCCCTTCGCGGCGATCGCAGTCGCAGGCTCCGACGACGTCTGGGGCTTCAACATCGGCCGCGAGCGCCACATTCCCGACCACAGCGAGAACACCGTCTGGTCGGCGACCGGAAGCCGATTCCACGCACCGTGGCGCTTCGGCGACCTCGTGGGCCTTCCGAACGCCGCGTCGGCGGTGCCCGTCACCGCGCGCTTCGACGGCGTCACCGAGCACACGCCCGGCCCGTCGGCGCTCGAGTTCAACCTGGACAACCGTGGTGAGGGGGCGCGTAATGTCATCGTCCGCGCGGAAGTCGCCACCCCCGGGGGGGATGTCCGCGAACTGCAGGCCGAGACCGTGGTGCCGACCGACGTCCGCCATGCCGCCGAAATACCGATCGACCTTGACTCCCGCGGGCAGTGGTTCGTCACCACGACCGTCCTCGATGCCACGACCGAGAGGCCGCTTCACTCGATCTCAACCAGCAGTTTCACTGTACCGCCGGTGATCCACGCGCGCCTCACCGACCCCGCGTACCGCGGTCGCATCTTCAGCAAAATGGACCTTCAGGCTATCGAGGTCGAGGCGTTCGTGGGCATGCGCGACCCCGGAGACGAGGACCTGCGTCTGGTGGGACGCATAGCAGGCGCCGACGGCACCGTCGCGACCGCCAGCGTCAACGCCGACGCGCAGACGTGCGCGCTCGAGATCCCCTGCGCCGACCTGCCCGAGGGCGAGTATACTGTCGACGTGCAGCTTGTGCGGGCGGGCGAGGTCCTCGGCACGGTGACCGATCTGCCGATCGAGAAGCTGCCGCCCGCGGACGACGAAGTCTGGTTCGACCGGCACAACAATCTCGTCGTAAACGGCGAACCGCGCTTCCCGCTCGGCTTCTACTCGATGGACTACCCGAACCTTGCCGAGGAAGTCTCGGATGCGGGCTACCTGTGGTATCACACCTACGCGTCGCAGCGGCCGAACCGTCTCGCACCTGACAGCAACTGGGACTGGCGGCGCTACCTCGACACGGGCGCGGAAAACGGTATGCGCGCGTTCCTCGGGTTCGGCTATCGGGGCGATGGCGAAGACAACTTCTTCGAGCGACTGATGGCCGGCGAGGCGCCCGAGGCCCACGCGCTGATGGCGGACTTCATCGAGCGCTGGAAGGGCCATCCCGGTCTCGGCGCGTGGTACCTCTACGACGAACCGGTCATCAGCGGACGCACGCCCGAGCAGATGCGCTACCTCTACGAAATGGCGGACAGCCGCGATCCCTACCACCCGAAACTCGTCTGCCAGGTCAGTTGGTCCGATCGCCGCTTCGTGGACTTCATGGACGTACTTATGCCCGATCCCTACCCGATCAAGGCCGACATGGCGTTGCCGCTGACCATGGTCTCCGACGCCGTGCGCTCGGCGCGGCATACCGTCGCCGACGCGAAGCCGGTCTGGGCGGTCCTGCAGTGGTACGGCTACGAGGGCGGGCGCTTCCCGACCGCGGAGGAGATGCGCTGCATGGCCTTCCTGTCGCTTGCGGCGGAGGCGAAGGGGATCGTCTGGTACTCCTTCTACCACGGGTACAAGCGCGACCGCGCGGGCTGGCCGGGCCTGCAGGAGATCGGCCGCGAGCTTCGTTCCTGCGAGGATGTCGTGCTTGCGCCGAATGCAGAGAGCGGCGTCGACGCAGACGGTGCTCCGCTGGAGCTACTGCTCAAGCGCGGAGCGGACGGGCGCCTGCACCTCATTGCGGTTAACCCGGAGAACCGGGCGCTGGATGGAGTTTCGGTGACCCTTGAAGCGACGGCCACATCCGCCACGGACAGGCTTTCGGGCGAGGCCGTGCGGGTCGATGGCCGAACGCTCACGCTGGACTTCGCGCCCTACCAGCCGATGGTGCTTGATCTTGAGATGGCAGGGTAGCGACACTCGGCCGGGACGTTGCCGTCACGTGCCACGGGCGTCCCGCCCGTGGGTCGTTCGCCGTCCCCTGCCCACTCCGCCTCCTGTCTAATCTCCCTCGTACCCCCGCTCGCGCCAGACCCTGCGGGAGTATTCGATCTGCTCGGGCGTCGGCTCCTTCTTCCCCTCGATGCTCGGCCATGGGTCGCCCTCGACCGGGTCGGGCCGCCAGTGGTCGTCCTCGTACGCCTCCCGGTCCTCCTCGCGGCGGAAGTCCGGCACATCCAGCGTGTTGCTGTCCTCCAGCGCGGACCGGTAGGCCAGCGGCCCGATGATCGACATCGCGACCCCGCGGTAGACGTCGAGGAAGGGAGCCTCTCCGGTGCGGATCGCCTCCGCGAAGTGGAAGTTGGTGAAGAAGTCGCCGCCACCGTGCCCCGCCTGCATCGCCTGCTCGTGATACTCCGGGAAGTCCGGCCTGTAGATGATCTCCTGAGGGTGCTCTCGCTCCTCGTGATACTGCTCGCGGATCACGCGCAGCATGTTCCGGTCGCCGCCGCGCAGGTTCTCCATCAGCCCCTGCGAGCCATGCACGCGCACCCACACACCGTGCCCGCGCAGCCGCACCTGCACCAGGCGCACCACCGCGCCGTTGTCCATCCGCAGCGCGATCATCGACGCCGGGTCGCTGAACTTGATGATACGGTCCATCACCGGGTCATCATCCGGGGCGGTCATCACGAATCCGTTGACCTTCTCCGGCCACGTCTCGGTAATGAACATGATCGGCGCGAGCGAATGTGTGCAGTAGTACGTCGCCGGGATCCAGTTGCGCCAGTGATGTGTGCCTGGCGACCGGCCCATCACCACGTCGGCCGGATCGGGATGGATGTACTCACCCTCGGCGTACATGACGGTGCCGACCTCGCCGGCCTGGTAGAGCCGCCGCATCTCCTGGTTGAACACCATGTAGGGGTAGTTCTCGGCGAACATGTACGTCAGGCCGGTGCGCTCGACGGTGCGGATAAGCTCCACGCCCTCGGCGATGGTGAAGCACGCGGAGGTCTCGCTCATCACGTGCTTGCCGGCTTCGAGCGCTTTGATGGCAAAGGGCGCGTGCTCGTGGAAGTAGTTTGCGAGGATGACCGCGTCCATGTCGTGTTCGAGGAACGCGTCGAAGTCCGTGTAGGTCTCGACGCCGAACTCGCGCCCGGACTGCTCCAGCTTCTCCTCCCACGTGTCACACAGCGCAACAAGCTCCATTCCGACCAGTTCGCCGGTGCCGCGGGCGAATGAGCGCCCCCGTCCGACGCCGACAACTCCGACTCGAATTGTGTCAGACATTGGCAAATCCTCACATTCGTAAGTTAGAGGGTGATCGACGGCCCACGACAACGACGGGCGGGCAGGGAAGCTGCTTCGCCTGGGCTCAGCACCCTCGCTCCGGCAAACGACGCCGGACGCGAGGGCCGCCCCTCCTGACGACAAACGACCCTTTCAACCGCCCTTCGCCGCGCTGCTTGCCCTGACTTGAGCGACTGTTCCTCACTTAGGTGACCACGCGCCTCCCGGTTCTACTGAATCAGACAAAGGCCCTCATGATCCTGGTAGAAGAGAGCGATCTCGATCTCAGGCTGCGCCTCCGCGGCGATCTGTCGCGCCTCGCGCAGGCGCTCGACGTGGAACTGCCGTTCAGCGTCGGGGCTGTCGAACTGGCTGCTGCCGCCGTATGCGCCGCAGTCCACGTGATCGACGATGACCAGTCGCTTCACTCCGTGCAGAGAGACGCCGAGATCCAGCGCCTCCAGCATCATCCCACGCGTCTCTTCATCGATCAGCGACTTCGACCCGCCGCAGCCACCCGGCGAATCGTACGCGAAGCACTCTACGCCAAAATGCTCGGCCAGCAGGCGCGGCAGTTCGGCGTGGAAACGGTAGTCCATGCATCGCACGACCATGTTTTCGCACAGGCATTCTTCTCTTCGCTTTTGCACGCGTCACCTCTCCGTCAGTTGAACGAGGACAGCCCCCGGCGAGGAAGCCGGGGCCACAACGACAACAACTTCAAAGGCCCCCCGGCGAGGGCGCCAGGGCCACAACGACAACGACTTCACGACTTTGCCGTCGTCGTCGCCCCTGCCTTCGCTGTCGTTGCTGCCGCTGCTGCCGTTGCTTTCATTGCTGCCGTTACTGCTATTCTTCCATTATCCACACGCGCTTGTATATACCGCCCTTGCCGGCGGAATCATGAACCGCGACAGCCAGGTGGTTGGGGCCGTCAAAGCGCAGGTGGTCGGCCACATCGACGGTGAAGGGCGTTTTCCAACCGTCGGGGCCGTCCATCGGGTGATCCTCGATGAACTCGCCGTTGAGCCAGATCCTCGCGTCTTCATCCACCGAGGTGAAGAAGAGTACGAGTTTGCGGCCCTCGAACTGAGGATCGACGTCGAAGCTCGTGCGATACCAGCCCCAGCCGTCGTACTGACGGTCATGTTCGGCCTCCCAGGCTATGCCCGGCGCCTGGTCCTCCCAGAACGTATCCGTGCGGACGGAGGCCCAGCCGTCGGCAGAGCCGTGGAGAGCGTACCACTCTTCGCTCTCCCCGACCTCGTCGGGATCGAAGCGGAAGTGCCACTTCAGCGGCAGCAGCTTGATCGCCTGCCGGTCGCCGATGTCCCTGACAAGCCCGTAGCCCGCGTAGTCGCCCGTCTTGGTGTCCCGCCACATCGCCCAGTAGGGGTTGATGACGTTCTGCTTCCCGATGGCCATCCGGTAGTTGTGCATGCGCCTGATGATCTCCACATCGCTCGCGAGGTCCACGGTCTCGCCGGAGTTGATGCGCTCGGTGGCTGCGATCGCCGCCGAGGTCATCTCCGCATGCCGGAGCGCCTGGAGGAGTTGATCGACCCGCGTGCGGACGATCTCGGATTCATCGAGGGCCAGCCTCCGGGCCTGCATAAGTATATCGCGGGCGGGAGCAAACGCCTCGTCGGTGTAGATGTAAGGGATGATCCGCTCCGCCCCGCGCGCCATGTTGCGGTAGCCAAGTTCGTACATCACTCCGGTCCACTTCGGCCACTCGGAGGTGATGTATTCGTTCCAGTACTCGAAGTACTCGGCGACCTTCGGAGCAGCCGCGCCGAATGCGGAGTAGTACTCGTCGAGAATCGCGTCGGTGGAGGCCTCCGTGTCCCAGTGCAGGCGCGCGAGCAGGTAGTACACGGGCCCCTGCGCGAGCCATTGGCCGGACAGCGAGTCGAAGTCGGTGCCGACCATGCCGTTGCGCGCGGCGAACTTGAAGTCCTCGGCCATCTGGTGCAGCGGCGCCCGCGGGACGGTGTGCAGGGAGCCGAGCCAGTTCGGGCGCAGAAAGAGCATCGTGGCCTGGTCATGCCATGCCAGCCAGTCCTCGCGGAACTGATCGCTGCGCCCGCCGGAGTTGGGGTAGCCGACGGCCGGGACGAAGCCGACGATGATGTTCGGCTCAAGCGTGGTCTCCCGCGGCGGGAAGCGGTAGCGCGAGTAAGCGTAGGTCGCGACGTACGCGTCCCCGTCGACCTCCCGCAGGCGCGTGGCGAGCTGGTTCCAGAACTTCGCGTAGCGGTCTGTGAGGATCACGCGCGGGCCCTCGGGGGTGTCCTCGGTGTACTCAGGGACATCCCATGCGGCGCATTTCTCGCACTCGCAGAACCCGCCGCCGTCGTTCTCGCAGGCATTGAGCGTCTGATAGGCGACCGGATTCTCCTCCCACTTCACCTTCCAGTCGTCGATCACCGCGTCCCACAGCGCGGGTTCGGCGACACACATCTTCACGCGGTCGGGGTTCCCCGCGGGCTCACGCTTCCCGTCGTAGAGCGCGAAGTACTCCGGATGCTCCTCACCGAAACGCTCCCACCAGCGGGTGAACGCGTGGCCGTAGTTGATGAACAGCGACCTGCCCATGCGCATCCGCCTGAGCCAGAGATTCTGATCGACGGCGAGTTCGCCGGAGACCGTCCGGTCCAGCGGCCCGGTGAAGTGCTCGATCCGCCCCAGCAGGCTGCTGCGTATGCCGGTGCGGAGCTTGCGCTGCTTGAGCTGGGGCGTCTCGTCGATGTCGATCTCCCCCACGCTGATCGTGGGGCTTTCAGGGATGACAGTCCCGGTCTCCCCCGGCCAGAGCCAGCGGACGCCGAGTTGATCCTGCAGGAAATCGTAGACCGCGTAGAGCGTGCCGACCTGGTTGTTGAACGAGTGCGGATCGTCGCGGTCGCCCGGCCCGAGGCGATCACCTCCGAGGATGAAGAGGTCGTCACCCGCGGTCAGGATGCGGATGGCCTCCGGCTCGAGGTCCCCGATGTCGATGCCCGCCGCCTCGGCCGCCCGGGTCGGGCCGACGTAGATGCGATGACTCACGTCGATGGGGCGCTCACTTTCGGGTCGGATGGCGATTTCCGCGCCGGAGATGGCCTGCAGGTGCTCGGCAAGCTCCTCGGCCGGGAACTGGTGGATCTGCATAGCGTCATCGGGCAGGAGGATGACGCAGTTCGCCGCGCCGTCGATGGTCAGGTCCATCGCGGCGGCGGGGAGTACGCAGATGAAGACGAGCATGACGGCAATCGCGGTTCGCATGGCGACACCCTCCGGGTAAAACGCTGCTGTCGGCGGGCGAGATTTCGCCCTGAACATCGGCATGTCCTTCCCGCGGAGGATGTGACCATCACCTCAGGACACGCGGGGAGGCCCGCTGGGGAAGGTGGCGAAATGTCACTCCGTCTGGACAACGACCGTCGATGCGAAACTGAGGGATAGCGTGGACACAGGCAGCGAGAAGATCGTGGAGATGCTCCGACGAAGCTACTTCGCCGTTGACGGCCTCTGGTTCGTGATGCTGGAAGAGGAACAGGGCCTCGAGCGCGCGATGACGCTCGATGAGCGCGTCTGGGAGGTCATGCCCAAGATCCAGGCCCGGAAGGCCCGAGAGTTGCTCGGCGCCCACGAGAACACTCCGGGGGCGCTTGTGCGCTCCATGGCTCTGAAGCTGGCGGCCGAGGGGCACCGCTATGACGTGTCCTTCACGAACCCGGCCGAGGCGGCCATCGTCATTTCACAATGCCCGTGGCGGGATGTCCTCGAGGGTAGTGGCCGCGAGCAACTCGGCCCGGAGATTGCCGATCGCATCTGTGCTCGCGAGATCGCCGGATGGGCCGCCGAGTTCTCGCCCGACGGCGGGCCGGCGATCGTGGCGGAGATGCCGGAGGCGATCTGCCACGGGGACGGGCGCTGCCGCTACGTCTTCCGAGTGTCCAACACTGATCGTGGGAAGAATGAGTGATCTTTCGATGCCGCAGGAACCGCTGACAGTTCTGATCAAGCCCGCGGGCCCGGACTGCAACCTCGCCTGCACATACTGCTTCTACTCCGGCAAGGCCGATGAGCTTTTCGCGGCGACGCCGAAGCACCGCATGTCTGATGACACGTTGCGCGAACTGGTCCGAAAGTACATGAACTACCATGACCGCATGGTGCCCTTCGCCTGGCAGGGCGGAGAGCCGACGCTGATGGGACTTGACTTTTACAAGCGCGCGGTCGAGTACCAGCAGCTTTACGGCCGGCCCGGCCAGTCGGTCTCCAACTCCCTGCAGACCAACGCGGTGCTGCTCGACAACCCGGCGTGGGCACGCTTTTTGCACGAGTACAAGTTCCTCGTCGGCGCGAGCATCGACGGCCCGCGCGAGGTGCACGACGCATACCGCGTTGATCACGCCGGGAAGGGATCACACGGTCGGGTTGTGGCGGCGATCGGCAACCTCCTTGAGCATGACGTCGAGGTGAACATCCTCGCGATGGTCCAGCCGATGAACGTTCATCGCCCGGCGGAGACCTACGAGTATCTCCTCGGACTGGGCGTTGACTTTCTGCAGTTCATCCCGCTGGCGGAGAACAACCCCTGCGGGCCCGGACTCGCCGACTTCAGCATCAGCGCGGAGGACTACGGGCGATTTTTGTGCGAGATATTCGACCTGTGGGCGGCGGAGAAGCCGCGGCAGGCCTACGTGCGCATGTTCGACGACACCCTTGCGGTGATCATGGGGCACGACCATCCGACCTGCATGTTCGGGCCGGAGTGTGGCCCTTATTTCGTGGTTGAGCACAACGGGGACATCTACGCCTGCGACTTCTTCGTCGAGGAGCAGTGGAGATACGGCAACATCCACGATCTGCGCTTCCATCATATTCCGCGCCTCGATCGTTACAAGACCTTCCGCGCGCGGAAGACGGCAGGTCTCGGGCAGACCGACTGCGGACAGTGTGAGTGGTTCCGCCTCTGTCATGGCGGATGCCCGAAGTACCGGGTGATGCTCGGGAACGCGGCACAGCCGACATACTTCTGCGCGGCCTATCGGATGTTCTTCGAGCACGCGCACGACACCCTGCAGGAGATGGCACAGCGGCTTCGGGCGGAGCAGCAGCAGGCGGCTCAGTCGGAGGCGCGGGCCGGCTACCCCGGCGGGAGCCGCAACGCGCCCTGCCCCTGCGGCAGCGGGCGCAAGTACAAGGACTGCTGCATGCCCTGAGATTCCCGTGGCAGAGAGTGAACGCTCAGAGGGCGCCGGCAGTCTGCCGGCGCCCTCTGCTCTATGACGAGGGTGATGTGCGATCAGAAGAGGTTCCCGAGCAGGCCCCAGATGGTCCCGATGGCCCACAGCGCGTTCCGGGCCTCGCCCCAGTCGAAGCCGCGGTCGACATAGGGGACGAAGATGATGTCGCCTTCCTGCAGCGGCATATCCTCGGGCGCGATGCCCTTGTGCGCCTGGCCCATGTTGCGGGTGAGGAATTCGGTCTCGCCGAACTCGTCTGCACGCAGGACGGTGACCTGCTTCATGTTACCCGCCTGGAAGTTCGCGTAGGTCGAGACGACGTCGAGCAGCGTGAGATCCTCGGTGAGCGGGACGGCGCCCTGCCTTGAGACGGCGCCCATCAGGTATACGGTGTTGACCTCGGTGACAACGACGACATCATCCGGCTCCAGCGCGAGGTTCTGACTGAGGTCGCCCTCCATGACAGCCTGCATGTCCACGGTGATTGCCTCATCCTCGCGGTAGATGCGGACGGTTTCGAGGGCGGCCATGTCAGTGGGGCCGGCCGCGGTCAGCAGGCGCAGGACGTCGCGCTGCTGTTGTTCGCGGATGTCGATGACGCCGGGACGCTCCACGGCGCCGAGCACAAGCACGGTCTCAGGCCCCGCGGGGGGCACGAGCAGAACGTCTCCGGGATTCATCGCCAGGTTGTACTGCATCTCACCGTGCATCATCAGTGCCTCGAGGTCGATCGGGATCGATCCCTCGGGGGTGATGACCTGCGCGCGCCTCAGATCGGCCTCCGGCGTTGTGCTGCCGACGCGCGCCAGCGCCTCCACGACGGTGAGCGGCTCGGGCATCTGGAGTGACTGCGGAGCGTTGACCTCACCAAGGACTGAGATCTTCCCGGCCTCGCGCACCACGAGCACATCACCGGGCAGGAGCATCTTGTTCTGAGTGAGATCGCCCTCTTCGAGGAGACGGGCGAGATCGACGTGGACGATCTGCTCGCCCGGGCGGATGATCATCGCTCTGCTGCGGTCAGCCCCCTCGGTCAGACCGCCGCCGACGCGCGAGACGGCATCGAGGACGCTCACGCGGCGGCCCAGTGGCATGATGCTCTCACCCGGCGTGTTGACCTGCCCGAGGACGGCGATACGGTCCTCGAGCCGCGGCACATGGATCGCATCGCCGTACTGCACCGTGAGGAACGCGTCGAGGGCCTCGTCGGTGCGCAGACCGCTAAGATCAACCGTGATCGGCCCCTCGCCAGGCCGGTTCACGCGGACTGTGCGAAGGTCTGCCACCTCCGTGGGCCCGGCAGCACTGACGGCGTCGGCCACGGTGGCCCCGAAAGGCAACACCATGGGGCCGACGTCCTGCACCTCACCGGTGGTGTACACCTTGCGCTCGGAGGCAAGCTCGTCGAGAGAGACGGTGACCAGGGGGCGCTTGATCAGGCGTTGAAGCTGCTCGACAATCTGATCTTCAATCTCCTCGAATGTCTTCCCGCCGACGTCGATGTTGCCCACGACGGGCATCGAGAATGTGCCGGTGGGACCGACGCGGTATTTTCCGCTCAGCCCCTCCTCGCCGATCACGGTGACATGAAGTGCATCACCGGTTGACGCGGTGTATCCAGTCAGCGCGGACTGGGCGGAGCCATGATTCGCGGCCAGAAGTAGGATTACTGCGATCGCTGCCGCCAGCAGGTGTGTGTTCGATGCCTTCATCACAGGCGTGATTGTACGCCCGCCCCGCCCCGGTGTCAAGCCGCCGCTGCTTTCGCAGGACCACTCTGCGCTCAGTTCCGCGAGAACGGACCGTCATCGTGTTCTCCGGTCATCCCCAGCGCCTCCAGCTTCTCCCGCGCCGCCGCCATCACGCGGTAGTGCCGGATCTCCTTGCGCAGGACCGGGAGCATGGCCGTGAGGCGCTCTTCGGGTGATTGCATCTCGAGGATGTCCTGCTGGCGGGCGAGCTTCATCTGCAGGTTCGCCGCGATGGCCCACGAAAGCTCCTCGGGATCCCGCGGCACCTCGGTGACGGTCTCCTCAGATCCGATGGTCCGGAGGACGAGGCTCATCAGCTCCTGCAGTTCACCGCGCGCGATGCTCGCGCCAGGGCCACTGTCGCCGTCGGAGGATTCGCGGTCGTCGATGAGTTCAATGTCCGCCCGCACGAGCGGCATTGTGCTGAGGATCGCGCGGATTCGGAAACGCGGCCCCCCCTGCGCGAGCACCATGCTCGATCCATCCGGCAGCTTTGTGACCTCGGCGATGCGGGCGATGGTGCCGATGTCATTAGGGATGCTCGGCCCACCGACCTCTCTGCCGGCGCGAAGCAGCGCCACGCCGAAGTAGCCGTCGCCCTCGACGACCTCCTCGAGCATCTCACGGTAGCGCTCCTCGTGGATATAAAGGGTCGTCGGCGCCCCGGGAAAAAGCACGGAGTTCAGTGGTATGATAGGAATGTCCTCGATGATTGCCATCCTTTCGGCTCGCTCCCCAGTCTCGTAGTGTGTTAATTTACGTGGTGGCCGCCATTTCTCCTGCAATGAGCAGGCGAATCACCGCAGAACGTTGCTGACCTGACCGGCAGAGGGCGCGCGCCAGCATCGCAGTCGGCCGCGCGAAACGTCATGACCCCGCCTCCGCGCCATCCTCAAGGTGATGCGCGGCGCGAGTGGAGGTATCCGCCCGAACTCGGCGAATCACGTAGACGACAAGCGCACGCAAAGCCCCCGTGTCATGCGGGGGCAGAGGCAGGGAGGAAGCAACCATGTCAGATATTCCGATCGCCCTTCAGCTTTACTCGATCCGCGACGAGATGGCCCAGGACGTCCCCGAAACGCTCGAGAAGGTCGCCGAGATGGGCTACGACGGTGTTGAGTTCGCCGGGTTCTTCGACCACGACCCGGAGGAGCTTGGCGCGATCTGCAATGACCTCGGACTCGGCATCGCCGGTGCGCACGTGCCGGTGACCGCCATCCAGGAATTCGAACTGCAGGCGAACATTGAGGACATGATCAGCCTCGGGAACGACTACATTGTCGTGCCGGGTCTGCCGGAGGAGTACCGCGACTCCATCGAGGCCTGGGAGACAACCGCCGAAATCTTCAACGTGGCATCTGACCAGATCAAGCAACATCGCCTCGAACTGGGCTATCACAACCATGCGCACGAGTTCGAGCCGATGGAGGGCGAGATCCCCTGGGACGTTCTCATGGAGAATACCCGCGAGGAGATCTTCGGCCAGCTTGACATCGGCCACTGCATCCGCGCGGGCCAGGACCCGGTCCTCTATCTGCAGAAGTATCCCGGGCGCTACCTGACCGTGCATGTGAAGGACTTCGCCCCGGACAACGAGGACGCGCTCGTCGGTGAGGGCGTCGCCGACTGGGACACAATCTTCGACCTCTGCGAGGATGTTGCCGGCACCGAGTGGTACATCATCGAGCAGGAGCACTACCCTGTTCCTCCGCTCGAGGCCGTTGAGACCTGTCTCAATAACGTGAAGGAGATGCTCGGGCGAGCGTGATCGCGTGACTTCTCGTCGTGAAAGACGTCAGCGAGGTCATCGACGTCTCGTCCGCGAGCTCGATGGCGGACGCGGTCGGTGACGGAGCCCGAGATGCCCACCCGCGGCGCCCCGGACAGTTTCCGGAGCGCCGCTTTCTTGTCGGGCACGGAGGAAAGGCCTCAT
>JBNJEK010000090.1:0-15191 GCA_051745855.1 Armatimonadota bacterium
ATCATGGGCATCGCGCTGAACCTCGAGGAGGACACGGTTGGCTGCGTGCTGCTTGGTCCCGACGACGAGATCAGCGAGGGCGACGAGGCGCACACCACCGGACATATCGCGGAGACGAAGGTGGGCGAGGCGCTCTTCGGACGCGTGGTGAATCCCCTTGCGGAGCCACTCGACGCCGAAGAGCGGGGGCCGATCGAAACCGACAAGACGCGCCCGCTCGAGAGCGTTGCTCCGGGCGTTGTGAAGCGCCAGCCGGTGCATGAGCCGCTTCGAACCGGGATCAAGGCGATCGACGCGGCGATTCCGATCGGGCGCGGGCAGCGTGAGCTTATCATCGGCGATCGGCAGACCGGCAAGACGCAGATCGCCCTCGACGCCATCGTCAACCAGCGCGACACGGACGTGAAGTGCGTATACGTCGCCGTCGGGCAGAAGATGTCCACCATCAGACGCATGGTCGCCACCCTTGAGCAGGAGGGGGCGATGGAGTACACCTGCGTCGTCGTGGCAACCGCTTCGGACCCGGCGCCGATGCAGTACATCGCGCCCTACGCGGGCTGCGCGATCGCCGAGTGGGTCCGCGATCACGGCGGTCATTCGCTTGTTGTCTACGATGACCTCTCCAAGCACGCGCAGGCCTACCGGCAGATGTCGCTGCTGCTTCGCCGCCCACCTGGTCGCGAGGCATACCCGGGTGACGTTTTCAATCTGCATTCACGGCTGCTCGAGCGCGCGGCGAAGATGTCCGATGAAGAGGGAGCCGGGTCGCTGACCGCGCTGCCGGTCGTCGAGACGCAGGAGGGCGACTTCTCCGCGTACATCCCGACCAATGTTGTCTCGATCACCGACGGGCAGATCTATCTCGAGCCTCGGCTTTTCAACGAGGGCCAGCGTCCGGCGATCAACATCGGCATGAGCGTCTCGCGAGTGGGCTCTGACGCGCAGAGCGACATGATGAAGCAGGTTGGCTCGCGGCTGAAGCTTGACCTCGCCAACTATCGCGAGTACGAGGCATTCGCGCAGTTCGGTGCGGACCTCGACGAGGACACCCGCAAGATACTCTCGCAGGGGCAGCGGATGGTGGAGGTGCTCAAGCAGCCCCCGCTGGAGCCGATGAGTGAGGTCGATCAGGTGATCATCCTCTTCGCCGGCACCCGCGGACATCTGCTCGACATCCCCGTGGCCGACGTAACTGAGATCGAGCCGCTTCTGATCGAGTACGTTCATGAGAATGCCCCTGAGTTCGTGGAGGGTTTGCGGGAAACCCAGGAACTCTCGGACGAGGATGAGGAGCGCCTTGCCGAACTGATAGACGCTTTCAAGAGCGAGTGGCGGCTGCAGCAACCGGGAGAGTAAGGTTCGTCGCCTCTGAAGGGCGAATCCCGCCTTCAGTGCCACTCGTTGAGAAGAAGGAGACACCGTGCCCGAGAATTTGCGTGTGCTGCGCAGAAAACGAGAGATCGTCGGTGAGATTCGGCAGATCACGCGCGCGATGAAGCTGGTCTCTGCGGCCAAGCTGAAGCGCTCGATGGACTGGCGGACTTCGGCGCAGGATTATTTCACCGAGTATGAGGCCGCTCTCGCATTGGTGGCGGCGTGCGCGTCCGATGTCTCGCACCGCTACCTGATCGAGCGCCCGGTCGAGCGCGTCGGACTGCTGCTCGTCGCCGGTGACAAGGGGCTCTGCGGGGCCTTCAACTCGCAGATCATCTCGCGGGCAAGGGAGTTCGTTCGCTCCTCTGAGCCTCGTGCAATGACGGTGACCGTCGGCTCGCGGACCGCGGAGATGGCTCGCCGCGCACGGCTGAACGTGGTGCGCGAGTTCCCTGCGATCAACGAGCGCGAGCGCGGTGCTGACGTAAGGCAGATAGCCCGTCACATGATGCGTCTTTACGATCGCGGCGAGGTGGACCGGGTGGTCTGCTGCTACTCGCGCTTCCTCTCTCGCATCAGCAATGAGCCGGATATCCAGCAGGTGATTCCGGTGCCGCTGCCCGAGCCGCCGGAGGAGGAGACGGCGCCGATCTTTGAGCCCCCCGCGGTTGATCTGGTCCGGTCGATGGTGCCACAGTACGTCGTCGCCCGGATATTCCAGCTTCTCCTGTCGAGCGCCGTCTCCGAGCACTCGGCGCGGTTGATGGCGATGACGGCGGCGACCGACAACGCTGAGGAGATGATCGACGACCTCACGCGGTTGATCAACCGGGCCCGCCAGGCGGCCATCACCGAGGAACTGCTGGACATCGCTGCCGGGGCGGATGCCCTCGGGCAGAACGTCTAAGAGACGGACGCGAAGCATCGTCGGCGCTCAGCACGCACGGAAGATCCACGTCGCAGGAAAGTGATCGAACATGGCAACTGGTAAGGTGGCAGAGGTCAGGGGCCCGGTGGTTGACGTCGAGTTTCCCACCGACGCGCTGCCGGAACTGCTGACCGCCCTTCGAATAAAGGACGAGCAGCGAGAGATCGACCTTTTCGTTGAGGTCGCTCAGCATCGCGGCGACAACACCGTCCGCTGCATTGCGATGGACAGCACCGACGGCCTCGTGCGGGGGATGCCGGCCGAGGACACCGGAGGACCGATCGAGGTCCCGGTCGGGCGTGATTCGCTGGGGCGGATCTTCGACGTGATGGGCAACATCGTAGATGGTGGAGAGCCGCTCCCCGAAGACATCGGGACGATGCCGATTCACCGCGAGCCACCGAGCTACTCCGATCAGGTGGTCGCCACAGAGCTTTTCGAGACCGGAATCAAGGTCCTCGATCTGCTCTGCCCGTGCCCTGAGGGAGGCAAGATCGGGCTCTTCGGCGGCGCCGGCGTGGGTAAGACGGTTCTGATGAACGAGCTTCTTCACAACGTTGCGCGTATTCACGAGGGCGTTGCGGTCTTCGCCGGGGTTGGGGAGCGCACTCGCGAGGGCAACGACATGTGGCTGTCGCTGCAGGAGCTTGGCCTGCTCGACACCACGGCGATGGTGTTCGGACAGATGAACGAGCCGCCGGGCGCGCGCTTCCGCGTTGCGCTGACCGCACTCGCGATGGCCGAGCATTTCCGCGACAACGAGGGCACCGACGTGTTGCTGTTCATCGACAATATCTTCCGCTTTGCGCAGGCCGGCTCCGAGGTCTCAGCGCTGCTTGGCCGCCTGCCCTCCGCGGTCGGCTATCAGCCCACCCTCGCGACCGAGATGGGCGCGCTGCAGGAGCGCATCACCTCCACCGAGAGCGGCTCAATCACCTCGGTGCAGGCGGTTTACGTCCCGGCCGACGACTACACCGATCCGGCGCCGGCGACGACCTTCGCGCATCTCGACGTGTCGGTCGCGCTATCACGCGAACTCTTCGAGCAGGCGATCTTCCCTGCGGTGGATCCGCTTGATTCGACCTCACGGCTGCTTGAGCCGCACGTTGTGGGACAGCGCCACTACGACATCGCCCGCGGTGTCCAGGAGATTCTGCAGCGCTACCGCGACCTGCGCGACATCATCGCGATCCTTGGCATCGAGGAGCTTTCACCCGAGGACCGCATGGTCGTCGGCAGGGCGCGGCGCATCCAGCAGTTCCTGACGCAGCCGATGTTCGTCGCGGAGCAGTTCACCGGTCTGCCGGGCGCGTACGTGTCAATTGAGGACAACCTCGACAGCATGGAGCAGATCCTCGGCGGAGAGTTCGACGACCTGCCGCAGGACGCGTTCCGGATGGTGGCGACGATCGAAGACGCCGTCAAAAAGGCGAAGGGGCTCGGGTAGCGATGGAGACGGGCGCGAATGCCTCGGAATTCAACCTGCGAGTGCTCACTCCGATGGGCGAGGTCCTCGACACCGAGGCTGTAGCTCTCCGGGTGACGGCGTGGGAGGGGCAGCTTGGGGTGATGGCGCGCCACGCTCCGATGGTTGCCCGGCTTCGGACGGGATCGGCGGTCGTCACTGAGGCCGGTGGGAAGACACGCTGGCTTGCAGCAGTGGAGGGCATCATCCGCGTGACTGACAACCAGGTAGTCATGCTCGTGAATGCCGCTGAAGAGGCCGAGGACATCGACGTCGAACGGGCGCAGCGAGCACTGCAACGCGCACAGCGGCGCCTCTCGTCACGCGAGGACGAGACGGACATCTCTCGGGCGGAGCTTGCGCTCGCGCGGGCAGCGACGCGGTTGAATGTTGCCGGTCGGGCCGGTCGCACCGTCGAAGAATGAGTCGACGCTCAGTATCCCCTTGACGTCACGTCTCTGATGCAGTACCGTCCAATGTAACTGGCGTACCCTTCCGAACCGTCGTCATGTCAGCGACATGTGATGAGTGTGGCGGGCCGCTTCCGCGGTGCGCACCGCATGGCGTGTCAGGGGCATTGGCGACCGGGGTGGCAGGGATTTGCCCGGGAGGCACCACGTAGATGGCACTTATAAAGATAACCGGCGGCACCCCCCTCGAGGGTAGCGCGCAGATAAGCGGGTCGAAGAACGGCTCACTGCCGCTGCTCGCGGCCGCGTTGCTCGTCGAGGGCGAGGTCGTCCTGCATAACATACCGGATATCCGCGACATACGCACGATGATCAAGATGTTGCGGGCGCTCGGGGCACAGATCGAATTCCGTGAAGACGGCGGCCTGAGGATCGATGCGTCGAACATCACCTCCGTCAGCGCGCCCTACGACCTCGTTCGGCGCATGCGCGGGTCGTTCTACGTCGCGGGCCCGTTGCTCGCCCGCTTCGGTGAGGCGAGCGTCCCGCTGCCGGGTGGTTGCGTCATCGGCAGCAGGCCGGTTGACTTTCACATACGCGGCTTCAAGGCCCTTGGAGCGGAGGTCGAGGAGAAGTACGGAGTCATGCACGGGACGGCCGACCGTCTGGTGGGCACCCGGATTTACATGGACCCGCGCCTTCGCAGCGTCGGCGCCACCGTGAATCTGATGTTCGCGGCCACCCTGGCCGAAGGCACGACAGTCATTGAGAACGCCTCCCGCGAGCCTGAAGTCGTCGATTGCCAGCAGTTCCTCCACGCCTGTGGCGCCGACATTGAGGGCATCGGCACCACCACTCTCCGGGTGACCGGCGTGGACAGCCTTCATGGCTGCGAGTGGACGTCGATCCCCGATCGCATGGAGGCCGGGACATTCCTCATCGCGGGCGCATTGACCCGCGGCGACGTGACGGTCGAGCCGATCGAGCCCGAGCACATGCGGATCGTCACCGATCTCTTCGAGGAGGCCGGCTGCGACATTCAGTACGCCGAACGATCCGTCCGGCTCCGCATGAACGAGCGCCCCGAGGCAGTTGACGTGATGACCGCCCCCTATCCCGGCTACCCGACCGACCTGCAGCCCAACACGGGTGTGCTCATGTCGGTGGCAAAGGGCGCATCGGTCATCGAGGAGACTATCTTCGACGCGCGCTTCAACTACGTGGACGAACTCCTCCGCATGGGAGCCGATGTCCGGGTGATGGAGGGGGCCGCGATCTTCAAGGGCGTCCCTCAACTCTTCGGAGCCCCCGTGGTCGCCACTGACATCCGCGCCGGTGCAGCGCTGATCCTCGCCGGACTCTGCGCCGAGGGCGTGACGGAGGTCAGCGGCGGGACCCTCGTCGATCGCGGGTACGAAGATATCACCGGGAAGCTCAAGGGGCTTGGCGCTGAGATCGAGGCGCTCCCGGAGCCGGACCTCGAGTCACTGGATCCCGAATGTTTACCTTAGGTGAGCGACTGGGCATCGACCTCGGCACCGCGACTATCGTCGTGTACGCTCATGGCCGCGGGATCGTCGTCCGTGAACCGTCGGTCGTCGCCACCGACGGACCGGAGGGACGCGTCCTGTCGGTGGGCGAGGAGGCGCAGGCGATGCTCGGCCGCACCCCCGGCAGCATCGTCGCGAAACGTCCCCTGCGCGACGGCGTGATCGCCGACTACTCGGTGACCCGCGAGATGCTCGCCTACCTCATCCGCAAGGCCACGGGCTTCCGTGGCCGGCTCTTCAAGCCGATGGCCGTCATCTGCATCCCCTCCGCAGCAACCAGCGTTGAGCGCCGGGCCGCTCTCGATGCCACGCGCGCAGCGGGCGCCGGGAAAGTCATCCCGATCGAGGAGCCCATGGCTGCGGCAATCGGCGCGGGCCTGCCCATCGCGGCGCCGGGGGGGAACATGGTCGTGGACATAGGCGGAGGCACCACCGACGTTGCCGTCATCTCACTGGGCGGCATCGTCGTCAGCGACTCTCTGCGCCTCGGCGGCAACCACCTCGATGAATCGATCATCCGGCACATCAAGCGCGTATACAACCTCGACATCGGCGAGCGGACTGCGGAGAGTATCAAGATCCAGATCGGCTCCGCGTACGAGTTCGAGGATGAGCGCGAGGTCGAGGTGCGCGGCCGCGACGTCGTCAGCGGCCTCCCGAAGACCGTCTCCGTCAGCTCCATCGAGATCCGCTCGGCGATCGCCGAATGTGTCTCCGCTGTCGTGGAGGCCGTCAAGAGCCTCCTCGAGCGGACGCCGCCGGAACTGTCCTCGGACATCATCGAGCGCGGCATCTACCTCACCGGAGGCGGCGCACTCCTGCACGGCCTTGACAGGCTGCTGGAACTTGAGACCGGGATTCCCGTGCGCATCGCCGACGACCCGATCTCCTGCGTCGCCATGGGCACCGGCAAGGTCCTCGAAAACGTAGACTTCCTCCATCGCCACGCCCGCTCGATGGAAGGATACTGGTGACACGGCGGCAACGAAAGCAACGGCAGCGACGGCAGCAACAAAAGCAACGACGGCAACGGCTCATTCCACGGTCCAGGTGCTCCACTCCGTCGGTTCGCCGACGACCTCCTCACCATCCTCATTCGTCCCGAAGAAGCGATATTCGTAACGCCCGGCGATGCTCGGAGTAAAGCCGACGCCCCAATCGCCCGTGCCGGTCTCATGCGTCGCCCACCAGTCCGCGGGACGCAGCCGCGCCAGGAGTGGTATTGCCCCGGCAGAGGCGGGCAGACGCATCTGCAACATCAGCCTGCCCGGTGACTTGCTGTTGCGAGGGTCCCACCGCACCCGGAAGACGGCCTCCTGACCGATGCGCCCCGGCGAATGCGACACACCATCACCGCCCCACGCACTTTCCTCAGACCAACTCAGCAGTCGGTCCGCCATCACCGGCCGACGCAGTTCGCCTATGTCCCGTATCTCCGCCGGTTCCCGCGCCGGGACGGTCGTCCAGCACTGGCCCGGCGTGAAGACGTAGAGGTGGTCATCGAAGAGATGGATTGAACTCCACTCGGGATCAATCGGCTCGCCCAGATCGTGGAGCGTGTCCCACTCGGCGCCGCCATCGCGCGTCTCCATGACCCGCCCGAGGCGCGTGAGCACGTAGCAGTGATCCCGGCCGGCCAGCGCGCCATCCACCACGTAGTTGGCCGGGTCGTGGTCGATCATCATCTGCTGCCAGTCTTCGCCTCCATTGGTCGTGCGCTGGAGTTGGGTCGAGCGCACAAACAGCGCCCAACCATTCCGGCTGTCGTGGAGCATAAGCTTCCTGAATGTGTGGGGCAGCATCTCGCTCTGGATAGTGGTAAGACTGTCAGGATCGGAGCCGGCTTCGAGGCGCCCGGGGGAGACGCCCACCCAGAACAGACCCGAGGGGTGGGTGGCCAGCTTGCTGAACGGTGTCACGGCCCCGACCTGCCGCCATCGACCGTCTGCCGCGCTGCGTTCGATCAGCGCGTCGTTGGCGGCCCCGTCGACGTGGAGGACGGCCATGCCGCGATTCGCGTCAAACATCTCAAACTGCGTGATCACACCGGTCGGCGGCGCGGAGACAAGTGTCTCCGGCTCCCATGTCTGGCCCCCATCCCGCGTGCGGACAAAGAACGGACCGCTCCCGAACGCCCAGCCGTTGTTCGCATCGACGAAGTGAAGCCCTCTGATAGTCTCCGGCAGGCCGGTTCGGTCGAGAAGCTCCCAGGTGAGCCCGCCGTTGGTCGTGCGCAGGACCGCGCGGATGTTTCGAGCCTCGACGCCCGTGATCCAGCCGTGCCGGCCGTCGTCGAGGAAACAGGCTCCGGTCACGCGCCGCAGACCCCGGCCGCGGAAGGCGTTCTCGGGGAAGGGCTCGTCAAGCTCCGTGGCGTCACGCCAGGTGTGCTCTTCGGGAAGCGCGATAGCCAGGTCCAGCACCCGCGCGAGCTGCGGCCGCTCCACCACGATCGGTCCGACCCGCGTTATCTCCTGCCGCTGATAGAGTCCGGTCGTGGTGAGCACAAGATGATTCGTGCCATCCCACAGCAGCGTGTGTGCGCCATCCGGCGTACGCTCCACTGCCCAACTATCGCCGCGGTTGGTGGTCACCAGCAGCAGATTGCCCTGTTCAGACAGCGCTACGCCTTCAGCGTGTGAGGTGAAGCGCAGATCAGTCAGGTCTGACAACACGGGCGTGATCTTCTCTCGCCAACTCGCGCCCCCGTTAGAGGTCTCGAACACGCGCCCCGCGGTGCAGGCGGCGTATCCGCGCGTGTCGCTGACGAACGACAAGGCCCGCACCGACGAGGGTATCGACATTGCCTCCCAGCGCGCGTCGCCCTCACGCCAGCGCCGGGCGATATGCGTGCCCTCGACGGTCAGCCCCGCAGCCCACACACGGAATGGCGCTCGCGCGGCCAGTCCCAGCAGTGAGCCAGGCGGATCGAAGCCGATCTGCTCCCAACTCCGGTCGGCCGCATCATACGCCATGATCGTGATCGCCCGGCGGTCGAAGACCGCGCCGGAGGCGAAGCCGTGAGTGGCGTCGATCATCTGCAGATTGCGCAGCAGCCACGAACCGCCGATAATCTCTTCCCTCAGCCACGTGCGCCCGCCGTCCTCCGTGCGGTAGATCTCCTGGCTTCCGGCGAGCAGCCAGCCGTGGTTGGCATCCACGAAACTGATAGCCCTTGCGGACGCTCCACTGATGTCCGTCCACGTGACATTCCACGATCGCCTGCCGTCGGTGGTGCGCAGGATCGCAATCCGCTCACCGCCCTCCGCCCGATAGGTGCCGGCCACCCAACCGTTACGCCCGTCGGGGAGAAAGTCGCCGGTGTTGAAGGTGACGTTGATCCCGGCCGCGCGGCACGGGGCCTCGAGCGTGTCCACCTCCACCCAGAGCGCTTGCGCAGGGACCGCGATCGCTGCGAGAACGGCGATAGCCGCGTATCTCATGACCTGGACCTCATTTCCTCACGTCTCACCGCGAGCAGTTGGCGAGAATTATCCTGTTATGTAAAACCCGTGTCAACAAATCCCCGAGGATGTATTCAATTTGATCTTCAAACATGTTACTTCGACACCGGATATTGTCCCACCGGGGACGAGCAGAGAAAATGGAGGTCCGGCCTCTGGCTGTGTGGAAATGTGCTGCTGCAAGGTAGGCGATTGCCGTCGATCAGGGGGCAGCGCGTGGAGCGCGGTATTCCGGGAGGCAGATAATGACAAGGCGAAGTCTTGAAGCTGAAGTGGTCGTGGCCGGCGGCGGTCTCGCCGGCGCTTGCGCGGCGATCTCCGCGGCGCGGGCCGGCGCCGACGTGATACTTATCCAGGATCGCCCCATGCTCGGCGGCAACACTTCCTCGGAGGTCCGCGTTCACGCAACCGGCGCCGATTGCTCTGGCGGCCGTCCGCACGCGCGCGAGGGCGGGATCCTCGAGGAGATGCGGCTCGAAGACGCCGTGCGCAATCCCCAGCGATCCAACTCCATGTGGGACATCATCCTCGAGGAGTGGGCGCGACGCGAGCGGAACCTGCGCGTGCTGCTCAACACATCCGTGGTCTCCGCCGCGATGACCGGAGGCAACAGCATCGGCGCGATCACCTGCGCCCGCCCGTGGACCGAAGAAGAACTCACGATCACCGCTGAACTCTTCATCGACTGCACCGGCGACGGGAACCTCGGGGCGGAGGCCGGCGCAGACTTCCGCATCGGGCGCGAGGGCCCGGCCGAGTTCGACGAGCCGGATGCTGAGGGCCCCGACGACAAAACGATGGGCTGCTCGCTGATGTGGATCGCGGAGGACACCGGCGCTCCCGTGGAGTTCACGCCGCCGAACTGGGCGCGCAAGTTCGAATCCGATGACGACCTTCCCTTCCGCAAGCCCGGTGAGATCCGCCACGGCTTCTGGTGGATCGAGTGGGGCGGCGAGCTTGATATGATCAAAGACCAGGATCAGATCCGCCAGGAGTTGCTCGCATGCCTTTTCGGCGTCTGGGATCACATCAAGAACCACGGCGACTACGGGGCGGAGAACTGGGCTCTCCGATGGTTCGGCGTGCTGCCGGCCAAGCGCGAATCCCGCCGGCTGATGGGCCCGACGATCCTCACCGAGAATCACATCCTTGAACAGACCGTCTTCGATGATCGCGTCGCACACGGTGGCTGGTCGATCGACACACACCCGCCCGCGGGTATCTACTCCCCGGAGCGGCCGTCGTGGCATCGCAAATCCGAGGACGTCTACTCCATCCCGCTCAGCGCCCTCTACTCGCGTAACGTGCCGAATCTCTTCATGGCCGGGCGCTGCGCGAGCTGCACGCACATGGCGATGGGCTCGACCCGCGTGGCCGCCACCGGCGCCGCGATGGGCCAGGCAGTCGGAGTCGCGGCGGCGCGTTGCGTGGACTTTTTGTGCCTCCCGCGTGATCTCAGCGACGAGGACATCGTCTGCATCCAGCAACAGCTTCTGCGCGCCGACCACTTCATCCCTGAGCTGCCCGCGGAGGACCCCGACGACCTCGCGCGTGCAGCCACCGTGACTGCGTCCAGCCATGCTGCTGACTGTGAGCCCGCGAAGGTGCTCTCCGGGGTGACCCGGCACCGCCACGGCGATGATCATCAGTGGCGATCCGAGCCGGGAGCCGACCTCCCGCAGCACATCGAACTGAGCTGGAGCGAACCGCAGGAACTCCGCGAGGTGCAGATCGTCTTCGACACCGGCTTTGAGCGGCCGCTGACGTTAACGCACTCCGAGCGCTTCAACGAGAAGATCACACGCGGCCCGCAGCCGGAGACCGTCCGCGATTACACCGTCGCGGTCGAGTGCGGCGACAAATGGGTGGAGGTCGCGCATGTGCACGGCAACTACCAGCGCCGCCGCGTGCACAACTTTGAATGTCTCACCGGCACCAGGGTGCGCGTAACCTGCGAGGCGACCAACGGTGTGGACGAGGCGCGGGTGTTCGAGATCCGCGCGTACGGGTAGCCCTGGCCATGAATCGCGTGATTCTCTGGGACTTCGACGGCACACTCGCGTGGCGCGAGGGCGTCTGGAGCGGGGCGCTGCTCGAGGCGCTGGACCGTCACTCGCCGGGGCATGGCTGCTGCCGCGATGATATCCACCCGCGGATCAAGCCCGGATTCCCCTGGAATTCTCCTGAGATCGAGCATCCGCACCTCAACCGCCCCGATCGCTGGTGGGCGGCACTTTGCGGACACCTCGCGTGGGTCTTCCGCGACCTTGGATTCGACGCGGACGAGGCGGAGGCGCTCGCAAGATCCACGCGGATCATATACACCGACGCGACCTCGTTCGCCCTTTTCGATGACACCGTCCCCACGTTGGAGACTCTCCGAGAGGCTGGCTGGCGCCACGTGATCCTCTCCAACCACGTCCCGGAACTGCCGAATCTCGTGCGCGAACTCGGCCTCCTGCCGCTCTTCGAGGACGTGATCTCGTCGGCTCTGATCGGCTACGAGAAGCCGCATCCTGAGGCCTACGCGATCGGCCTGCGGGCGGCGGGCGAGCCTGACGAGGTGTGGATGGTCGGTGACAACCCCGTCGCCGATGTGCAGGGCGCGGAGGCGGCCGGCATCCCGGCGATCCTTGTCAGGCGTGATGGCAACGCCCAGCGCAGGTGTGGGGACCTTCACGAAGCAGCCCGACTGATCTCCCGGGAGTGCTGATCTTCCACCTGCGTTGATCTTCCGCCAGTGTGCCCCCCACCAACCGTACCTCGCGCCCCGTTCTGTTCCTCTCGAAGTTATTCATTAAGTAACTCGTAATATTGCGTGATTTAACGGGCATTTCGCGGTATGATATAGATAAAGTTGTCTTCGGGTGACTATGAACGCTGCGACAACCGGGAGGCGGGAGCCAATGAACAGTCAGGGCTTCAGAAGTGTCCTCTCCGTGGCGCTGGTTATCTACCTGCTGTCTGTCGTGACTTCTCCAGTATTCGCTGACGTGGAGCCCAATAACACCCGGCAGGATGCAGAACTGATCGCTGCCGGGACGCATGTTGGCGAACTCCCCGGGGATGATGAGGCTGACTACTACGCTTTCACGGTGCACGGTGGCAATGTCGTAACGGTCGAGGCGGTGGAGGCTGAGGCAGACCCCGACCTGCAGATCGGTCTTCAGAGTGGTGACGGGGCCGGACTCGCGTCGCTGACGGCCGAGGGTGAGCCCCGGGTGGTCGTAGTGACGCCGGTCGAGCTTGGCGAGCGGACCTGGCACCTGGAGGTAACCGGCGAAGGCGCCTACCGGTTTGCGCTTGATCTGATGCCACAGGACGATGCCGGCCAGGGGCAGGACGCACCGGCCGACCGCGACAACGCCCTCACAATCGCCCCCGGGGAAGTCGAGGGACTGCTGGGTGATGATGACGAGTACGATGCCTACGCGTTCCCGGTTCAGGGCGGCGACATCATTCACGTGGTCATGGCGGATGTGGCGGGCGGCGAAAGCGTGGAACTGCGGCTCCGCGACCATGAAGGCTCCGGGCTTGCAGGACTGCGGCCCGAGGGGCAGAACGAGGTGACGTATCTCACTCCCTCCGAACATGGCGAACGAACCTGGTATCTGATCGCGTACGATGAAGGACCGTATCACTTCGCCCTGCACGTCATTCCGCAGGATGATGCCGGCCAGGGTGTCGATGCTCCGGAGCCTCGACACCGGGCGCTGGAGGTGCAGCCGGGACAGATCCGGGGCAGTGTTGGCGATGACGACGAGTGGGACTGCTACAGGTTCGATGTGGCGCCCGGACAGACCGTGGAGGTGACGCTGACGGCCGACTTCACGCGCTTCGATCGCGAGATGAACTGGGTCGAAGCCACCGTCCGTGATGCCGAGGGCAGCAACATGGGCGGCCTGCGCAGCGCCGGAGCCGCAAACCCGGACACCTTCCGCGAGGGCCCGCTTGAGATCGAGCAGCCGGAGCAATGGACGGTGACCGTGGGCACCGAGGGCGACTACGTCATCGACCTGCGCATCGTCAGTGCGGAGGGGACGGAGCTTGAGCGCCTCGAGCAGGTTTCGGTCATTGACTGGGAGACATTCACGCCTGTCGACCAGCAGCCTGAGTTCCAGGCGGAGCCTGAGGAGGACACCGGTCCGACGGCCGAGGGTTCGGCCACTCAGGACATGGAGCCGCAGCCTGAGACCGGCACCGAGCAGCCGGTTGACGTCGAGGAGCACGGGCAGGTGCCCGCGGACGAGATGGTGCCGATCGAGGGGCCGGTATACGCGAGGGTACTTGTGGACTCGGTCTACTGCGTCAGCGAGTCGCAGTGGGACCGGGGCACCGACTCCGATGAACCGTACTTCATAATCACCGGATATGCTGCGGACCGCGAGCCGGCCGCATGGTCATCGGGCACGCCTTACGTGTTCAGCGATGTTGACGACCGCGAGAACCGCCGCTTTCCCGATCACCAGCGAGTGGTCTTTGAGGGGGAACTGACGGATGGTGCGGTGATCGGCTTCACAGTGCTGGCAATGGAGAGTGACGACTGGCCTCCGAGCACGCGCCGCCGAATCGCGGAGTACTACGCCGAGCAGACCGCAGCGGCCGTGACCGGGGCCGTCGATGCAGCCCTGGCGGACCGCCCGGACGCAGACACGATGTGGGAGATGGGTGCGGACTGGACCGACGACATCGTGCTGGAGATCATGACGCTGCCCCTGACGCTCTTCCTGAACGTGATGGACTGGGCGCTGGGCGGCGAAGATGATCGCATCGCGGACGCCACAGTCGGCTATCACCACGATGATCTGGCGGCGTGGGCCGGGCAGGGTGTGGCGCGTGACATGCCGACGGTGGTCCTCGATGGCGGTGACGAGGGCCACTACGGGATACGGTGGCATATCGAGTTTGAGCCGGATATCACCCGGACATTCGACGCGCGCTTCACCCACTGGGATGACATCGCGGTCGGCAACGTTATCGGCGACTCGCGCGATGAGATCATCACCGCCTGCGATGACGACGCGTCCGGCAACAATGGCTTGTTCCGAATCTACGACGGCGACGGCTTGCTGCTCAACTCGTTCGAGGCATTCTTCAACCACTACGATCGAATTGCGGTGGGTGATGTCTGGGGCACCGGCCACGAGCAGATCGTGGTTGCCTCCGATGACCACGGTGGCATGATCAACATATACACCTTCAGCGGCCAGCAGCTTTACAGCTTCCCGGCGGTCTTCGACCACTTCGACGGCCTCGCGGTCGGCGATGTCGTCGGTGACGACCAGCCTGAGATCCTCGTCGCGGACCGCTCCGATGACGCGATCCGGGTGTACGACGCGCATGGCGAAGGCCTCCTGGCATTCAGGATCGCCTGGGACTTCCGCGGAACGCGCTACACCGACGACACCACGCGACACGATGCGTTTCTGGTGGGTGATGTGCTGGGTGACGAGAAGGACGAAATCGTCATGATCGACTGTGCGGGCGGCGTGGGCAGCGAGGTCTACATCTACAACGCCGAGCGCCCGGATAGTCCCGTCGGGGATAACGCAGGCGTGGCCGGAGGCTTTGCAATCGGGTGGGACGCAGTTCCGCAGCCGCCCATCGCGACGGGCGATCTTTTCTTCAGCGAACTCGACGCGGCCGCGCTGGGCGACCGCGACGGCGATGGCAAGTGTGAGTTGCTCCTGGCTGCGGATCAGGGCACAGGCGGGCCGGGATGCTTCATCAATGTCCACGAGCTTCCGGCCTGCATCAAGTGTGACATCCGCCCCTGGCCGATTCTGACCCGCCACGACGGCTTCGCGAGCGGCGACGTTCTCGGTGTGGGCTCCGATCAACTCATCATCGCCACGAACGATGACAACCGCATCTACGTGACGCGTTGATTCGCGTCAACCCGAGGATATCGCGTCTGAGACGGGGTGCGCTTGACGCCCCCGCCTCGCGGTCGTACAATGGCCCACGTTGCCACCTCACGACGCGAATACGGAGATGCTG
>JBNJEK010000091.1:0-15151 GCA_051745855.1 Armatimonadota bacterium
TAAGACGACTCTCCGGGCGGGGGCGCCCGGAGTCCGGGTTCCTTGCTGAACGCTGCTGCGGCGCCTACAATCTCAGGATACACCCAAAGTCAATCGCGAAGATCGAGGAATCGGCGAAGCGACCTTGCGGCCCTTTCACTGTCACCGACGAATTCAGCCTGCCGCAAGTTCGCCCAGCAGCCTCAGTTCGTCCTCGCCGAGTGCCGCGGCGTCGGCGATGCAAACCCCGGCTGAGCCCGCTCTGTCACTGAAGACCACCTGCCGCTCAAATGCGTCGAAGTCGAGCCTGCCGCTTGAAGTGCGCAGGCCGATCCCCTCCATCCACTCGACCGGCGAGTCTACGACAAGCCGCCTGTGCTGAGCCACGAGCCTGGCGAATGCCCCGAAGGAAAGCGTGAATGAGAGCGGGCAGACCATGTCCAGCAGTCCATCGGCACACCAGTCCGCCCAGTCCTGCCCCTCCTCCAGCGCATCTTCGTAGTAGTGGCCGCGCACAGCCGCGGAAAGGTCGGCGTCATGGTGGTCGGTGATCCCCCGCATGGCTTCGACGAATGCGCGCACGAACTCCATGCGCATCTGCATCTCCTTGTACACCACCCCGGGCTTGCGCATATCGTGGGGTTCAGGGTAGGGCTTACCGAGCCAGCGGAGTCGGGCCCGCTGGCAGCGAGCGCACGCGCAGGGGTTCTCGCGCAGCACCTCAGCGTTGGGGAAGCGGGCGTAGTCGATGTGTAGTCCACCCGGGGCATGGCCGAGCAACTCGTCCGCGACAAGCACGGAGCGCTCGTGATTCTCCCCCCACGCCGCGCATGGCCAGTCCAGCGCCCATTCAGGCGCATCGCTGTGATCAAGCGGCGGCTGGTAGAGGCCGCGGCCGACCCCGAGCCTGCCTCCCAGTCCCAGCACGGGGCGAATCTCGACGCCGCAGCGCCGCCCGGCCTCAATGAGAGGCGCGAGGAGGTCGCGCTCGGGCTCCCCGAGGACCTCTGACGCGAAGTAGTGCCGCCCCGCGATCGCGACGCAGGCGAAATACTGGCTGACACCGCCCTCGCGGAGCGTCTCGAGTCGGCGAGCCATCTCATCGACGCTGTCGTGGCCCTCAGGGAACTCGTCGCATGGGTGGCCCCAGACGCCGATTTTCACGTGACCTCACCTCTCCGGCATGTGTGGAGCGCGTAAGCCTCGACGCGCCAGGCTAAGTGCATCCGCGCGCGGCCGGTGCGGCCGCGCGCGGGGATATGTCGGACCGAAAAAGCGCGGCCGGATCAGCCGTTCACAATCTCGCGGATGCGATCGGCGATCTTCTCGACCGACGGGATGTTCTCATTCTCAAGCGGCGCGGCCATCGGCGGCGGGACGTCATGCGATGCAACGATCGCCACCGGCGCCTCCAGCGCATCCCAGGAGCGCTCCATGATCCGATGGGCGATGTGCTCGCCGAAACAGCCGGTGTACGGCGCCTGCTGCACCACGAGAGCCCTGCCGGTCTTGTTCACTGACTCGGCGATGGTCTCCTCGTCGAGCGGGATCAGCGTGCGCGGATCGACGACCTCGACGCTGATACCCTCCTCCTCGAGCGCCTCGGCGGCCTCGAGCGTGCGCAGCATCATGTAGCTGTATGCGACGACGGTGACGTCGGTGCCCTCGCGGGCCACCGCCGCCTCGCCCAGCGGGATCACGTAATCGTCCTCCGGCACCTCGCCCTTGTCTGTGTAGCAGTGCTGGTGCTCGATGAAGATGACCGGATTGTCGTCACGGATCGAGGCTTTCAGCAGGCCCTTGCAGTCGAAGGGCGTCGCCGGAGCGACCACCTTCAGGCCGGGTATCTGCGTCACGATGGCCTCCAGCGACTGCGAATGCTGGCCGGCGTAGCCCTTGCCGCCGCCGATGGTGGTGCGGATCACGGCCGGCAGCGTGGCCTTGCCGCCGAACATGTAGCGGTTCTTGGCAAGCTGGTTGCCGGTCTGATCCATCGTCATCAGGATGAAGTCGATGTACATGATCTCCGCGACCGGCCGCATGCCGACCATCGACGCGCCGGCGGCGGTGCCGACGATCGCAGCCTCCGAGATCGGCGCGTTGAAGACGCGATCGCGGCCGAAGATGCCCATCAGGCCGCGCGTGGCGCCGAACGCGCCTCCGTAGTCCGCGACGTCCTCGCCGTAGAGAATCACGCGGCGATCGCGGAGCATCTCCTCCATCAGCGCCTCGGCGACCGCGTGGCGGTAGAGAATCCGGCCCTGCCGGTCGCGCCGGGTGTACGTCGGCTCCTCGAGCAGTTCCTCGGCGGAGGTCTCCCACTCGTCACCGATGTCCTCAGAGGTGCTTTCGGTGAAGAGTCCCCGGTAGATCTCTGAGGGGTCGGGGTCGGTGCCCTCGACCGCCCACACCGTGGCGTTTTCGATCCGCTGGCTCATTCGCCGGCAGTGTTCCACTACCTCATCATCGCTGAGCACGTCGTACTCGACGAGGGCGCGCTTGAGGTGGTCGATCGGGTCGATGTCCTCCCACGCCTGCTCTTCGGTCTCACTGCGGTACGCGGTGCAATCATCCGAGAGCGAGTGGCCCATGTAGCGGTAGGTCTTGCTCTCAAGCAGCACCGGCCCCGCTCCGCCACGGCAGCGCTCGACGCCCCGACGGACGGCATCATGGACGGCACAGGCGTCCATGCCGTTGAGGACCTCGGCGTGCATGTTGACGTCGTTGTAGCCGGCGCCGCGCTGCGCGAGATCCTCGATGCCGGTCACTTCGCCGACCTGCTGGCCGGTCATGCCGTACTGATTGTTCTCCACCAGGAAGACCACGGGGACGCCGTCCTCGAACTGCTCCTGGCAGGCCCAGTTGTACGCCTCATGGGCGATGCCGTTGTTCGTGGCGCCGTCGCCGACGAAGCAGAGGACGACGCGGTCGAGGCCGAGCATGTCCGCGCCCATCGCCGCGCCGGCGGCGATGGCGTAGCTGCCACCGACGATCGCGTTGGCGCCGAGGTGGCCGGCGTGGAAGTCCGCGATGTGCATGCCTCCCCCGCGACCGTGGCAGTATCCCTCTTCCTTGCCCATCAGTTCGGCCATGGTGCGGTTCAGGTGAACCTGCAGCGCGCATTCCTGGAGGCTGTCGTAGTCATCGGGGTCGGCGTAGTCTTCGATGAAGGCCAGCAACTCGTCTTCGGAGGTGCGGCCCTGCAGCCAGTAGAAGCCCTTGGCGATGGAGTGGCCGTGTCCTCGGTGGGTGCTGGTGATGTAGTCGTCCGGCGCGATTGCCGAAACGGCCCCGACCGCGGTTGCCTCCTGGCCGATGGAGAGGTGCGTTGCGCCGATGAACTTGAAGCCGGGGACGGGCTTGTAACGCCCCTTCTTCATCTGCGCGACGGTCTCTTCGAAACTTCGGATGGCCAGCATGGCGTCGAGCATGTTCACCGCGTCATCCTTCGAAAGCCGGCCCGACTCAATCTCGGCACCGAGGTCGCCCTCGTAGATGAAACGCGGGATCGACGGGAACGTGATCTCGCTTTTGTCGAAAAGCGGCAGTACGTCCATGTCTCTTGGCATATGCAAAGCTCCCAACGGGGGTTGGAGTATTTGTGCGGCCACACTACCTTGCGACATTTCTCCGCGGAGGTGAGCGCCTCCTTCATCCGCGTCAGGAAAGATTGCCCGAATCCCGGCTTGACTTGATGAACACCTGGGCTATCATCAGCGTATCAGAGAGTGGAGATTATTCTTCACCGCAAAGGTGAATTATGACTGATACACCGGGACTGGAGACAACGATCCGCCGCCGCGTGGCGGTCGAGGGCATCGTGCAGGGCGTCGGCTTTCGCCCGCACGTGCATCGCCTTGCGCGCGACCTCGGGCTGACAGGCACCGCGCTGAACGTCGCGGGCGGGCTTGAGGTGGAGATCGAGGGCCCCCCGTCGGAGGTCGAGGAATTCGTGCGGCGGATTGAAACGGACGCCCCGCCGATCGCTGTCATCGAGAGCGTCGAGGTCGAAGAGCTTGATCCCCTCGGTGACGAGGCGTTCGCGATCGTCCCAAGCCGCGGCGGCTCGGAGGGCGAGATCTACGTCTCCCCGGACGTGGCGATCTGCGCCGACTGCGCGAGGGAACTGCGGGATCCGGCCGACCGGCACTTCGCACATCCTTTTGTGAACTGCACCAACTGCGGCCCGCGGTTCACGATCGTCGAGGAAGTGCCCTACGACCGCCCGAAGACGTCGATGGGCGAGTTTGCGATGTGCGAGGCGTGCAGAGCCGAGTATGAGGACATCGAGGACCGGCGTTACCATGCTCAACCCGTCTGCTGTCCTGAGTGTGGGCCGGGAGTGGAGTTTGTGTCGGGAGAGAGAAGCGTCGAAGGCCCCGACGCTTTCGCCGCCGCGCAGGACCTCCTGCGCGACGGGAAGATCGTGGCGGTGAAGGGCCTCGGAGGCTTCCACCTCGCGTGTGACGCGGATGACGACGCGGCGGTCCGCAGGCTTCGCGCCCGAAAGCACCGAGAAGCCAGGCCGCTGGCGGTGATGGCGCCGGATACTGAGGCGATTCGCGGCTTCGCCGAGGTCCCGGAGGCCGCGGAGACGCTTCTGACCGGTCCGGAGGCGCCGATCGTGCTGGTGGACAAGCGCGGGAATGAGCCGCTCGCGGAATCGGTCGCGCCTGACACCGCGACATACGGCGTGATGCTGCCCTACACGCCGCTGCACATGCTGCTCTTCGACGGACTGGATGTCAGGGCGCTGGTGATGACCTCGGGGAATCTGAGCGACGAGCCGCTGGCGACGGACAATGATGAGGCGATCGAGCGTCTCGGCGAGATCGCGGATGGCTTTCTGCTGCACGACCGGCGCATCTTCATCGGCTGCGATGACTCGGTCATCCGCCCGACCGACCGTGGCCCGGTGATGATGCGGAGGAGCAGGGGGTACGTTCCGTTTCCGGTGCGGCTGGCGGCTGTCAGCCGTTGGAGTTGTGGCCCCGGCGCCCTCGCCGGGGGCCGTTCGGACGATGAACACCGCACGGGCGAGACGCCCGTGCCACGGAACGGCGAACCCGACACAGGCCGGAGCGGGGTCCGGCCTCTCCAACGACATACGCCCCCCCCCACCATCCTCGCCGTCGGGGGGCATCTCAAGAACGCGTTCTGCATCACGCGCGGGACGAACGCGTTCCTCAGCCAGCACATCGGCGACCTCGACTCGCTGGAGACGCTGGAGTACTTTGAGCGCTCGATCGATCATTTCAAGATGCTCCTGCAGGTGGAGCCGGAGGGGCTGGCCTGCGACCTGCATCCGGACTTTCTCTCCACCCGCTACGCCGAAGAGCTTGCGGCGGACGCTGGAATGCCGCTTGAGCGCGTGCAGCACCACCACGCGCACCTCGCGGCGGTGCTGGCCGACAACCGCACGCGCGGCCCCGCGGTGGGCCTCATCTGCGACGGGACGGGCTACGGGGCGGACGGCACCATCTGGGGTTGCGAGTTGCTGGTGGGCGACGCGGCCGACTACGAGCGCGCCGGGCACCTGCGCACGATCCGGCTTCCGGGCGGCGAGGCGGCGATCCACGAGCCGTGGCGGGTCGCGGCCGCGTGGCTGCAGGAAGCGTTCGGGCCGGGCTTTCACGAGGAGCTTGCGATCCCGTTCGTCGAGCAGATGGACATTGAGGCATGGCGGACGCTTGAGGAGATGATCGAGCGTGGGGTGAATGCGCCGATGGCCTCCTCAGCGGGGCGGCTCTTCGACGCCGTGGCGGCCCTGATCGGACTCTACCAGCGCGTTGAGTACGAGGCGCAGGCGCCGATGAAGCTGGAGGCGTTGGCGGGCCCCGGCCTCACCTCCCAGCCCTCTCTCCGTGCCGGAGGGGGGGAGCACACGAACGTTAGCGGCAGTACGACTGCTGGCCGCTCACCCGGCAACTCGTCGCATGCCCCCTCCGGGACGGAGGGGGTGCCCGAGTGTCGTCTACGAGTGCGGGGGAGGTCAGCAGAGGCGATCCGGCCGCAAGCACCGAACCCTTACGCATACGCGCTCGACGATGAAGACGACACCCTGATCCTCGACCCGACGCCGACGTTCAGGGCGATGGTCGAAGATATCCAGGCGGGTGTCGCGCAGTCGGAGATCGCCGCCCGCTTCCACGCGAGCTTCGTGGCGATGCTGGCGCAAGCGGCCGAGATGACGGCCCGGGCACGCGGGCTCGACCTGGTAGCGCTGTCCGGTGGAACGTTTCAGAACCGTATTGTGCTGGAGGATCTGATGGGCGAACTTGAGCGCAGGAACCTGAAGGCAATCATGCACACGGCCACCCCGCCGGGCGATGGATGCGTCGCGCTGGGACAGGCCGCGGTCGCGCAGGCGAGGTGGCAGTAATGTGTGTCGCAATACCGTCGAAAGTCGTTGAGATCGAGGAGAACGTGGCGACCGTGGAGCTTGGCGGCAACCGCTCCACCGCGAGCACCGACCTGATCGACGACCTCCAGGTCGGCGACTACGTGCTCGTACACGCCGGCTTTGCGATCACGAAGGTCGATGAAGAGTACGCGCTTGAGACCCTCGCGATGCTGCGGGAGGTGGGCATGCTTTGAACACGCGTGACGAATTGGTCGCGAGGTGCCGATCCCTTGCCGGGGAGATCGGCGAGGTGGCCGAGCATCCTGCCACGCTGATGGAGGTCTGCGGCACACACGCCCACCAGTTCGCGCGCTACGGCCTCGCGCAGATGATTCCGACGCACGTGCAGCTTCTGAGCGGGCCCGGTTGTCCGGTCTGCGTGACCTCCGCGGGGGAGATCGATGCGGCGCTGGAGCTTGCAAAGCAACCCGGCGTCACGATCGCCACCTTCGGCGACATGGTGCGTGTGCCGGGCAGCGAGTCCACACTGGCTCACGAGCGGGCGCGCGGCGCGAACGTGACGGTCTTCTTCTCCCCGATGGAGGCGGTGGATCTTGCCGAGCAGACCGACGGAGAGGTCGTGCTGCTGGGCGTGGGCTTTGAGACGACAGTGCCGGGCGTGGCCGTGGCTGTGCGCGAGGCGAAGCGCCGCGATCTCTCGAACTTCAGCATCATGAGCGCCCACAAGCGGTTGATCCCGGCGCTGGCGGCGCTGATGGCCGCGGAGGACGTCTCGGTGCACGGTCTGCTCGCGCCCGGCCATGTCAGCACGATCATCGGCGCGGGCGCGTACCGAGACTTCGTGGCGGAGTATAAGGTCCCGTGCGTCGTGGCCGGCTTCGAGCCGGACCAGATCCTGCGCGGCGTGCTGGCGCTCGTGAAGCAGCTTGCGAACGGCCGCGCGGAGGTAGAGAACGAGTATCCCGGCGCGGTGAGCGAGGATGGGAATCCGAAGGCGCTCGCTGCGCTCGATGAGGTCTTTGAGCCGACGGATTCGGAGTGGCGCGGGCTCGGCGTGATCCCCGAGGGCGGGCTTGCGCTGCGCGAGGAATACGCGGATTTCGACGCCCTCGCGCGCTTCGGGATCGAGCTTCCGGAGAGCCGCGAGCACCCGGCCTGCCGCTGCGGCGACGTGCTGCGCGGGGCGATCCGCCCGCCGGAGTGTCCGGCATTCGGCGCGGCCTGCACTCCAGAGCACCCGCTCGGCCCGTGCATGGTCAGTTCCGAGGGCGCCTGCGCGGCGGTGTTCAAGTACGAGGGATAACCCGGGGGCGGTGGTGGATGGTGCAGCGCGTGTGGTATACTCCTGTCAGAAGATGAAGAGAGGAGTTGGGAGAACATGAGCCATGAAGAACTGCTCAAGCGGATCACCGTCGATCCTGAGATGATGGTCGGTCAGCCCTGCATCCGAGGAATGCGGATTACCGTGCAGCATATCCTCGAGATGCTCGGCGCGGGAGCCACGGAGGAGGAACTGCTGGAGGATCTCCCCGTACTCGAATCTGAGGACATCCGTGCGGCGTTCTTCTACGCGGCCCAGGTCCTCGACGAAACCCCGATCTATGCCGTGACCGGTAAGGCTACAAATGCGAGTCTTACTTGATGCGTGTGTCGGTTACAGGACTAAGCGTGTCCTCGAGAGCATGGGAGTAGACGTTGAACACATGCTCGAGATCAAAGCGAACGCCCCGGACCCCGACGTGATAGCAATCGCACTTGACCAGGGGCGCCTGCTGGTGACCTACGACCGAAGACTCTCCGCACTGATCTTCGTCGAGGGTCTGGAACATCCTGGCATATTGCTCGTTCGCGACCTTGATCTCACCCCTGAGGAACAATCGGAAATCACTGCCCGCGTGATCTGCGATAGATATCATGAGTTGCTCGGCAACTTCTCGACCATCTCCGACGGGCGACTCCGCATAAACCGGGGTGGGAGGAGAGCATGACCCCCTCCCCCAACGACATCATCACCCTCGGGCATGGCGGTGGCGGGCGGCTCATGCACGATCTGATCGTCGATGAACTGCTGGCCGCCTCCGATGTCATGACCGAGACCGACCTCGAGGATGCCGCGCTCATCGACGACGGCCGCCTCGCCATCTCCACCGACGGCTTCACCGTCAAACCCCTCTTCTTCCCCGGCGGAGACATCGGCAAACTCGCCGCCTGCGGCACCATCAACGACGTCGCCATGCGCGGCGCGCGGCCTCGCTGGATGTCAGTGTCGATGATCATCCAGGAGGGGTTTGCGATCGACGACCTGCGCAGGATCGTCCGGTCCATCCGGCAGGCCTGCGACGCCGACGGCGTTCACGTCATCACCGGCGACACCAAGGTCGTCGGGCGAGCCGCCGCGGACGGCATCTTCATCACAACCACCGGCGTCGGCCAGCGCTTCGCCGATCCGGCGCCGAGCGCCACCGCCGCACAGCCAGGCGACCACGTCATCGTCAGCGGGACCCTCGGCGACCACGGAATCTGCATCCTTGCCGCCCGTGAGGAACTTTCACTGCGACATCGCATCGAGAGCGACTGCGCGTCGCTGCTGGGGCTGACGGAAGCAATGATCGACGCGGGCGGCTCCGCGGTACGCTCATTGCGCGACATGACGCGGGGCGGGATGTCAGCCGCGCTCAATGAGATCGCGATGTCTTCGCACGTTTCGATCGAAATCGAGGAGGTCTCGGTGCCGGTGCGCAGCGAAGTACATGGTGCGTGCGAACTACTCGGCATGAGCCCCTTCGAAATTGCGAATGAGGGAAAGCTGCTGGCGATCGTCGCCCCCGATGTTGCGGATGAGGTGCTCGCGGCGATGCGGGCGCATGAGTTGGGGGAAAATGCCGCGATCGTGGGGACGGTCGGCGACGGAAAGGCAGGGCGTGTCTCAGCACGGACATCGCTGGGCACGTCGCGGCTGATCGACCTGCCTGCAGGGGAGTTGCTGCCGAGAATCTGCTGAGTGTGATGGGAAGGAGCCGTGGTGGTGGAATGAACGGGGATGGACAGACAGGAGAGGTCGTCATTGTTGGCATCGGCGACGAGCGCCAGCGCGATGACGCGGCGGGCCTGATGATCGCGAACGAGTTGAATGAGCGGACATTGCCGGACAATGTCCGGGTGGAGATCTCGGGTGAGGAGGGGCTCGACCTCGTCGCGACTATCGACGGGGCCTGGCGCGCCATCATCCTCGCCGCGATCAGCCTTGGCGAGGAACCGGGGACAGTCCACGCTCTTCCGCCCGGAGAGGCCGAGGCGCGGGCGAACTACGTCTCGGCGCCGGGGGAGATCGCGCTGATCGACGCACTGGAGCTTTCCGCCATGCGCGGCGGACCGGACGTGTTGATCGTCGGCATCGAGCCTGCTGAGATCGTGCCCGGGCAGACGCTGCATGCGGCGGTGCAGGCCTCCATCGGCGAAGCCGCGGAACTTGCGCGGGATCTCGCCAGCGGCGCGCGCGAGTGGCGCTTCTTCGCGCGAGGAGATTTCACGTAGCGGCGGGCGTCGGAGCGCGCTTCAGCAACATCGAAGGACGGGGGACAGAGGCGGTGGTATGAGGTGGAGCGGACGCACGGACGCAGACAAATGGGAGGACTGACTGATGGATCGTTTCATGGATGCCGCCGCACAGCGACGTGATGATCTCGTCGCGCGCCTTCAGGATCTCGTCCGCATCGACACGCGAAACCGCTACTCCGGCGACGCGCAGGCCCCGGGCGAGGCCGAGGGGCAGGCGTATCTCGAGCCGATCCTCAGTGAGATGGGCGGGCGCACCAGTCTCTTCGACTGTCCTGATGACATATATGAGCGGATGGACGTCATTGGCCCGGCCGACCGGGACTTCAGTGGCCGGCCGAACCTTGTGGCCGAGTGGGAGTTCGGAGACGGCCCGCGCGTGATCATCAACGGTCACATGGACACCGTCGGTACCGAAGGCATGGAGATCGAGCCCTTCAGCGGCAAGGTCCGTGATGGCGCGGTGTGGGGGAGAGGCACCAGCGACTGCAAGGGCGGGATCACCGTCGGCGTCGAGGCCATCCGCATGCTGCTTGACTCGGGGATCGACCTCAACGGCTCGATCGTGTTCGAGAGCGTCGTCGAGGAAGAATGCAGCGGCTCGGGTGCCGGCACGCTCGCATGCCTCGACGCCGGATACACCGGCGACGTGGCCATCTTCGTCGATGGCAACGATCTTGCGGTCACGCTCGGGTGCGGGGGCTGCCTGACAGCAGATTTGAATGTCGAGGGACGTGAGGGGCACGCCGCCCGCGGCACCGGTGTATCCGCCATCGACAGGGGGATGCTCGTCAAACAGGCGATCGACGGCTTCAAGGCCGAGCGGGAGGCAGCGCGCCCGGACTGCCGCGTGAACATCGGCATCTTCCGCTCGGGCGTCCATGCGGCGGTCGTTCCGGGCAGAGCGTACCTGTCGCTGAACATCGTCTACGATGTCGAGGAGGCTGAGGCGGCGCAGGCGGCCGGGCATCCTTGGGGGGCTGCGCCGGTGCGGGAGCGCTTCGAGGAGGTCATTCGCGCGGCCGAGGCGGAGGACGAGTGGCTGGCCGAGCATCCTTCGGAGATCGTCTGGGTGAAGGACCTCGTGCCTTTCGATCAGCCCGAGGACGGCCACTGGCCGCAGCGACTGGCGGCCGCGATGCGCTCGGAGCTTGGCCGTGAGCCCGATTTCAACCGCATGATGGCGTGGAGCGACGCGGCGTTCCCGGCGGCGCTGGGTGGCATACCCACGCTGCTCTTCGGTCCGGCACTTTCGGGCGAGGCGCACGGTCCGGCCGAGCACATCATGATCGACGACATGGTGGAGTGCAGCGCGACCCTCGCGGCCTTCCTGGCGGATGTCCTCGGCTGAGGCGGACAGGTTGGCTTACTTTTGCCCACAGGTCCAGGTGGCGCCGTTTGTCGGCTGGAGGAGCCGCACGAATTGCGAGTATTGTGTACGAGCGGGCCGACCTCGCCTTCACTCGTTCCTCGTGGAGCCTCGTTTCGGCCCCTCCAGGATGGATTACGAGCCGAATCATGTCCCTTATGCGAAGGTCAGGTGAAGGGGCGCTCGGACGACTGTGCTGCGCGCTCTATCCCCGTCAGGGTGTGATCTGCTTGATGTGCTCCAGCAGTCCCAGTGCCTGTGGCGTCCACGGGCTGTCCCAGTAGGGTGAGTCGCGGTTGTCGGTCTCGAACTTCTGCAGGAGTCTGCGCGCGGCGACGTAGTCCTCCATCACGAGGTGTGCCACCGCCGTGTAGTACTGGATCTCGAGAGCCCGGTGCTGGTCTGCATCCTCTTGCTGAAGCTGAGCCAGTTCCTCGATTGATTGCTCCGTCGTCTCCGGGATGCGCATAATGGCGAGGTCCGCGCGTGCGTCGAATTGCGCGCCCTCTGCATTCTCAGGGTCGAAGCGGATGGCGGCCTCGAGGTGTTCGATCGCGGCTTCGTGGATGCGGTCGCCGGGGGTGGGGTCAAGCTCCATGTATGCCCGCCCAAGTTCCCTGCGCTTCACCGGATCCCGCGGATCATCGAGCACGGCTTCGCGCCGCTCGTGCAGTCGCGCGGCCTGCTCAAGCTGAGCCGCGTATCCGACCGCCTGCATGTAGCCGTGGCGCCGGAAGAGTTCCGTGCCGGTCGAATCGAGGAAGACGCTGATGGGGTACATCGCGGCCCGTGTCCCCGTTTCGGCGTCCACGCCCGGTGAGACCTTCAGAGCGTGGCGGGCGCTGTCTGTGGCCGGATCGACGAGGTCGACCCTGACTGCCTCAAACATCTTGCTCGCGGCTATCACGTCCGGGTCGGCGAGCGTCTGGTCCAACATCTGCTTGAGGTCGATGCTCCGGCCTCCACGATTGGCGCCGGGCCGGTCGATGCGGATTTCCTCCCGGGGTCCGGAGGACTGTCGTTGCTGCTCGCTGAGGTACACAAACGCGAAGACAGGTTTTCCGGACTTCTCCGCGGCTTCGAGGGCGCTCTCGTAACTGTCATGCCAGTTGATCTCTGCCGCCGATCCGCAGGCGACAGCCAGCAGCACAGTTGTCACGACGACGGCCAGCGTCCGGCCGACAGCTTTCAGTGAGGATCTGCTTCGACGCATCGGCTATGAACCTCCTGCGCGGGGGAGGTCACTCAACGTGCTGAGCATCCTCCGTGCGCATGATGAAATGAACCTGGTGGACGAAGTCTTCGAATCCGAAGCGCGGATAGAGGCCCCGGCCGACCTCGTTGGTGGCAAGCGTCTCGATCTTGATCAGTTCCATGCCCTGCTCTTCGAAGCGGTCGATGGCGGCGTTGATGAGTTTCTTCCCGACGCCCTGACCCTGCGTGTCGGGGGCCACCGCGAGGTTGGGAATGCGACCGATCCCCGACTCCTCGTCGGTGATGGTGGTGATGTAACCGACGACGGTCCCGCTGTCATCTTCGGCAACGAGGACGCCCTCGGGCTCGGCGGCGATGTCCTCGTCTATGTCGCGCGCCTTGCGCTCCGCCCAGCTTGTGTCGCGCAGCTTACCGAATTTGCGCTCAAGGATACCGTGGATGGAGGCGTCCTGGAATGAAGCTGCCGTGATCTCGTGAAGCCTCTCGCGGTCGCTTTGTTCGAATGGGCGGATGGTTATCATCGGATTGCTCCCGGTCATCATCTGTCTTGATAGCGTGTTGCGCGGGCGGCCAGCATGCCCGACCTCTTTCAATGTACCGTCGCAAGGCGTGGCTGTCAAGCTGAGGCGGGATGCATTGCCCGCCGGAATTCGTCTCGAGCGAGCGGTGTAACAAATCATCGAAGTTGGGGATACTGAGCACCGGGAGACCCCGCCGGTGGCTGGACCAGGGCGCACTGCGGCGGATGGTGCGCTCCCCGTCGAGCAGGGGAATCCGCTCGCACAGAGAACGTATTGGTGGGGGGCGACAAACTCCCTCGCCGGGTGCATGACACTGAATGACGGATGAGGACGAGGGAATGGAAGAATTGGATGCAGCAGGGGATGGGACCGACAATCGACCGAGGATCTTGCAGACAGGCGCCCTTGTTGGCGCCGGCGGACTGATAGTCGCGATTGCCCTCGGCATGGCTGCGAACTGGCGTGAGGGGGGACTGGGCGTCGCTGCCCCGCTTGCGTCGAACTCTCTGCACCTGAGGGCACTTTGCGTACTCTTCTTCGCATCGGTGGCCCTGGTGGCGTCGTGTCTGTGGAGTCGGGTTGCAGGCGACGTTGTGTCCCTGGCCCCGCTGCGCGTTCGTCTCAAGCAGATGCTGATCCTGTGCGCCGCCGGGCCCGTGCTGCTGGTTGCGACCAACTACGCGATCATTCGCGGCTTCCTGCCCGACTACGTTGCGTTGCTGCCTGTCCTCGCCGCGCTCGCTGTGGCAGTGCTTTACGCCGGGATCGCCTACCCGCTGTCAGGCACCACCGGGGTTGGCCTGGGCACGCGACAGATCCTGCGTTCAAGCTGCATCTGGCTGCTGGTCGCGGCCGGACTGCATCTGGCGTGGACAACCGCCCGCATCGTCGGCGATCGTCCGGATCTGCTGCTGATCATGGAGCGTCCCGCGCTTGAGGTGGGGATGATCGGCTTCTGCATCACGGCGTCCTTTGCCGTTCTGCTGACGAACCTCAGCTTCATCTATCACTCCCGGCAGATGACACAGACCCTGGTCCGCACGCACCAGTTCCTCAACGGTCTGACTGCGCTCTGGGGGATCACGCTCATGTGGGCAATGCGCTTTCCCGGTGGCTATCAGGGCCTTGTCTCGGCCGTGATCGGTGTTGGGCTGATGATTCTGCTGGCGATCAACGCGGGGAGCAGCGGGCTTCTCACATGGCGTAGACAGATCGGCGGGAAAGATCGCTCGAACGACGGCGTCTGGGCCGGGAGAATCGCGGCGTTCTCGATGCTTTTGGTGGTCATCAGCGGCGTACTGATCGGGATCACGGGTGTTACGCTCGCCGGTCTCGGTCAACGGCCGCCGCACGAACTGGTGGGAGCGCTGGTCGCGGCGGCGGGCCTTGGCCTGGTGCCTCTCTCCGTCACGGCGGGCGTCGCGCCGCTTATGCGACGCAGGGAGAGGCCGCTTGTTGCCGGGGCCGCGTTCGTTGGAGCAGGCGTGATGCTTTCCGCTTTGCTGTGGTCGGTCGAGGCCCTGTCCTCGCGGCCGGTCGCAGTCTACGCTGTCGCGGCAGAGGTCCTCGTGGCTGTCGGTCTCTCATTGATCGTTTTGCGAATTCGCCGGATAGGTGGAGCCGCCTCGTAGATGGTCCCTTCGTGCGCATGTCGCACGTTCACCGAGGGGCGCCAGCACGCTGCAAAGCCCCGGAAGAATAAAGACGGCCGCCCGGGTGGCGGCCGTCCTACGCAGCTTCATGAGAGAACCGCCCGGTCAGGCGACGCTTTCCTCGTCCTCCTGGCCGATCGGCTCGGGCAGAGGCACTGTCGTCAAATCCTGGTCGGCGAGCGATCCCATCGGCATCTCGAAGTCGCGACCGGCGGAGTTGTATCCGAGCTTTTCCAGCGCCTCCTTCGCCACTTCCTGCACGAGCGGGGCAGGGTCTCCGTTGCTGAGCTTCGCAGCCGATGCAGTCTTCAACGCGGGGATCGCCTCGCGGTCGCCTATCTCACCGAGTATCCACGCCGCGCGCGCGCGAACGTGCTGGTTGAGATGTACGTTGTTGGCGAGTGCGGCGATGCCCTCGATGATTGGATCGGGCTTCTCATCGGTGACCTGCTCACGGCCTTTTTTGAGCAGACCGACGGCCGCCATGTCGCGCAGT
>JBNJEK010000092.1:0-14886 GCA_051745855.1 Armatimonadota bacterium
CACGGGCGGGACGCCGGTGGCACGGGATCAGCCGAAGGGAGCTCAGATCTCCATCGCAGGCTGGGCGCCGTCGGTGGGGGCGGTGCCGCGGAGGCGCTCGGAGAGGCGGGTGTATCTGCGCTGCTCCTCGGTGTTGAGGGCCGCGCGCATCACGCCCGCGGAGTTGCCGACGATCACCGCAAGGTCCTCGGCGCGAGTGAGGGCGGTGTAAAGCAGGTTGCGGCGCAGCATGATGTAATGCGTTGAGTGCATGACAATGATTGCACACGGGTACTCGCTGCCCTGCGACTTGTGGATCGTCATCGCGTAGGCGAGTTGAAGCTGGTTGAAATCCTGCTGATCGTATTTGACGTCGTTGTCCTCGAAGGCCACGGAGGCGAACTTGTCCTTGAGGTTGATATGCGTGATGCGGCCGATCTCCCCGTTGAAAACTTCCTTGTCGTAGTTGTTGACCACCTGCAGCACGCGGTCGCCCTCGCGAAGGATGTTGTCGCCGTAGCGCACCTGCGCCTTGCGTGGACTCTCAGGGTTCACAGCCTCCTGCAGGCGGCGGTTAAGCTCGCCGACACCGAGCGGCCCGCGGTGCATCGGGGTGATGACCTGCACGTCGTCGGGCTCGAAGCCGAGCTTCGGCAGTTCGCGCGTCACCGCGCGCATGATGTACTCCGCGCCCTTCTCCGGCTCCTTTGCGTGCAGGAAGAGGCAGTCCTCGCCCTGCGCCTTGCGCCACGGGACGAGCACCGGTTTCTCATTGCGGATGAGCCGGTGCGCGTTCTCCACGATCAGCGACTGCGCGGCCTGGCGGAAGATCTCCGTGAGCTTGAAGACGGGCACCGCGTCGGAGGAGACGAGATCGCGGAAGAAGTTGCCGGGCCCGACGCTGGGAAGCTGGTCGGCGTCGCCGATGAAGATGATCTGCGCCTCACCGGGAAGCGCGCGCAGTAGATCCCGCGCGAGCGGCAGGTCGATCATCGATGATTCATCGATCACCAGTGTGTCGGCTTCGATCGGGTCGCTCTCATCCTTCGTGAAGCCACCTTTGAAGGGATCGTAGGCGAGGAGGCGGTGGATGGTCGAGGCGTCCGCGCCCGCGAGTTCGGACATGCGCTTGGCCGCGCGGCCGGTTGGTGCGGCAAGCTTCACGTCGCGCCCGAGCGCCTGGCAGGCCTTCACGACCACGCGCACGGTGGTGGTCTTGCCGGTGCCGGGGCCCCCCGTGATGACGGTGATGCGCCCGGCGAGCGCGCCCGCGACGGCCTCGGCCTGCTGGCCGGAGAGCATAACGCCCGCGAGTTCGCCACGACGCTCAAGCCAGCGTTGCGTCTGCTCCGGCGTGGGCGCGCCGGGCACGGTCTCCGCGGCCAGCGCCAGCACGCGGCGAGCGACCTCGCGCTCGGCGTCGAGCAGATCGGGCAGGTAGACCGCGCGGCCCCAGGCGGCGTCCTCGATCGCGACCTCGCCGGCGTCCTCGAGTTGCTCCAGCGCGGGCGGGAGCAACTCATCCTCCACGTGGAGCAGCCGACTTCCCGCGTCGAGCAACTCATCGGCGGGAAGGAAGAGGTGGCCCTCGCCGGTGGCCTCGTGGAGGCAGTAGACGAGGCCGGCCTGCAGCCGCGCGGGGTCGCGCTCGTCGATGCCGACGGAGCGGGCGATGCGGTCGGCGGTGGCGAAGCCCACGCCGCGGATGCGCCGCGCGAGGATGTAAGGGTCGGTCTCCAGCACCTCGATGGTGCGGTCGCCGAAGGTCGAGGCGATGCGGGCGCCGATCGCTCCGCCCATCCCGTGCTCGTGGAGAAAGAGCATCACCTCGCGCATGCGCGCCTCATGCTTCCACGCGCGGACGAGCGTCTCGGCGCGCTTCTTGCCGATGCCCTCGACCTCGCGGACGCGGTGAGGCTGCTCGTCGAGCACTTTGATCGTGTCCTCACCGAAGTGCTCCACGAGGCGCTTTGCGAACACCTTGCCGATGCCCTCGACCTTCCCGGAGGAGAGGTAGCTGATGATCGCGTCGGTGGAGGAGGGGCGGATGAGCTGATAGGTGTCAAATTGAAACTGGCGGCCGTATTTCGCGTCTTCGACCCAGCGGCCGAAGACGCGCAGGTTCTCCCCGGCCTCCGGCTCGGAGACGTTGCCCACGCAGGTGACCTTGCGGTTGCCGCAGCGAAGCTGCATGACCGCGAAGCCGCTGTCGGGCGCGTGGAAGGTCACGCGCTCGATGCAGCCCTCGAGGGACTCGGTGTTTTCGGATGACTGCTGATCGTCTGCCATGGGCCTGCACAGTTCGCCCGGTGACGCCCCGGGACCTCTTCATCTATCCCGGCGGTCCCACCGGGGAACAGCAGGCTTCATCGGGCGGAAGAAAAGTTTTCTGCCATGGAGGGGGCACTGCACTGCGCGTCGAAATAAAACCTAACTATTCGTGCCGTATATCCACAATGAATCCATGGAGGTGCCGGAAATGCGCAAAGGATTTACCCTCATCGAGTTGTTGGTCGTCATCGCGATTATTGCGATCCTGGCCGCGATTCTCTTCCCGGTTTTTGCGCGCGCTCGGGAGAAGGCTCGTCAGTCAAGCTGTCTGAGCAATGTCAAGCAACTTGGGCTGTCCCTCAGCATGTATGCGCAGGACTACGACGAGACACTCGTGCCGTCGCGTGGCAAGACGGGTGCGGGCTCGTGGTGCGTCTGGACCGTCTACACCGAGCCCTACCGCAAGAACGACCAGCTTCTGCTGTGCCCGACGAGCAGGGGCAAGTACGGCTGGTTGAACTGCGACTACGGTCTGAATCGAGAGACGTTCAAAGAGGTCTCCTACGGAGGCCCCCCCGGAGCGCTGGCGGACGTCAAGTACCCTGCTGAGACCGTTGCCATCGCGGATAGCTCCACCACCGGCAGCACGGCCGACGGTTGGACCTACTCCTACTCCTGGCGCTGTGGGGCCACCCACGCGCCGGAGCGCTTCGTTCCGCAGCGACACAACGGCGGCGCGAACCTGTCATTCGTGGACGGTCATGCCAAGTGGCATACTGTGCATCTCGATCCCAACTCGACATACACCGGCCCCGTCCCGTACACCCGGCCTCTGACCGATGTCGCTTGGTATCCGAGCGGAAGCCCTCTCCACTAAGGCGCGAGTGCCGTCCGGCCCATCAAGGGGCGCCCACGAGGCGTCCCTTTCTTTTTGTACCGACAGCGTGTCGGGGTACACGGGACGCCGCGTGGGAAGCTCCTGCCTCTGTGCCCTGACTTCCGCCGCTCCAACATAATGAGGGCTGCTCGCGAAGTCGCGTGGCTTGACTTCCCGGCAAATCTCCGCGTACACTTGGGCGCATCAGCCGAGGGGCGGCGCAGACTACCGCCCGGCGATGCGTTCATGCCATGCACTGACACCTGCGGTCGCAGCGCATCTGCGGCCTGCAGCTTTCTGGAGGAATCGGATGGGCCGCCGCATCTGCGTCTCCGCGCCGGGCAGAATCTGTCTCTTCGGGGAGCATCAGGATTTCCTGGGGCTCTCCGTGATTGCCTGCGCGATCAACCTCGACATACGCATCACCGGCACGCCGCGTGATGACACCGTCTTCGCGATCGACATGCCGGACCTCGATCAGCGCGATGAGTTCGATGCGGCGCGACCGGTGCCCTACCACGGCCAGCGGGATTACATCCGCTCGGCGACCAACGTGGTGAGCAGGCACGGGGTGGACTTCACCTGCGGCTACGACTGCACGATCCGGGGCACGATCCCGATCAACGCGGGCGCCTCAAGCTCGTCGGCGCTGACAGTCGCGTGGGTGAGCTTCTCTCACGCGACGCAGGAGGGATCGCTCCCCGAGACGCCCGAGGAGACGGCGCGTCTGGCGCACCTCGCGGAGGTCGTGGAGTTCGGCGAGCCGGGCGGGATGATGGATCATTATACCTCGGCGGTGGGCGGGCTGCTTTTCATCGACTGCCGGGAGCCGATCACCGTCGAGCGGCTGCCCGCGCAGCTCGACGGGTTCGTGCTTGGCGATTCTCTCCAGCCCAAGGACACCACCGGTGTGCTGGGCAAGAGCCGCAGCGCGGTCGAAGCGGGGCTGGCGGTCCTGCGCGATGGCATCCCGGACTTCGACTTCCGGACGACCAGTCTCGAGGAGGTCGAGCCGCTGCTCGACCGGATGCCCGAGGCGTCGCGAAAGCGCATCGTCGCGAACTTTCACAACCGGGAGATCTGTCGCGAGGCGCGTGATCTGCTGAGCACGAAGGCCCCCGATCCTGAGCGGCTCGGGGAGTTGCTGCTGGCTCATCACCGCGAGCTTCGTGACGGGATCGGCGTCTCGACGCCCAAGATCGACCGGATGGTTGACGCGGCGATGCAGGCCGGGGCGCTGGGCGGGAAGGTCAACGGGTCGGGCGGGGGCGGAACGATGTTTGCGTACGCTCCCGGTCGGCAGGAGGACGTCAAGGCCGCGCTCGACGCGGCTGGTGGGCGCGGGATGATCGTGAAGCCGCGCGAGGGTGCGACGCTGATAGAAGAGAGTGCGAGCGAGGAGGGCCCACGGTGAGCATGCTGTCGAGTGAGGTCCGCAGTGCGAGCAGGCCGCTGAAGATCACCATCGGGGGCGTACGCGGCGTTGTGGGGGAGACGCTGACGCCGGACTTGCTGGTGAATTTCAGCCAGGCGTTCGGCACCTACGTCGGCCCGGGGCGGGTGCTGGTAAGCCGGGACACGCGAGCATCGGGTCGGATGGTGGAGCCGTGTGTGTGCTCGGGGCTGACCGCGACGGGCTCGGAGGTGGTGCGGCTGGGTGTCTGCACGACGGCGGCGCTGCAGCTTGCGGTCCGGCAGTCGGATGCCGTGGGCGGGATCGCGATCACCGCCGGTCACAATAATGCACGATGGAACGCTCTCAAGTTCTGCCGCGACGATGGCATCTACCTCAACGCCAAGCAGGCGGAGGAACTGCTGAACGTCTATCATCAGAAGGAGTTCGTCAGGGCCGCGTGGGACCAGCTTCCTCCGATCGGCCGCGATGATTTCGCCGGAGAGCGTCACATTGACGCGATCCGCAAGCAGGTGGACGTGGACGCGATCCGTGCGGCGGGGCTGAAGATCGCCGTCGACTGCGCCAACGGCGCCTGCTCGGCGTTCACTCCGCATTTCCTGGAGGATCTCGGCTGTGAGGTCGTGGCGATCAATGACGATCCGGACCTTCCCTTCCCGCACGAGCCTCGCCCGACCCCCCCGAACCTCAGCCAGCTTCGGGCGCTGGTGGCCGCTGCGAAGGCCGACGCGGGCTTCGCACATGACGCCGACGGCGATCGGCTGGGAATTGTGACGGAGGCGGGCGAGGCGCCGGGCGAGGAGTACACGCTCTGCCTCGCCGCCGAGCATGTGCTCGGGCGGGGTGACCCGGGGCCGGTGGTGACGAACCTCTCGACCACCATGGCGGTGGACGACATCGCGCGGAAGTACGATCGCGAGGTCGTGCGCACCGGCGTCGGACAGGTGTTCATCGCCGAGAACGCATTCAACTACGATGCCGCGATCGCGGGGGAGGGCTCGGGCGGGGTCGTCTTCCCGCGGATCAACTACGCCCACGACAGCATCGCGGCGCTGGCGCACATACTCAACCTGATGGCCGAGCGCGACACGCCGATCTCCGAGTTGATCGCGGATGTGCCGAAGTACACGATCGTCAAGCGCGAGATCGTCTGCGCCCCTCAGCGGGCGTACACGGTGATCGAGGAATTGCGGCGGAACCTCGATGCGCCGTGGGCCGAGGAGATCGACCTTGAGGACGGCGTCAAGCTCAAAGGAGAGGATCGCTGGGTGCATATCCGCGTGTCCCTGACTGAGCCGCGGATCCGAGTGATTGCGGAGGCCGCGGCGCGGGGACTTGCGATCGACCTCGCGGACAGCTACGTTCGGCTGGTCGAGCGGATGATGTGACAGGCGAAAAATCATTGAGGACGAAGGGGCGACAGCCCGCGGTCGTCAAGAATGAGGTGCCGCATGAGCGCGGTCCTGCGTATGATGTTGGTGCTGACGGCGGGCGGACTGATGATCATGCCCGCCGCCTGCGATGAGGGCGCGGAGATCCCCGAGGGCCTGCCACTGCGCGAGGCGCTGGCGACTGCGCGGCCGGGCGCGACCGTCTACGTGGCGCCGGGCGTTTACGAGGGCGGTCTGCACCTGCGCGACCTGCAGGGCACCGAGGATGCACCGATCGTCATCGCCGGGGCCGATCCTGAGAATCCACCGGTGATCGAAGGCGCTTCGGGAATGCACCTGGTCAACCCGACTCACGTTGAACTGCGCGACCTCGTTCTCCGTGGCTCGGGCGCGAACGGGCTCAACATTGACGATGGCGGCGACCACGCGACACCGGCCCATCACATTACGCTGCGCAGGCTTCGGGTCGAGGACGTTGGCCCTGAGGGGAACCTTGACGGGATCAAGCTGTCCGGCGTCACCGACTTCCGGGTGCTCGACTGCACCATCGAGCGCTGGGGCAGCGGCGGCTCCGCGCTCGACATGGTCGGCTGCCATCGCGGTCTGATCGAGGGCTGCACTTTCCGGCACGAGGAGGGGCTGACCACCTCGACGGGCGTGCAGAACAAGGGCGGCACGAGTGAGATCGTCATCCGCGGCAATCACTTCGAGCACGCCGGCGCCCGGGCGGTCAACATCGGCGGCAGCACCGGCCTGCAGTACTTCCGCCCCGAGCCGCAGGGCTACGAGGCGAAGGAGATCACCGTCGAGGGCAATGTGTTCGTCGGATCACTGGCGCCGGTCGCTTTCGTGGGGTGTGACGGCTCCACGGTGCGCTTCAACACGATGTACATGCCCGGGCGGTGGGCGTTGCGCATCCTGCAGGAGACGCGCGAGTCGGGGTTCGTGCCCGCCCGTGATGGCGTCTTCGAGGACAACATCATCGTTTTCCGGTCGGACGCGTGGTCGGAGGGCGGCGTGAACATCGGGCCTGAGACCGCCCCGGGAACCTTCGGATTCGCGCGGAACGTGTGGTACTGCGTGGACCGGCCGGAACTCGGCCCGAGGCTGCCGACAGACGAGCAGGATGGGCTGGTGGGGGAGGACCCGCTGCTGGTCGAACCGGAGGCCGGTGACTTCGGCCTTCAGCCGGACAGCCCCGCAGAGGGGCGCGGGCACACGGCACTGCCGGACACCGAGTGAGATGACGGCTACTGCGAGAGGATCATGATGGCAGAACTGACTTCGCCAACTCGAGCCGGCGTTCAGACACTGAAGATCGGCGTTTCCGGCGTCCGGGGGATCGTCGGGCAGTCACTTACGCCTCAACTCGTGGTGGGCTTCGCCGAGGCCTTCGGCACCTACCTTGGGGGGGGGCTCGTGGTGATCGGTCGTGACCCGAGGCCGTCGGGTGAGATGGTGCTCAACGCGCTCGTCGGCGGTCTGCTGTCCACCGGCTGCTCGGTGATCGACGTGGGCGTGTGTCCGACGCCGACGATGCAGCACGCGGTGGTTGACCTTGGCGCCGACGGTGGCGTGGCGATCACCGCGAGCCATCATCCGTCGGAGTGGAATGCGCTCAAGTTTTGCCGCGAGGATGGCGTGTTTCTCAATCACTACCAGGCTGAGGAGCTGCTGAACGTCTACCATCAGGGCGCGTTCGTGCAGGTCCCGCATGACGCACTCGGGCGGCTCGGCGGCGACGAGGGGGCGATCAACCGCCATCTGTCGAAGGTGCTCAACGCGGTGGATGGCGACGCCATCGCCGCGATGGCGCCGAAGGTTGTGATCGACAGCGTCAACGGCGCGGGTTCGGACTGTGCGGAAGGCCTCCTGCAGAAGATGGGTTGCGAAGTCATCGCGATCAACGACGTGCCCAACGGCCGCTTCCCCCGAGAGCCCGAGCCGCTGCCCGAGAACCTCGGCATGCTCTGTGAGGCCGTGTGCGAACACGGGGCGGACATCGGCTTCGGGCAGGACGCCGACGGCGACCGGCTCTCGGTGGTCTCAGAGGAGGGCGAGGCGATTGGCGAGGAGTTCACGCTGGCGCTCTCCGCCGATGTGATGGCCGAGCGCGATGCCGAGGGCCCGCTGGTGACGAACCTCTCCACGAGCCGGATGATCGAGGAGGTCGGTGAGCGCCACGGACGCGAGGTGATCAGGGCGAAGGTGGGCGAGGTCAACGTGGTGGAGACGATGATCGCCGCCGGCGCGGTCGGCGGCGGGGAGGGCAACGGAGGCGTGATCGACCCGCAACTTCACTACTGCCGCGACAATCTCGCGGCGATGGCGCTGATTCTGCAGGGGATGGCCCACCGCGGACAGACGGTGAGCGAGTGGAGGAACACATTCACCCCGTCGGCGATCGTCAAGGAGAAGCTCACCTGCGCGGCCGGAAAGACGCAGCGGGCGATCCTCGCCCTTCGGCGGCATTACGAGGGCAGCGAGATGGATCTGACCGAGGGCGTGAAGGTCTTCTTCGACGGCGGAGCGTGGATGCACGCCCGGCCCAGCAACACCGAGCCGATCCTCCGCGTGATCGCCGAGGCGGACGATCGGCAGACCGCTCGGCGGCTCTGTGACGAGGCCCTGCAGATCGCCTGCGACGCCATGTGCTGAGCGGCAGCGGCAGATCGGTCGATCCGCGGAAATGAGGAGAGCCGCCACCCGCGCCCGGTGGCGGCTCATTGCTGTCTCAGGAACGCTGCTCAGACCGCTTCGATGGTGACCTGCTCACATTCGGCCATCGTCATCCCCACCGGGCAGGTCTCCGCGACTTTGACGAACGCAGCCTTGCGCCGCTCGTCGAAGTCGCCCTCAACTGAGAACTTGATGTCGAGGTAAGGGCACATCGGATCGCCGGGCGACCAGTCAGTCTCCGCCCAGACCTTGATCTCACCGGCCTCAAGCTCGTGCTCGGTGCAGAACTTGCGCAGCATGGCTGCGATGCACATGCAAAGGGCGCTTATGAAGAGTTCGACCGGGTTCATGCTCCTGTCCTCAGCAGGCTTGTCCGGGCCGAAGACGATGTCCAACTCCATCCCGGTGCTTGACTCGGCGTGATAGTCCATCCCGGTGTTCGCTACGTTGATCTCCATCCGTCTCTCTCCTCCCGGCCTCCCGATGCCGATGGGCCGCGGTGATTGTGCGCTGGCTCACAAAGAACTTCGCCAGCCGCATCGGACGCACCTGCACGCTGGCACGTGCTCTCGTGGCTCACAGCCAGGGGTGTAAACGCAGACTGTCGGTGGCTGCCTCCGTGTTATCTCTTTCCGGGGAAATCTCGCCCCGAGTCTGGAGTCCAGGCGCCTCGCCTGGACGCCGTTTCCGCTTCAGACGTCGGCCTAAGACGACTCTCCGGGCGGGGGCGCCCGGAGTCCGGGTTCCTTGCTGAACGCTGCTGCGGCGCCGACAATCTCAGGATACACCCACGGCCAGCCACGTCTTTACACCCTCGTTCCGCGCGTGATATACTCCGCGGGGAGGCCGAACATGCGAATACTCGGGGTTGACACCGGTCTCGCCGACACGGGCTACGGCATCGTCGAGGCCGAGGATCGATCATGCCGCGTCATCGAGGGTGGTGTTATCAGCACCGACTCCGACGACGACCTCGCGATGCGGCTGCATCGTATCCACGAGGCGGTCGGCGCGATCATCGACGAGTTTGAGGTCGATCGCGCCGTTGTCGAGGACCTCTACGCCGAGTATCCGCACCCCCGCACCGCGATCATGATGGGACACGCCCGCGGTGTCGTGATTCTCGCAGCCGCACAGCGATCACTGGTCGTTGAGAGCTACCCCGCATCGCTGGTAAAGAAGTCACTCACAGGCAACGGACGAGCATCTAAGGACCAGGTGCGCGAGATGGTGATGCGAACACTGAATCTGACTGAGCCACCCTCCCCCGATCACGTATCCGATGCGCTGGCGCTGGCGATCTGCCACGCGGCCCCCAGCCGAACCCGCGCAACGTCAACGACCCGCGGTGGCCGAAGGATGCCGCCGGCGGTGGCAGAGGCGATCGCGAAGGCGCGGGGTGAGCGCGAGTGATTCGCTTCGTCCACGGCGAGTTGGTGACGGTCAACGAAGACAACGTGATCATCGACGTCGGCGGCATCGGCTACGAGGTCAGCGTCGCACCCCCCTTCGCTCGCGAACTCGAGGAGCGCGGCATCGGTTCGCGTGTGAAGATTTTCACCTACCACGCCGAACGCGGCGGCGCAGCAGGCGGCGGAACCCCGATGCTCGTCGGCTTTGCCAGCGAGCGTGACCGGGAATTCTTCGAGGAGTTGCTCAGCGTGCACCAGCTCGGGCCGGTTGGTGCCTGCAAGGCGATGGTTGCACCCGTCCCCTCGATCGCAAGGGCGATCGCCGACGGTGATGAGACCTCGCTCAAGGAGTTGCCCGGCGTGGGCAAGCAGCGCGCGCGCGACATGATCAGCAAGCTGCAGGAGAAGATGACACCCTACCTCGTCGGCGAGGAGGAGGCGGTCGCCGGGCGGCCGGAGAGCGATGAGCTGACCGCGGCGGCCCTGGAGATCCTGACGCAGCTCGGGTTGTCGCAGTCCGAGGCGCTGAAGCGGATCAGCGCCGCCCGCGAGGATCGGCCGGAGATCACGGAGGCCGACGAGCTGGTGCGCGCGGTCTTCCGACGCAGATGACGCGCGAGGATTGCACATCGAGACGGAGGGCATGACAGGTGGCTGATGATGGCGGGCGCCGACGGCTGGTTGGCGCCGAGGCAGAGGACGACGAGACCGCGTCGATGGTGGCGCTCCGCCCGCGGACGCTTGATGAGTACGACGTGGGTCAGCGGCGGCTGATCGACGGACTGCGCGTGTCGATCGACGCCGCTCGCGAGCGCGAGGATGTGCTTGATCACGTGCTGCTCGACGGCCCGCCCGGCCTCGGGAAGACCACGCTTGCGCACATCATCGCCAACGAGATGGGCGGCGAGTTCCAGATGCATTCGGGTCCGGCGCTGGAGCGGGCGTCCGACCTCGTCGGCCTTCTCACGAATCTCGGTCGCGGTGACATCATGTTCATCGACGAGATTCACCGCCTCCCGCGGGTGGTCGAGGAGTATCTTTACTCCGCGATGGAGGACTTTCGCATCGACTTCGTCGTGGACAGCGGCCCCTACGCGAAGACGATCCCGCTGGAACTCGAGCACTTCACGCTGGTCGGGGCGACCACGCGCGCGGGGCTGCTGACCCCGCCGCTGCGCAACCGCTTCGGCATCTTCCACCACCTCGACTTCCTCACACCCGAGCAGCTTGAGCTGATCGTGGAGCGGTCGGCGCGGATCCTCGAGGTCGATCTTGAGCCCGAGGGCGGCGCGCAGATCGCCTGCCGCTCGCGGGGGACGCCGCGGGTCGCCAACCGGCTGCTGCGCCGCGTCCGCGACTTCGCGCAGATCATGGGCGACGGCCGGATCGACGGGGAGATCGCCGCCGAGGCGATGGAGGCGCTTGGCGTCGATGAGATGGGCCTCGACGACCTCGACCGCAAGTACCTTCGCGCGCTGATCGACTACTACCACGGCGGCCCGGCGGGTGTGACTGCTCTCGCGGCCACGCTCAACGAGGAGACCGACACGCTCGAGGACGTCGTGGAGCCCTACCTGCTGAAGATCGGCTTCGTGATCCGCACGCCCCGAGGCCGGATGGCGACTCAGCGAGCGTACACGCACCTTGGCGTCAGTGGCCCGGCTCCCGAGCCGCCCGGCGCACCGACCGACGGTGGCAACCAGGGGAACCTGCCGCTGGAATGACGGTGGGGAGAGTGTCGATGCGCGTTTCGGGAGGATGCAGTGTACTTTGTATACGTTGATGAGAGCGGCAATCGCGATCCCGGGTCTGATTCGCACATCTACGTGCTCGCCGGCGTCAGTCTTTACGAGATGAACTGGTTTGGGTTTGAGGCATATCTCAACGGATTGAAGCTCCGGATGGCCGATCGCATAAGACGAACGGAGGGCACCCGCCTCGATCTCTGCCAGTGCGAGGTGAAGTCAGGCGCTGTTCGCATTCCCATCGTGCGCCGTCGCCACCCTTTTCTCAGCAAACTGGTCGACTATGAGCTGCAGGAACTGGTTGATGCGTACTATGAGCAACTGGCCTACCATGCCATGCGCATCTTCGCCGTGGTGGTAGACAAGCGGCACCTTCGCGACTACATGGACCAGGAAAAGCTTCATCGCAAGGCGTATGAACTGTTGATAGAACGGGTGGAGTGGTTCATGAAGAAGGAGCATGGGCGTCACAGGGCGCTTATGGTTGTGGATGACACGAGTCGACAGATGAACATTTCTCTTGCCATGAAACACAGCTTCTTCCAGCGCGAGGGAACGTCATCGGGGTCCAGAATCGGCCACATCGTCGAGTTGCCCATGTTCGTCGCAAGTGAGCTGTCTAACGGAGTTCAGCTTGCGGATCTGTGCGCCTACAACGTTTATCGTGCATTCACGGACGAGGATCTGACGTATCCGTTCTTCGAGAGAATGCAGGACAGTCTGTACCGCGCAGATGACAGGGATGGCCCTCAAGTCGAGGGGCTCAAAGTGTTTCCTGACGATAGTCCCCTGGTCGATATTGCCGCGGAGTGGTGTTCCAGCCAGGCGAGTGTACATGACTGAAGCCCGGCGGGGTATCCCTATCAAGCCCACTCGGGGCACCGGGCTAATAATGCAGGTTTATCCTGCATTGTCATTATACCCGATTCCATCGCCCGATGCAACCTCAATCGGGCCTTTCTTGACACTGTATTGAGCCAGGCCATTCGCACGGGCGACCTGAACTTTCTAAGCCGTCATGGCATCTGTTGGTCGCGTACGAGGCCCAGGAGGGACGACCGTGACATTCACAATTCTCGGAACTGCCGCCGCTGAGGGCTGGCCCGCGCTCTGGTGCCCGTGCGAGCCCTGCGAGGACGCCAGGCGTCTCGGCGGCAAGAACATCCGCCGCCGCGCGGCCTATCAGCTCGGCGACCGCATACACGTGGACTTCGGACCGGACTCATTCGCACAGATGCTTGAGTTCGGCCTCGCATACCATCGCCTTGAACACCTGCTTTTTACCCACTCGCATTTCGACCACATCTGCCCGCAGGAACTGGGCTACCGCCGCTCGGGCTTTACCCACGCGCCTGAGGAGCAGATCCTGACCATCCACGGGAACGCGGAGGTGCGGGAGAAGCTCGAGATGATCGGGCACACGCTCGAGCAGTGTCGCGCCCGCTTCGAACTCATCACGCCCTTCGAGCCGATCGATCTCGGGGAGGGCGTCACCGCCACCCCGCTTGAGGCCGATCATGCGAACGGCGAAGAGGCGGTCGTCTACCTCTTCGAGCGCGATGGTCGCGCGCTGCTGCAGGGGCATGACTCTGGCTGGTATCCGCAGACGACCTGGGACTTCCTCGCGACGAAGCGGCTTGACGTCGCGGTGCTCGAATGCACCTACGGCCCGCGCGAGGGCAGTCGGCATCACCTTGGAGCGCACGAGGTCGTAGAGATGCGGCAGGAGTTGCTCAAGCTCGGCGCGCTGTCGGAGGACAGTCGCGTCATCGCAACGCACTTCTCGCACAACGGCGGCTGGCTGCATGACAGGCTCGAGGACTTCTTCGCCCCGCACGAGATCGAGGTCGCGTATGACGGGATGCAGCTTGAACTCTGAGCGCCCGATCCGCGCTTCTGCGCCGACGTTGCACTCACCGAGGTGCTTGATGAGACGGTTCGCCGTGCCACTGATCCTCAGCCTCGCGCTCGCATGCGCACACGCGCAACCTGAGGCGCTGCTTCATGCCGCTGAGAGCCTCGACGGCGTTTCGATCGGGATGGGGTCGGGCTACGACGAGAGCAAACTCTTCCTCAGCCACGCCGCGGAACATGTCACTGAGGGCGCCGCGGCGATCGGGGCGGTCAGCCGCTCGCCTGAGGACGCACAGGGCAACGTCTACGTCAGCGTCTTCGTGCCCATCGAGCCGACCAGCTTCACCGACCGAGCGCTGGTCTTCGATGGCGCGACCTCCACGCCTGACCGCTCGCAGGCCCTCTACGTCCGCGGCTACGACGAGTCCGGCCGCATGGTGATGAGCTGGATGAGCTGGGAGGGGCAATTGAGCGCCGAGGTGCGGCAGTTTCGCCTGGTCCCCGAGGTCGACGGTGCGCTGAGGTGGGAGCCCGGACGCATTGAGGCCGACGACCGCTCAGCCGTGACGCGGATCGAGTTCATCACCGGCACCGGGGAGAAGGGTGTGTACTTCAACGTCACCATCGACAACATCCGCGCCTCGATCGCGCGCTGAGCCGGGTGGCGTCTCACCTCGTGGCCCGTCGCCGGCTCCAGATGACCTCAGCGGACGGCAGTTCGGTTGAGTGGACGGGGTCGCCGCGAGGGTCCCGGTGGAGGTTCGCGCGCTCCGCCACTTCGCGTGTGAACTGCTCCATCTCCCGGTGGCGGGCGCGCCCGGCGTAGTCCACGACCGCGCGCCCGGTTGCCCCTCGCTCATCGGCGAACTCCAACTCCAGCCACGCGCGGCCCTGGTCGTAGCGCCCCCAAAGGCCGCCCGCGTAGCGGTAGCTCCACGTCACCCGGCGGAGGCTGTCGATCGGAAAGCAGCGGCTCAGGCCGGTCCACTCGCGGACACAAAGCCGATCGCCGTCGATGACCAGCGCGCGGACGCCCCCGCGCATGATCATGAACACGCCGATCCCCCCGAAGGTCAGTGCGGAGATGACGGCCATGATCGGCCGGTCGACGCGGTGGAACTTGACGTCGTGGAGGAAGTGATGCGCAAACCACGCCGCGACGATGAGCAGGGCGGCCCCGAGGAGGTAATCGCGCGGCGAGCCGGTGCGGTAGATGCCGGTTGGCCTGCGTTCATCCGAGTGCACGTCGCAGTTCCCCTCGCCG
>JBNJEK010000093.1:0-14761 GCA_051745855.1 Armatimonadota bacterium
GAGTGTCCCATGGGCGCGGAAGAGCGTAATGTCATTCTTCGCGAGTGCGCTGATGCGGTTGTGATTGACCTGCCACGTCAAGTGTTCGCCGAGATCGGCATTGCCCCGCCACGGGTAGGGCATCTGCAGCAGTTCGTGCACGATGAGCAGATTGCAGCCCTCGTCCGCGCAAGCCCGGATCGTCTCGATGGTGGGGAAGAACGCGACCATCACGCCGTGAACTTCGACGGCCCGGTCGCCCCAGCGAAAGCCCTCGTCGGCCCCGAGCGGCCGCTCGGGCATGAGTTCCTCGATGAACCGTCCGATCTCTGCCGCCTGCAAAACCCGACACCTCGTCTGAGTCGCTGATAGCACACGGGTCCGGTCTCATTCCCCTCGCGGGATGATGGACCTTCCTCTCGCGGCAGCCTGCGGAGATTTCCTCTGAAGGTGTTGCGCGGCCACGCGGAGAATGTCAGTGCACACGCAGTTATGAATTCGGCCTCTGCGCGCAGCTATGCGCGAGGTTTGCAGGAGGAAACGACGATGGCGATCCCCCGGTGGCAGACAGCAGGAGCCAAGTACTTCGGCCAGGTCCCTTTGTTCGACGGTGAAGACGGCGTCACGGTTCGCGAGCCGCTCGATTCAGGCAAAGGCTGGTGGGCCGGAGCACCGAGTTGCATTTACGACGAGCAGTCCGGCGCGTTCTACCTTTACTACCGGCTTCGGAAGCCGCGCGAGTTGGGACGCGGGGTGGGCTGCCGGATCGCCCGCAGCGAGGATGGGATCAACTTCGAGGACATCTGGGCGCTCGGCCAGGAAGACCTCGACAGCCCGTCGGTGGAGAAGGCGTGCATCTTCAAGGCGCCCGACAGTTCGTGGCGCCTTTACACCAGCTACGTGGACCCGGAGACGAACATGTGGCGCATCGACTGCATCCAGGCTGACGCTCCGGATGCATTTGACGCGGACAACCGGGAGAAGATGTTCACGCCCGAGGAACTTGGGCTTGAGGGCATCAAAGACCCGGCGGTCTACCGCATCGGCCCGATGTATTACATGATCATGTCCTACGCGCCGAGCAATGCGCCTGATGTCTCGGCCGAGGACAAGCACGGGACCGCCGACGTGTACAACACCGGGATCGTCAAATCACACACCGGCCTCGCGACCAGCGGCTGCGGCCTCAACTGGCACTGGCAGGGCGACATCCTGTCGCCACCGCACGAGGGATGGGACAGCTACTGCACACGCATCTGCTCGATCATGCGCACCGAGGCGGGCTTCGTGGGCTTCTACGACGGCTCGAAGTCGGTGGAGGAGAACTACGAGGAGCGCGCCGGATTGTGCGTCAGCTACGATCTGCGCAACTGGGAGCGTGTGACGCGGGCGATGCCGTGGGTAGAGTCGCCGCACGGCTGCATCAGGTACGTCGAGGCCGTCCCGGTGGGTGACGAGGTGTATTATTACTACGAGTGGACGCGCGAGGATGGGTCCCACGAGCTTCGCGTGACCCGAGTGGAGGTATCCTGACGTCGAACTGCAGCTTCCTGGTATGAGGGGGGATGACCCCATGTCGCGGAAGATCCTCTGCGGGCCGGCCGGGTCGGGCAAGACCCGGCTGGTCCTCGACGAGTATGTCTCAACGATCATCGAGCACGGTGAGGACGCCGCGCTGCTGGTGTTGCCGTCGCGGCTTGCGTGCGACCGCGCGCGGCGACTGGTGGCCGACGGTCGAGTCGCCGGGCTGCTCGATCCGCGTATCCTGACCTTCCCCGATCTTGCGCAGCTTCTGCTTGAGGCCAACCACGCGACCGTCACGCAGATCAGCGACCTTCAGCAGCGCCTGCTGATGCGCCAGGTGGTCGACGAACTCTGCGCGGCGGGCGAGCTTGAGACCCTTGCGCCGATGTGCGATTTTCCCGGCTTCATCGACGCCCTGCGGCAGAATGTCCAGGAGATCAAGCGCACGGCTCTTCGCCCGGACGCGTTCATCCGCAGGCTCGAGCGGCGCGGGGGCATCAGCGAGCGGAACCGCGAGTTCGGCCGTGTCTACGCGCGCTACCAGCAGCGGCTGCAAAAGCTGAACCTTTACGACAATGCCGGGCGCTTCTGGCAGGCGAGGGACGAACTGCTGAAGGGCAACCGGCGTCCCTTCGAAGACCTGCGCGTCATCCTCGTGGACGGCTTCGACGACTTCACGACGACGCAGCTTCAGGTGCTTGATGAACTCAGTGCCGGCGTCGAGCGCCTTGTCATCTCGCTTTGCGTCGAGCGCGACGAGGACCGTCGCCCGGAACTCTTCCGCCGGCCACGACGGACGCTGCGTCGGGTAGAGGAGGAACTCGGTGAAATCCCGCGGCGATGGATGGAGCCCTCGGAGGCGGTGGGGGCACTGGCCGCGATGGGACAGCGGTTGTTCGCGGAGAGCGCGGAGCCGGGCCTGCGCGAGGGAAGTGAGGCCGTGGAGGTGGTCGAGGCCAGCGGCCAGCGGATGGAAGTGCGGCAGGTGCTCGGCCGGGTCAAGCGCCTGCTGCAGGATGAGGTCGATGCCGGACGGATCGCCGTCATCGCGCGCGACACTGGCGGCTACCGACGTGCGCTTTCTGAGATCGCCGCGGAGCTTGGCGTGCCGCTGAACCTGCAGACGAGCGAACCGGTGGCTGCGCGGCCTTCGGTGCAGGCGCTGCTGGACATCGTGCGCGTGCCGGCCGGAGACCTGCGCGCGGCCGACGTGATGCGCCTGGTCAAGTCGACCTACCTTGACCGCGCGGTGCCGGGCGACGCCGACCTCGACCCGGATGAGATCGAACGAATCTGCGCGGCCGCGAGCATCGTCGGCGGGCGGGTCGGGGAGGATGGAAGCGCTGCTGCGCACTGGCGCGAGCGGCTGCGCCGCTACGAGCAGCGTCTGCACGAGGAGCGGCGCATCCGCCGAGAGGGCGACGCCGACGAGGAGCGGCGGTGGTTCCGCGGCAGTGATGATGAGCTTGAGCGCGAGTTGCTGCTGGTCGATCGCGTTGGTGCCGCGATGATGAGGCTCTTCCGGCACTTTGCGCCTCTGCATGATGCGGGGACGCTCACTGATCTGGTCGAAGCGCTGGCGGAGGTGATGGGCGAGTTCGGGACGCTCGGGCATCTGACAGGGCGCGAGCGGGGGGCGGATGGCGAGATCGCGTCCGAGGCCGGAGCCAACCTCGCGGCGGTCAATTCATTCCTCGATGCTCTGCGCGAACTGGCCGGGGCGGAGGAGCAGCTTGGAATTGCTTCTGAGATGACGCTGGCGGACTTTCACGACGAGCTGGTGCGGATCGCGCAAAGCGCGACCTTCATGCCCCCCGGCTCCCGGGCGGGCGTGCTTGTGATGGACGCCGCGCAGGTCCGTCAGCTTGAGTTCGATCATGTCTTCATACTCGGGATGACCGAGCGGCAGTTCCCGCGGGTGGTACGCGAAGACGCGCTCTTCGGAGACGACGAACGCCTCGAGTTGACGCGCGCGGGCATTCCGCTGGATCAGCGTCGCGAGACCGCGCAGGAGGACGCGTTTCTCTTCTACTCCATCGCGGTCTCAGCGCGTGAACGCCTCACTCTCAGCTACCCCGGGAGCGATGCAGAGGGGCGTGAAGCCCTCCGCTCGTATTACGTGGATGAGGTGCAGCGATGCTTCGCCGGGCCGGTGCCGTGCGCGAGCTACGGCCTTGAGAGCCAGGTCCCCACGCCCGGAGAGGCGGCGAGTCCTCGGGAACTGCTCGAGGGCGCGCTCTTCGGCGCATTCGGATACGACGTGCTCCTCGACGCTGCGCTGCGGGACGAGGCCTCCAGCGCGCTCCGTGCGTGGGGCGCGGCGTACGAGATCCTGCCGCACGTCGGCGCGATGATCGCGCTGCAGGATCGGCGCTCGGGGTGGGACGCGCTTGACGAGTACGACGGGCGCCTCGGGCCCGAGGCGGCGGGGGAGGTGGCGCGGATCTTCGGCCCGGAGCGGAAGTTCAGCGCCAGCGCCCTACGGCAGTTCGGCAGTTGCCCTTACACATTCTTCGCGGAGCGTGTCCTGCGGCTGGAGGAGATCGAAGAGCCGAGCGAGGACGTCGATCGCGCACTGCTTGGCAACACCGTGCACCGATGCCTGAGCCTTTTCTTCGAGCGCTGGCGGCCTCACCGCGAGGACCTTCGCATTGAGCCGGATGATCGTGATGAAGCGGTCGAGGTCCTCGACGCGGTCATCAGCGAAGTGTTCGAGGACGAGTCGCGGCTCGGAACCGTCGGCGACGAGGTGATCTTCGGCATCGAGCGGGAGAAGGCGCGGGTGGACCTCCACGCGTGGCTCGACTACGAGATCGCGCATATGCAGGCTGAGGGGCACACCGCGTGGCTGATGGAGCAGCAGTTCGGCTACGAGCGCACCGAAGCGGTGCGGATCGGGGAGGGCGAGAGCCAGGTGCTGCTGCGAGGCCGCGTCGATCGGATTGATCGGCTTGGTGAGATCGATGGTGCGCCCTCGTTCGCCGTGTATGATTACAAGACCGGCTCGATCCCCGCGAAGACAAGGATGAAAGATGGCGGTGATTTCCAGCTTCCGGTCTACGCCCTCGCAGGCCGGCGGCTCGTCGATGCCCCGAACGCGGTCTGTGCTGACTGGGCGTATTACTCCATCCGCCGGCCGATCAATCTGAAGAATCGCCCGCGTAAGAGGGACCCGGTCGCGGACATCGAGGAATGCATCGGCGCCGCCTCTGCGTGGGCGCTCAGATACGCCGCGGCCATCCGCGCGGGCAGCTTCGCGCCGGGGCCGCGTGCCGCGTGCGCGCGGTGGTGCTCGCTGCGAGGGATCTGCCGGTGGGATGAGTTCCGCTTTGCTCGGAAGCAGAGGGGGGACGGCAGGGATGAGTGACGCAGCAGGTCGGGAGATGATCGAGCAGCGTTACGCGGAGATCGCCGAATCCGTCCGCGACCTCGACCGGAGCTGGATCATGACGTCGGGAGCCGGCTGCGGCAAGACCTTTCAGATGGTCCAGCGTTACGTGGCGATCGTCGAGCAGGGCTTCGATGTGTCAAGCATCATCGCGGTGACGTTCACGGAGAAGGCCGCCGCGGAGTTGAAGGACCGCGTGCGGGAAGAATGCCGGGCACGGATGAACGCCCCGGAACGCGAGGGCGACGACCGCCAGCGCTGGGAAAGGGCCGCGCGGCAGCTTGCGATGGCGCCGGTCTCGACGATTCACGGGCTCTGTGCGCGTCTTCTGCGGGAGAATGCGATCGCCGCCGGCGTTGATCCGAACTTCGCACAGCTTGACGCGATGGGGCAGGAGATGCTGCTGCGCGACGTGGTCCGCGAGACGCTGCTGGAGCGTCTCCACGCAGGCGAGGAGAGTGCGAGAGTGTGCGTCGAGCGCTGGGGCCTCGGCAGCGCGGCCGACATCCTGCGCGGTCTGATCGATGATCGCGAAGGTATCGCGGATCTGCTGCACCATCCGCCGGACGCCGAGACGTTGCATGCTCGCTGGGAGGCGGAATTTGAACGTACGTACGCTCCTTTGCTCGCGGAACTCACCTCCTGCGAACACTGGGATGAGGCGACCGCCTGCCTGCTGTCTGTCGAGCAGTCGGATCGCGATGACGCGGCGGCCGAGCGGCACCGCGGAGCGTGCGCGGCGCATGAGATCGTCAGCGATGACAGGGCGCCGCTCGGCGAGCGCGCTGCCGCCTTCGGCGAATGTCTGTCACTGGCGCACAAGGGCCACGTTGGTCGCAAGGACAACTGGACCGATCGCCCGGAGGACCATCAGACGATCAAGGACGGTCTGCGCGCACTGGGCGAACTGCGCGACATGTGCAAAGACCGGAAGATCGCGTTCCCCACTCCCGAGGACCTCGACACCGCCCAACTGGGTGCGGCGGTACTGCGTGAGACGTCCGCGGCGACCGCGGAGTACGATGCCGCGAAGCGGGCCGAGTCGGCGCTGGATTTCGCCGACCTGCAGATACTCGCGCGCGATCTCCTGCGGGACAACCCCGAGGTTCTCGCGCGCATGCAGCGGCGCTACCAGCATGTGCTGGTCGATGAATTTCAGGACACCAACGCGCTTCAGAAAGAGATCATCTGGCGCATCGCCGGGGGCGATCCGCAGACGGGCGAGCCACCGGAGGGCGGCGGCCTCTTCGTCGTCGGAGATGCGAAGCAGTCGATCTACGGCTTCCGCAACGCGGATGTCACCGTCTTCAATCTCACGGCCCGCGACTTCATCGCCGATGATTCGGCGGATCCACTCCCGCTGGAGACCACGCGCCGCAGCCGCCCGAGGCTGGTGGCATTGTTCAACGCGCTCTTCTCCCGCCCCGAGGTGATGGGGCGCGAGCAGGGTGAGGACTACGAAGCCTCCTACCAGCCTGTCAACGCCTACCGCGAATCACACCCGATGCCCGCAGAGGCGGAGCTTATCCTGATCCCGAAGGAGGACCTTGCCGCGGAGTCGGAGGAGGGCGAGGAGCGGGAGAGTGTCGCGATCCGCGACGCCCGCCAGCGGGAGGCCGAGGTCCTGGCGGCCCGCATCCGGGAGATGGTGGAAAGCGGCGCGCCGAAGATCCGGGACAAAGATGACGAATCTGTCCGCGCCCCACGCTACGCGGATTTCGGCATGCTCTTTCAGGCGATGTCCGATGTTGGAATCTACGAGTACGCCCTGCGCCGGGCCGGCGTGCCCTTTTACACCGTGGCCGGCCGAGGGTTTTACAACCGTCAGGAGATTCGCGACTGTCTGAGCCTGCTGCAGGTGCTCGAGAACACCGCCAACGAGGTCGCCCTCGTCGGCGCGCTCCGCTCACCGATGTTCGGGCTCTCGGATGACACGATCTTCTTCCTCACCCGCGAGCAGCAGCCGCTGATGAGGGCGGTCGAGCGCGCTTCGGAGGGCACTCATGAGGCTCAGGAGCGCTTCTCCGCCGAGCAGCTTGAGCGGCTGTCCCGCGCGTTGTCCCTGATCACGCGCCTGCGGGCAATCCGCGACCGCGTCGGCCTGTCAGAGTTGGTCGAGAGGATGCTCGCGGAGACGGGACTGGGAGCCGTGGAGTTGACGCAGTTTGCCGGTCGGCAGGCCTCCGCGAATCTCGCGAAGCTCACCGATCTTGCGCGCTCGTTCGAGCAGCGCGGCGCCTTCAGCCTCAGAGAGTTCATCGCGTATCTCTCCGACCTCGTGCTGCAGGAGCCGCGGGAGGGGCTCGCAGAGGTCTTCGAGGAGGGCGCCGACGTCGTCAAGCTGATGACCGTCCACGCCGCGAAGGGGCTTGAGTGGCCGATCGTCATCGTGCCGGACCTCGGCCGCTCGATGCCGGGCTCTCGCGACCGGGTCCGCGTGGATCCCGGCCTCGGCGTCGTCCCGAGGGTGGAGGCCGAGGATGGCAGTCGCAGTTGGGGCGCGGTGGGGGAGATCATCCACGCGCGGGAGGGTGAGCGCGAGGAGGCGGAGCGCCGAAGGCTGCTCTACGTCGCCCTCACCCGAGCCCGCGACATGCTCGTGCTCTCGAGTGCCCTCGAGTTCGCGGGCAAGGACAATGACCGTCGCCTCAGCGCCGGCTACTGGCTCACATGGCTGGCGGAGGGCCTCGAACTTGACTGCACGGTCGTCGAGGATGGTCAGGAGCTTGGCGCTGATGACTGGTGCGTCCGCGTCGCTGTCCCCGACGCTGAGGCCGCCGCGATCGAGGGCCGGAGCCTCGGCGAGGGGCGGGCCGCCCCGTCGATTCTCAGCGAGGCCACGGCCCGTGAGCCGTCGCCACTGCCCGAGCGCGCGCGGCCGGTCGATCCTGCGACGTTGCCGCTCGATCACCTCTCCGTCACGGCGCTGCAGTGCTACCGCGAGTGCCCGCGACGCTTTCAACTCCGCTACGTACTCGGACTGGCCCCGTCGCTGGCGGAGGGCGGGGACTGGCTGCACGGGCTCTCTGCGGCGCGTCGTGGCGATGTCGCTCATCGCGTCCTTGAGATCGTGGGGCGCAGCGGGCTCGATGATGACGTCGTCTACGACGCCCTCGGCGAGGCAATCGGCTCGGGCGCTCTTGCGACACGCATCACGTCCAGGGAGCGCGGCGACATCGAGCGTTCCGTCCGCTGGCTGGTCAACGAGGCGACGCTCGGCGACGGCGCCCCTGTCTACGAGCGATGGATCGCGCAGGCGGAGCGGCTCCGGGCCGAGGCGCAGTTCGTCGCGCCGCTCGCCGAGGCCCGCATCGAAGGCGTGATCGATGCGCTGGCAGAGCTTCCCGACGGGTCCTGGCGCATCGTTGATTACAAGACCGGCTCGGCGGACGCGGCAAAGCGCGATGCCTGGCAGTTCCAGCTTGGCCTCTACTGCGCCGCTGTGCAGAAGATCACGGGCGAATTGCCGGCCGGCGCGGCGATCGTGCTGCTTGACGAACACGAGGTCCTCGAGGTCGATCCGATCACCGCCGCATCTGATGCGCTGGGGAGCGCGCGGCGCGTCATTGAGGGAATCCGGGCGGGTTCGTTTGCAGGCGTGCCGGACTGCGCACAGCACAACTGCGCACTTGCGTATGCGTGCCAACTCGCGTAGTATGTATGATGCTGGTCTATCCCGGTCGGGGCGGCCGCCCGGGCCCGCGCGGCCCGCGGTCGAAGTGCGGAAGGAGTGCCCACGTGCGGAGGGCACATATTGCTGTCATCTTCGCAATTTCAACTGCTCTCGCGGGCTGCGGGCATCAGCACAGCCCGCTGGCCCAACTTCGTGCGGAGGTCCGCAACAATCCCGACTCCGTGCCGGCGCGGCTGGCACTCGCGGATGCTTCCCTTGAGGCCGAGGACTACCACGACGCATTCATCCAGTATTCCGCCGCCCGTGAACTCGAGCAAAGCTCATTTGATGCAACCCTCGGAGTTGCGACCGCGCAGGAGCGACTGAATGACGTTGGTGGCGCCGTCGAGTCCGTGAATGAGGCGCTCGCCCTCAAACCCGGCGATCCGGAGGCGCTGGCTCTGCAGGGCAGGCTCATGTTGCGCATGAACAAGCCGGCGGAGGCCATCGAGGTGCTCACTGAGGCCCTGCAGACCGACCCGGAGAACGATGAGGCGCACCGCTTTCTGCCGATCGCCTATCTCCACACCGATCAGCTTGCTGCAGCGGAGAATGCAGGGCGCGCTGCCGCGGCACAGATGCCCGACAGCGTTGAGGCGCACCTGACCCTCGCCAACGTGCTGATCGCGCGGGAGAAGACCGATGAGGCGGAGACGGCCCTGCGGAAAGCGATGGAACTCGACCCCGCCGACGCCGAGCCGCCGCTGCGGCTGGCGGAGTTGCTCGTGCGAGAGGAGCGCGGGATCGATGAGGTAATGGAACTCACCGAGCGCTCAGCGCGACTTGATTCCGGTGAGGGGGACGCCGATGCCGTGGCCGCCATCGCGCTCAGGCGCGAGGGGCGTGATGAGGAGGCCCTGCGCCGCCTGAACGCGGCGGCGATGGCGCATCCTCGCAACGTCCGGCTGTGGCTGATGCTTGCGGTGATCTACCGCGACCTCGGCGAAGACGAAGCAGCGGCGCGGTCAGCCGCGATGGCCTTCCGCTTTGCTCCGCGCCGCCGCGTCAGGGCTGCCGGGGCGGATATGCCCGCTGACGGGGCCGCCGGCCAGCCATCGCCGGATGCTCAGGCCGCTGCCTCCGCTGAGAACTGAGATGAGTACCCACGCCTGTCGCCACCCGGACACACGTGACGGGCGATCTGGCGCACAATAAATGAACGACGCCGATCAGGCAGGCGGCTCGCAATCCCGGAGGTGCTGGGATGTCCGATGCTTCGATGACGCGGATTGAGGAACTCGAGCGAATTGTTGGTGAGCGTGATGAGCAGATCAGGGCGATTCACCGCATCACCTCGGCCCTCGGGGGGATCGTCAGGCAGCAGGATCTGATACGCGAGGCGCTTGAGGTCTCCCTCGATCTCGTCGATGCAGGTGCCGGATCGATCATACTCTTCGATGAGGACAGGGACAAACTCGTCTTCACCCACGTCGTCGGGCCGACCGCCGACGAACTCCTCGGGATGGAGCTTGATCCCGACCAGGGGATCGCCGGCGCAGTCTTCCGATCCGGCGAACTTCGCGTCAGCGAGGACATGAACGCGGAGAAAGACCATGACACGAAGGTGGGGAAGAAAGTCCACTACGTCACCAAGAACATGGTGACGGTGCCGCTCAAGAGCGTCGAGGGCGAGCCCATCGGTGTCATGCAGGTTCTCAACAAGTCCGGCGGAATCTTCAGCGACGCCGACGTGGACGTACTCGCCATCCTCGGCGCGCAGATCGCCTCCGCCATCGAGACCAGCCGCCTGCATGAGCAGGCGCGTCTCGCCGAGGTCGTCCAGTTCATCGGGCATATCTCCCACGACGTCAAGAACATGGTCACGCCCGTGCAGACCGGCGCCGAGACTCTTGAGTTCATGCTGCAGGATATGTTCGAGCGCATCCAGCAGATCGCTGCCGGCGACGGGGAGGAGGGGGCGGCAGTCGAGACCGCCATCTGCGAGGTCCGCGACTTCTATCCCGAGATGATTTCGATCATCGTGGACGGCTCAAACAACGTCCAGGAGCGCACAAAGGAGATCTCCGACTGCATCAAGGGCATGATCAGCGAGCCCAGCTTCGCCCCGGCGGACCTCAACTCACTCGTCGAGCGCGTCATACGTCCACTCAGTCTCATCGCCGAGGACAACGGCGTTGAGCTTGACTGTCAGCTTGCCGATGACCTGCCGGACGTCTGTGCCGATGAAAAGCAGCTTTACAACGCAGTATACAACCTCGCGAACAACGCCATCCAGGCCTGCGAGGAGGGCGACGCGGTCACGATCAGCACCGGCGCCGAACCGGGGGGCGAGTGGCCTGACGGAGATTTCGCGTGGCTGGCGGTCGCCGACACCGGCTCCGGCATCCCCGATGAGGTCAGGGAGAAGCTCTTCACCGATGACGCGATTTCCACCAAGCCCGGTGGCACCGGGCTCGGAACGCGCATCATCGGCGACGTCGTCCGCTCACACGGCGGTGAGATCGACGTGGACAGCGAGGTCGGCGTCGGGACCACAATGACGATCAGGCTCCCGCTGACCCGCGATGAGGACTGACAGGCGGAGTTCGAGACCTGTCGCTCGCGGGCGGGGGGCGTTCGCCGTGTTGGCGGGGAGGCCGGACGCCGGGAGATGCACAACATCTCACGGCCTGTGACTTTTGCCTTTGCCGTCCGGAGGTCGGGCGTGCCCACGCCCGACGCCGTTCCCGTTCACGCCGCACTAAGGAGACATCGGAACCCATGGACACCTTCGAATTCTTCAACCCCGTCCACCTGGTCTTCGGCCAGGGCACATTCGATCAGATCGGCGAGCGCGCCGGCGAGTTCGGCTCTCACGCCATGCTCGTGACCGGGCGCAGTTCAGCGCGCAAGAGCGGCCTGCTCGACCGCGCCGTCGAGAGCTTCGACGCGGCGGGCGTCGAGGTGACGCTCTTCGAGAAGATCATGCCCAACCCCACTGACGAGATCGTCGATGAGGGCGCCGAGCTTGCGCGCTCCGAGGGAGTGGACGTGATCGTCGCCGTCGGAGGCGGCTCCCCGATGGATGCCGCCAAGGGCATCGCCGTCGGCGCCTCCCATGAGGGCCCGATCGCCGACTTTCTGCGTGTCGAAGATCGCCGGCTGCCCACCGAGGCCACGCTGCCGATTATCTGCGCCACCACCACCTCCGGCACTTCGTCAGAGCTGACGCCCTTCGCGGTCATCAGCACCACTGCCGCGACCATGAAGAGCGCCATCGGCGATGACAACATCTACCCGAAGGTCGCCATCGTCGATCCGGAGGCCACCCGAACCTGCCCCGAACGCGTGACTGCCAACACCGGCGCCGACGTACTCGCGCACTCGATGGAGGGCTACTTCTCCACCGAGGCCAACGCGGTCACCGACCTCTTCGCCGAGAAGGCCATTGCTCTCGTCGGCCGCTGGCTGCCCAAAGCCGTCGAGGACTGCGATGACATGCAGGCCCGCGAGATGATGTCGCTGGCAAATGTCTACGCTGGCTACGTCCTGAGCAACTGCGGGGCCTCCGTGATGCACGCGCTTGAGCATCCGATGAGCGCCCATCACCCCGAGATCGCGCACGGGGCGGGCCTCGCCGTGCTCTTTGAGTCCTACGCGCGCCACTACTGGGACCGCGATCCGCTCAAATTCGGGAAAATCGCCCACCTGCTTGGCCGTGGAGTCGCCGGCGCGCCGCCCGAGCAGTCCGCTCAATACGCCGCCGATGCGCTCCTTCGCCTGCTCTCGAGCATCGGCCTGAACATCGGACTGAAGGAACTCGGCATCGAACGCGATGAGATCCCCACGCTGGTCGATGACGCGTTGCATTACATGGGCGGCGCGGTGCAGAAGACGCCCGCCGATCTCACCCGCGACGATCTCATTCTTCTGATGGAGGACAGCTTTGAGGCGAAGTAAGGAACTCCCCGGCGTGGCCGTTCCCCCTCTCCCGCCTGACACCGCGTCGTTTGCGGTGTCCAGGGGGAGGGGGTGCCCGAGCGTCCGCTGTCGTTTCGCGGCGCGAGGGCGGGGGAGGGGCTCGCACCATGAATGACACCCGCGCCACCCTCAGCGGCCGCGCCTCCGCCACCGGCGTCGGCGTCCGCTTCGGCGGCGAGGTGACGCTGTCGCTCGCGCCGCGCGACCCCGGCGGCGGCATCGTGCTTGAGCGCGCCGACCTCGGCGCGCGATGGCCGCTCGATCTCGAGCACTCCTGGCCCGGACCCGGCTGCACTGTCTCCGGCCCGGGCGGCACGGTCGCCCGGGAAGGCGAGGCAGGCGTCCACTTCGTCGAGCACCTGATGGCCGCACTGTGGGCGCGTGACATCACGGACTGTGTCATCAGCGTGGACGGGCGCGAGATCCCGCTCTTCGACGGCAGCGTCCGGCCTATCCTCGCGCTCATCGACGAGGCCGGCGTGCAGCGTTCTGCGCAGACCATCGAGCCGATCGTCATCGATCAGAAGCTGCTCTCATCCAACGAAAAGTGCGCGGTGTCCGCGCTGCCGGGGCGTCCAACCTCATTCGCCTACGCGCTGTGGTACCGTCACCCGATGATCGGCCGGCAGTTCGCGAGTTTTCAGACCGCCGGCGATGACTTCGACGAGAGCCTCGCGCCCGCGCGCACGTTCATCACCATCGAGGAGGCCGAGGAGGCGCGCGCGACCGGCCTGCTTGCCGAGGGCAGCGAAAAGAACGCGATCATCATATACGACGATCACGTCTCCGATGAACCGGCGCTCGCCGCGGCGTACGCCCGGCATAAGATCGTGGACATGATCGGCGACCTCTACCTGCTCGGCCGGCCGCTCGTCGGTCGTTTCTTCGGCTTTTACACCGGGCATCGGCAGAACCACGAGCTTGCGCATGAGATACGTGCCTGGTGCGACGGCGAGCGGTGAATCCCGTCGCCATCCGGAGATCGGATCTGCACAGACGCGACGCAGTTGCCGTCAAGCCGTTGTCGTCACTCTGTTGCTCGTAGTTGATAACCCGGGAGGCGTCTGCCATGCAATACCGCACGTATGCCGACACCGACGTCGAGGTCTCCGCGCTTGGCTTCGGAGCCATGCGTCTGCCTGACGAGGACGATTTCGCCATCGAGTGCATGGTCCATGCGCTCGAAAACGCCGTGAATCTCATCGACACCGCCCCCGGCTATCGCGGCGGCGAGGACGATTCGCGCGGTTCAAGCGAGCGTCTCGTGGGGCGCGCTCTGCAGCAGGTCAACCGCGACGAAGTCTACCTCTCCACCAAGAACGCCTCCGGCGCCCCCAGCGCCGAGGCGTGGCGCGAAGAGCTTGAGCAGTCGCTGGAGAATCTGCAGACTGACTACATCGACTTCTACCAGCTTATTCATGCGATCAAGTGGGAGAGTTACACGGAGAAATTCCGCCCCAACGCCTGGGAGGAGGCGCTCAAGGCCCGTGAGGAGGGCTTGATCCGCCACTTCAGCTTCTCCTCGCATGACAGTCCCGAAAACATCATCAAGCTGCTTGAGGAGGGCATCTTCGAAAGCTGCATCATCCAGTACAACCTCCTTGACCGCAAGAACGAGCCTGTCATCGACTACGCCCGTGAGAACGGGATCTCGGTGTTTGTGATGGGGCCGGTGGGCGGGGGGCGGCTGGGCATGCGCTCCGAGAAGATCGAGAGCATCGTGGCGGGCGTAAAGAGCACCCCCGAACTGGCCCTGCGGTTCGTGCTGAGCAACCCCGGTGTCACGAGCGCGCTGTCGGGCATGAACACCATCGAGATGATCGATGAGAACATCGCCACCGCGTCGCTGGAAGAGCCCCTCAGCGACGACGAGTTGGCGGCCATCGAGGCCACGCTCGAGGAGAACAGGGCCCTCGCGGAACTCTACTGCACCGGCTGCGACTACTGCATGCCCTGCCCGGAGGATGTCGGCATCCCGCGCATCTTCGCGGCGATGAACATGCACCGCGTGTGGGGCCTGACCGAGGCCGCGAAGGGGCGCTACGCGCGCCTCGGCCCCGACAGCCGTTCGGGCCTGTTGCAGGCAGACGCGTGCGTCGAGTGCGGCGTGTGCGAGACGAAGTGCCCGCAGGACATTCCGATCATCCAGCAGCTCAAGGAGTCGCACGAGGCACTAAAGAGCTGACGACTGTCGTTGGAGAGGTCGGCACCCGTGCCGACCTGTGCCTTTGTCGTCAGCCGTTTCCGTTGTGGCCCCGGCGCCCTCGCCGGGGGGC
>JBNJEK010000094.1:0-14658 GCA_051745855.1 Armatimonadota bacterium
GGCAGCCCCTCGCGGTGGCAGGCGTCGCTGATACGCGCGCAGAGCGAGAAGATGTACGAAGTGGCGGTGTGCGACGGATCACCGGTGACCGTGTTGCCGGGCGCGTGGCGCACCCGCACGATCTCCGTGTCCTCAGACGCGCTGTTGAAGAGCCAGACCGCCGCGCGCTGGGCGGCGGTGAGGTAGCGCAGGTCGCCGGTGAGTTGATACACGCGTACAAGCTGCGGGGCGACCGTTGCCGTCGCGGCGCCCTGCTTCCACGGGTCTTCGCTGCCGACGATGTAATGCCACGAGCCATCCGGGTGCTGGTGGTCCACGAGGTAGTCCGAGATGCGCCGCAGGAACCCAAGCTTCTCCTCGGATGGATCGACGCGGTGCAGTTCAAGCACACCCTCGCTGAGTATGCCCATCATCCACGGCTTGAGGTCGCTGGTCTCGTTGAGGCCCTGGGTGGTCGAGCCGTCCGCAAGCTGCCGCGGAAGCGCGTACTCGAAGATCTCGCGCGCCTTGTCGAGGTAGCGCTGCTCGCCGAAGCGCTCCCACGCCCAGACCATGCTCACGAGCGTGTATCCGCCCGCGCGTGAACCCCAACTTCTCGTGCGCATCAGCGCCTCAAGCTCAAGCTGCCACGCGTCGAGGAAGTAGTCGTCGCCGGTCGCAAGGTACGCATACAAAGCGGCGAAGCTCCGGCAGCCGTAGGAGCCCGAACTGACCGCGGACCAGCGGCCGTGATAGTGATTCTTGCCGACGAGGTCGGGGTTGCCGACGTGATACATCCCGTGGTCCATCTCCGCGTATGCGATCTCGATCGCGTCGCGCAGCAGGCGCCCGTCGGCCTTACGGAAGGCCTCCGCGAACCAGTGGCGGGTGTCATTCATCGCGCGGTTGAGGTCGCCGCCGGTGCCGCTGCCCGACGACAGGCCGCGGAATATCTCCCCGCTCATCAGCCCGCCGAGACGCTGCGCGAAGCGATCGCGGTCGCGCTGCTCGTACTCGGCGATGCTCACCTGCGCGAGGTCCACCCAGCGGCGGATCGGCTCGAGCTGCGGCTCGAACTCCAGCCCGTCCTCGCCCCAGCCGAAGACGCCCGTCGAGCGCACCCACGCCGCGTCGGGCATCGCGAAGATGTCGGTGTACGCGGCCTCGATCGCATCGGCTGTGTCCTCGTCGCATGGCCCCTCGTGCACCACGATCGCGCTGTCGAAGTTCTTCGCCACGCCCTCGTACCAGCGCCAGCTTCGTGCGTAGAGTTCGGCCTGGTGTCGCGGCCACATGCCGTGGGCGTTCAGCGCCAGTTCACGGGCGTCGTCAACAGGCGCGAGTCCGAGGTCGGCGTCACGTCCCCACTCCCGCGCCTGCCCGCAGAGCGCGACGCCGGCGCTCTCGGAGGAGACGTCCATGAAGTAAGAGGTGCGCTCGCCCTCGATGCCGTGGATCGGGTCCTCGGCGGGGTCGGCGACGAAGCGTTCGACGACCTCGGCCTCACCGTCACCCGACACCTCCGCCAGCGCCCATGTCTCGGGCATCGAATCGGTCATGTGCCAGTAGACGGCGGCATCGGGGTCTGCGAGTGTGCGCAGGTCCCTGCCGCGCGCCGTGACGTCGCGGAGGTCATCGGAGAGAGTCAGCGCGCCGATGGTCACCATCTGCACGTCCCGCTCCTCGGCGCTCTCGATGTACGTGCGCCGGCGGATGACGGGGCTGTCGCGGTGGATGATGTAGCGGTGCTTGAAGTTGAACGGCGGATCAGAGGCGCCGACGACCTCGACCTCGACGGCTGCGACGCCGTGATGACGCACGTGGACCGCCGGTGTCCCCGCGAAGCCGTCGTACACCGTGCCCTCGGCGTCGATGATGCGCACGGCGTCGCCGGTCGCGAGCACCTCGTCGCCCAGCGCGAGGTGGGTGATGCCGCGCGGGCCGATCGTGACCTGCAGCACGCCGTTGCGCACGGTCACTTCGTCATCGGTCTGCGCAAGAGCCAGCGGCTCCGTGTCGGGAGGGCTGTGCGGCGAATCCCACGTCACGCTCAGGACGTGCTGGGGGCCCGGCGCTCTCCCCTGCAGCGTTCCGATCGCGTCCGCGCGCACCCACTTGAGCGAGCCATCGTCCCAGCGCTCAAGCTCCCGCAGGTCGGCGGGGGTCGGCTCCTGCCGGGCGAGGACGGTGATGCCCGAGAGATCGGTCACCGCGCCCTCCGGCAGCGGAAAGGAGAATTGGAGCGGATACGAGCCATGCGGGATCGGCTCCATGGCCTCCGTGAAGACGGCAAAGCTGCCGGCTGCGGCAATCATCGGAGTCAGTCCCACCATAAGCGCCACGAACACCATTGCCATCGGCTTCATCGTGAACCATCCCATCGTGGTTGAAGTCTCACCCGGCTGAGATCAATGCAGGGCGGCCAATGCGTCCCGCAGATACTGCGCGCTGTCGCGGGTGCCACGCTCCACGTCCTCGACTTCCTCGTACTCGATCGCCCAGTATCCGTCGTAGCCGCTGGCGTAGAGTACGCCCATCACCGGGCCCCAGTCGATCACACCCTCGCCGACGGCGCAGTATTCCGGCTCGCCATCGACGAAGCGGACGTCCTTCCAGTGCGAGTAGTTGATCAGATCCGCGGTGACCATCAGCGCCGAGAGCGGGTCCTCACCCGCGTGGCGGAAGTTCGCCGGATCGTAGTTCAGCCCCAGCGGCATCGCTACCGGCAGCTTCGGCAGGCGGTCGATCGTCTCCTCGAGCAGGCGGTAGCACTGTGCGCCGGTCGCGGTGATGCCGCCATGGTTCTCGACGGCCACCATCACGCCGTGCGCGCCGGCGTGCTCGCCGACGGCCTCCAGTCCGTCCATCACCCGGTCGAAGGTGACGTCGGTGTAGTCGGCGGCGCTGACCCAGCCTGCGAAGATGCGCAGCACCTCCGCGCCGAGGGCCTCGCACATGTGTATCTGCCGCTTGACCTTCGCGATCTCCGCGTCGAGATCAGGCGCGGCGAAGTTGTTGCCGCCGGCCAGCGCCACGATCTGCACCCCCGCGTCTTCGGCGGCCTGCAGCGCCCGGGCGAGATCCGCGTCGGAGGCGTCGAAGGCGAGGTGCCCGGGCGAGTTGGGACCGAGGTTCACCTCGACGTAGTCGATCTCCATGCTCTTCACGGCCTCGAAGTACTCAGGAAGCTCCATCTCGCGGAAACCCCACGCGGCGCATGCGAGCTTGATGTCGGCCATGGTCAGATCTCCTCATGCTGGAAGACTCGAAAGCCGTTGTCGTTGTGGCCCCGGCGCCCTCGCCGGGGGACGTTCGTATCACGTAGAAGGCAAACGACGGGCGCATCTGAAGATACGCCCCTCCGAACGACAGCGACTACCGCCAATCAAGCGCAAGCGTCACGACCTCATCCGGCTCGCCGTGGACGCGCTGGTAGGCTTCCGTCGCCTGGTCGAAGCCCATGATGTCGCTGAGCAGGTGCTCGACCTGCAGCTTCCCCTGCGCCATCAGTTCGAGCACCGCGGCGACCATCTCGGGGCGCTCGCCGCAGGTCGATGAGAGCGTAAGTTGCCGGCCGAAGAGCGTCTCGGGGATGTAAAGCCTGATCGGCTCCAGGTACATCCCCTGCGCGTGGATGCGGCAGTAGCGAGGTGCTTTGTGCAGGACTTCATCGAGCGAATCGGGCTCGCCGGTGACCTCGATGATCGCCTGCGGCTCGTCATCCTCGCACAGGTCGCCCAGCGCCTCCCACAGATCGACCTCGCCGGCGTTAATGGTGCCCGCCGCGCCCCACTGCTCGGCCACGTCGAGGCGATTCTCGCACAGGTCGGCCACGATCACGCGCGCGCCACGGACGTGGCACAATTGCGCGGCCATCGACCCGATCACGCCCTGGCCGATCACGAGCACGGTCTCGCCCTCGCCAGGCTGGACTTTGTACTCCACGCCGTGATAGGCGACCGCGCCGAGCAGCGCGAGGCCCGCGTGCTGCAGCTTCACGCCGTTGGGCACTCTCACTGCGCGCTCGGCGCTCATGCCCGAGTGCGTGGCCTTCGAGTAGACGACCGTCTCGAGATGCCCGCCCCACGCCACGCAGTAGTCGCCGCCCCAGTCGCCGAAGAGGTTCGAGCCGATGACGTAGTCGCCCGGCTCAATGTGATCCACCTTCTTGCCGATCTCCAGCACCTCGCCGACGGGGATGTAGCCCGGCAGCATCGGGTACCACTGCGTCCCCGCGCCCTTTGAGTGGAACTGGCCGGTGTAAAGGTCGAGTTCGGTGCCGCGGGAGATGGTGGAGAAGACGGTCTTTGTGATCGCTCCGGTCTCATCCATCTCAGGCACCGGAATGTCGTCGCGCACCTCGGCGTGGAGCGGCTTCGTGAACGCTACGCCGGTGCAGGTCTTCGCTTCTTCGGCCATGGTCAATACCTCACATGAAGGTCAGGTTTGAGTCACGGAAAGGGCATTCGGCGGCTGGGGCGGTGGTTCCTTCCGCATGTCGTTGGAGAGGCCGGCCCCCGTGCCGGCCTGTGCCGTTGCTCTTGCAGAGGTCGATCACGCACCGTCCGCCAGGCGAATTCCCAGATTCTCAGTATTCGGCGGGCGGTGAAGCCGTCCCCTTTTCCCCCTTCACTTTTCCCTCTTCACTCGAACTGCGGCAGCCACTGCCGCTGCGCCTCGAACATCTCATCCACCATATCGCGCGTCTCCTGCAGCGAGAGCACCGCCGAGGTCAGCGGATCGAGCATGATCGACTGGTAGAGCGCGTCTTTGTCGCCCTCCAGCGCCGCCTTCACCGCCAGCGCCTGTGAGCGGATGTTGCTCTCGTTGAGGCCCGCGAGTTGCGGCGGGAGCGCGCCCACGTAGCACGGATGCACTCCGCGGCCGTCCACGTAGCAGGGGACCTCCACCGAGCACTCCTCCGGCAGATTCGTGATCAGGCCCGTGTTCGGCACCGAGACGTTCACCTGTGTCGCCGCGTCGTTCTCGATGGCCTCCATGATCATCGTGGTGTACTCGTGGCTGCGCTGGGAGGGCAGCGGCTCGTCGGAGGCAAGCTCCTCCTCCATGTTGTCCGCGCGGACCTTCCACCTGTCGCCCATCGCCTCCATGTCCCGCGGCTCGAGGTCGAACTTCTCCATGATCACCTTGCGGTCGCGGAACCACGGGGTGTACTCCGACATGTGGCGGGTGCTCTCGGTCACGAAGTAGCCGAAGTGTTTGAAGATCTCGAAGCGCACGGTGTTGTCGGCGAAGATCTCCGGGTCCTGCATCTTCTCGCGCAGCAGCGGATAGAGGTCCTCGCCGTCGCGCTCGAGCCGCAGGAACCACGCCATGTGGTTGATTCCCGCCACCCAGTAGTCGAGTTCGTCGTAGGGCACGTCTATGTACTTCGCAAGCACCTTCGAGGTGCCCTGGACGGAGTGGCAGAGGCCGTAGTGCGGCAGTTCCGGTCGCGCCACGCTCATCAGCCAGCAGTTGATCGCCATCGGGTTGGAGTGCTGGAGGATCATCGCCCCGGGCTCGGACAGCTCCAGCATGTTGTCGGCGGTCTCCAGCAGCGCCGGGGCGTTGCGCAGGCCCTGAAAGATCCCGCCCGGGCCGATGGTGTCGCCGACCGACTGATCGACGCCGTACTTCAGCGGAATCTCGATGTCCGCCGGGCGCGGGGCGAAGCCGCCGACGCGAATCGACATGACGACGTAGCGGGCGTTCGTGACCGCCTCGCGGTTGCTGGTGGTGACGGTCAGCTTCGTGTCGGCCTCGCGCTCATCGATCAGCGCCTGCCCGTAGCGCGAGACCAGGTCGAGCCGATCCTCCGCGACGTCCATCAGTGCGATCTCGTCGGGGGTGATGCCCTCGATGGTCATCAGGTCGATCATGACTCGGCGCGAGAACGAGGCGCTCCCTGCGCCGATGATGGCAACTTTCATGGTGGTGGCCTCCGTTGCTGGATTGCAGTTCAGACCCATCTTCTCCGTCCGGCGCCGCTGACCTGCGCGGGCGACAGATCAGCCGCCTCAACAAAGGTCTGAAGGCCATTCACGGCGAAATACGAGGCGTTGCTCCCCTTTTACGGACAGATACGTTCGCCCTATCCGAAATCAGCGGCGGGCCCGGCGCCCGCCTGCAAGAGCCCGACACGGGAGATGGCAGGCATGAACGTGCTTCTGATCATGGTTGACGAGATGGACGGCAGGAAGATGGGATGCGCGGGCTGGGAGAACATGCACACACCCAATCTCGACGCCCTTGCCGAGCGGGGAACGATCTTCGACAGCACCTACTGCGCAAGTCCCCTCTGCGTCCCATCCCGAGCCAGCTTCGTCACCGGGCGGCACGTGCATGAAATCCACTGCTGGGACAACGGCGCACCCTTCGACGACAGTTGGGAGACCTTCGCCCATCGCCTTCAGCAGCAGGACGTGCCGGTGACCACCTTCGGCAAGATCGACTTCGTCGAGCCATGCAGCGACCACGGCTTCGCTGACACGGAGTTCGACAAACACCGCGAGATCGGCGACATCTGCGGACTCTTCCGCGATCCGATGTGCCGGCGCAAGGGCGGGCGTGAGCGCCTCGAGAAAGCCGGCCCGAAGGACATCTCAGGCAACGTCGACGAGCAGGTCTACGAGAAGTCGGTGGACTTCCTCCGCTCCGAGGAGGCGAAGGACGGCCCGTGGATGCTCTGGAGCAGCTACCGCAACCCGCACTTTGCGCACTACGCGCCCGAGGAGTACTACGACCTCTACCCCGAAGACGAGGTGGAGCTACCCGAGGTCGGCGACCTCAGCAGGCTCAACCAGCTCAACCGCGACCTGCGCTACCACTTCGAGGTCGATGAGCCGATCGACGAGGAGACGTGGATCGCCAACGTGCGCGGCTACCATGGCCTCATCAGCTACGTGGACAATTTCGTCGGCGGGCTGATGGACACGCTCGACGAGGAGGGCCTCGCAGACGACACCGTCGTCATCTTCACCTCCGATCACGGAGAGATGCTCGGCAGCCATGGGATGTGGTGGAAGTGCGCGCCCTTCGAGCCGTCGGTGCGCGTGCCGCTGATCATGGCCGGACCCGACATCGAGGCGGGCCAGCGCATCGAACGGCCGGTCAGCCAGGTGAACCTCTTCCCCACGATCGTGGACGCCGCCGGGTGCGAGCTTACCGAGAATGACGCCGACCTGCCGGGCGTGAGCCTGATGCCGCTGGCACGCGAGGGCGATGACGACGACCTGCCGAAGGTGGTGCTGAGCCAGTATCACGCACACGGTGTGCGTAACGGCTGGTTCATGGTGCGCAAGGATGAGTTGAAGCTCATCCACTACCACGGCTACGGCCACGAGATGTATGACATGGACGAGGACCCCGATGAGATGAATGACCTCGCGCGCGACCCGGACATGCATCATAAGCTGGCGAGCCTCGACGGAATGATCCACGACGAGCTGAATCCGGACGTGGTGGACACGACGGCGAAGGCCGATCAGGCGACGCGCAGGTGCTGGGTCAAGGACCAACTTGGCGAGGACGAATTCGACGAGATGGTCGAGGAGAAGTGCGCGTTCCCCGAAGCCGCGGAGTGAGGGCGGTCAACGCTCCGTGACACGTCGTCAGTCGTTTCCGTTGTGGACCTCGCGCCCTCGCGAGGGGTCGTTTTGCCGTTGTCGCGAGCCGAACGACCTCCCCGGCGAGGGCGCCGGGGCCACAACGACAGCGGCTCTAACGACAGGCGGGGCGCAGGTCCCCGCCGCACAGAGACGGCAACGGTCTCCATTGCCCTTGCACTTTTCACTTTTCACTTTTCACTTTCCCCCCGCCGTTCATCCACTTTGACTCTCCCCTCCCGCGGGCGTATAATCGCCTCACCGGGCGGCGGATTCGTCGCCCCGTTCCTCGTGTCTCCAGCAGGCTTCAAGGGAGGACCCATCCGTGGCTGCTGTCAAGCGTGCCCTAATAAGCGTTTCAGATAAGACCCGCATTGTCGATTTCTGTGAAGTCCTCGTCGAGATGGGTGTCGAGATACTCTCCACCGGCGGGACCATGCGCAAGCTGCAGGAAGCCGGCCTGCCCGTCACCGCCGTCGATGAATACACCGGCTTCCCCGAGATGATGGATGGCCGGGTGAAGACACTCCATCCGAAGATCCACGGCGGCCTTCTTGCCCTCCGCGACAACGGTCAGCACATGGCCGAGGCCGAAGAGAATGACGTGCAGATGATCGACATGGTGGTCGTCAACCTCTACCCCTTCGAGGAGACCATCGCGCAGGAGGGCGTGACACTCGAGGAGGCCGTCGAGCAGATCGACATCGGCGGGCCGTCGATGGTCCGCTCGGCCTCGAAGAACTTCCGCGACGTCACCATCGTGCCGGACCCGAAGTTCTACGACCAGATCGTCGAGGAGCTTCGCGCCAACGACGGCGAGACCACGCTCGAGACCCGAAAGCAGATGGCGCTTGAGGCCTTCGAGATGACCTGTCGCTACGATTCGGCGATCTCGACATACCTGCGCGCTCAGTTCACCGAGGACGAGGCGGGCTTCCCGACCGTCCTCGCGCCGAAGCTGCGCAGGGCAGCCGAGTTGCGCTACGGCGAGAACCCGCACCAGAGCGCGGCGCTCTATCAGGACCTCGGCGCGAATGAAGCCGGGGTGGCGGGCGCGATCCAGCTTCACGGGAAGGAACTCAGCTTCAACAACTACCTCGATCTCACCGCGGCGCTCGAGTCGGCCCGCGACTTCGAGGACCCGACCGCGATCATCATCAAGCACCTCAACCCCTGTGGCGCGGCGTCGGCGGAGACCCTTGCGCAGGCATTCGAGGACGCATACACCGCCGATCCGGTCTCCGCGTTCGGCTCCGTGCTGGGCTTCAACCGCGTCGTGGACGCCGAGACCGCCGAGCAGGTCTTCAACAGCGACTGGCTCGACGAGGTCATCAAGCCGCGCTTTTACGAGGAGTCTGGCCTGACCGACCTGACGATCATCGGTGCGTTCGTGGAGGCCATCATCGCTCCGGGCTACGAGCAGGATGCACTGGAGATCCTCAAGGGCAAGTCGAAGAACATGCGGATCATGCTGCTGGAGGATTTCGCGCCGGCAGCTCGCGCCATGGACCTCGACATGCGGGCGATCCCCGGCGGGATGCTTGTGCAGGAGCGCGACTACTCGGCCGTGCTGCCGGAGGACTGGGAGATCGTCACGGAGGCGCAGCCGACCGACGAGCAGATTCGCTCGATGGTCTTCGCAGACCGCATTGCCAAGCACGTGAAGTCGAATGCGATCGTGCTGGTGCAGGGCACGCACATAGTCGGCTGTGGCGCCGGTCAGATGAGCCGCGTGGACAGTTCGATCATCGCCGCGCGCAAGGCCGGGGACCGGGCGGAGGGCGCGGTGCTTGCCTCGGACGCGATGTTCCCGGCGCGCGACGGCCTCGACGCGGCCGCGAGCACGGGCTGCTCGGCGATCATCCAGCCGGGCGGGTCGCGTCGCGACGACGAGGTGATCGAGGCGGCCAACGAGCACGGCATCCCGATGGTCATGACCGGCATGCGGCACTTCTGGCACTGAGCCCGACGCGTTTTCGGAGATTTTGATACCATGCAGTTCATCATGACATACCAGGCACGGGGCGGTCCGGGTACGCGCCCCGTCTCTCAGTGAGGGACCCCGCGGGGGCCCGGGAGGCGGGGACGCGGATGCGGGCGGCGCCCGCCGACTCGACCGGGATTTCCCGGCACATCTCAAGCATACAACGATGCCCGGGCCACGATGGCCTGCAGGCTCTTGCACGGAGGTCCGAAGACAATGAGCATAATGACCCGCACTCTCCAACAGGCAGATGCAGAAGTTGCCGAGATCATACATAACGAGCTTGAGCGTCAGCAGGACACGCTGATGCTCATCCCGTCCGAGAACTACGCCTCCCGCGCCACGATGGCCGCCACAGGCTCGGTGATGACCAACAAGTACACCGAGGGCTATCCCGGGAAGCGCTACTACAACGGCTGCATGTACTACGATCAGATCGAGAATCTGGCGATCGACCGCGCGAAGGCGCTCTTCCGCTCCGAGCACGCGAACGTGCAGCCTCACACCGGCTCGACCGCCAACATGGCCGCGTACTTCGCGATGCTCGAGCCGGGCGACAGCATCCTGGCGATGAAGCTCGAGCACGGCGGCCATCTCACGCACGGGCACAGCGTGAACTTCAGCGGAAAGCTCTACGATGCGAACTTCTACGGGCTCTCGGAGGACACCGATCAGCTTGACTACGAGGAGGTGCGCGAGCGCGCGCACGAGGTCAAGCCGAAGCTGATCGTCTGCGGCGCCAGTGCCTACCCGCGCACGATCGACTTCCGCAAGTTCCGCGAGATCGCCGACGAGGTAGGCGCGTTGCTGCTTGCGGATATCGCGCATATCGCGGGCCTGATCGCGGCGGGCGTCCACCCCGACCCTGTCCCGGTCTGTGACGTGGTCACCTCCACCACGCACAAGACCCTCCGCGGCCCACGCAGCGCGTTTATACTCTCCACGAAGGAGTGGGCGCGAGAGATCGACCGCGCGGTCTTCCCCGGCCTGCAGGGCGGCGCGCTCATGCACGTGGTTGCGGCGAAGGCCGTCGCATTCAAGGAGGCGCAGAGCCTCTTTTTCCGCGAGTATCAGCGGCAGATCATCCGCAACGCCGCCGCGCTGGCGGAGTCACTGCTGGAGGAGGACTTCACGCTGGTGACCGGCGGCACTGACAACCATCTGCTGCTGGTGGACCTTCGCAACAAGGAGATCACCGGGCACGACGCGGCGAACCTGATGGAGGAGGCGGGGATGGTTGTGAACAAAAACGCGATTCCCGGCGATCCTCTGCCGCCGAACCAGACCAGCGGGATCCGCCCCGGCACCCCGGGGCTGACCACCCGCGGGATGCAGGAGCCGGAGATGACGCAGATCGGGAAGATGATTGCGCGCGTGATCCACGACGGCCGGGATGACGAGAGTGTCCTCTCCGAAGTGCGCTCGCAGGTGCGGGAGCTTTGCGAGGCATTCCCCGTCTACGAGTACATCGACTGAGGCGGCCTGCGAGCCGACCGGAACGAAGCCCCCTTCGGCTCATGGTCGGAGGGGGTTTTTACTGAGATGACGCCACAGCGGCGTGGGGACAGGTAGATGCGTGAAAAGATAAGCCGGAAGATGCGCGACAACCCGCAGCTTGTGATGTTTCTGCTTGCGGTGTTCGCGCTCGGCATCGGCAACGGAATCTTTCAGACCACGTACAACAACTACCTCGACGACGTCTACGAGGTCAGCGCCACCGCCCGAGGGGCACTGGAGTTCCCCCGCGAGTTGCCGGGCTTCCTCGTGGCGCTGCTTGCGGGCGCGCTCTTTTTCATGGTCGAGAATCGCGTGGCCGCGCTGGCGTCGATCTTCACCGGCGTGGGCATGGTCGGCCTCGGGATCACCGATGAGAGCTGGACGCAGATGATCATCTTCACTGTCATCTGGAGCGTGGGGCAGCACGTTGAGATGCCGATGCGCAGCGCCATCGCGATGCAGCTTGGCACGAGCCGTCAGCAGGGTCGCCGGCTCGGGCAGGCCTCCGCCGCGAGAGTCGGCGCGAACGTGCTCGGGGCCGGGGCCGTGTGGCTGATCATCGCGGGCATGGGGCACAACTACCTGCTGATCTTCACCATCGGCGGGCTGGTCTCCGTCGTTGGCGGCATCTTCTACCTCCGGATGAAGGCGCAGAAGCAAGAGCATCCGCGCGGGAAGTTCGTGGTCAAGCGCAGATACACGCTTTACTACGTGCTGTGCGCGCTCTACGGCGCGCGCAAGCAGGTTTTCATCACCTTCGCGCCGTGGGTGCTTGTCACGATCTACGGCGAGCCCGCCTCGACTTTCGCGAAGCTCTGGATCGTCGCCTCGGTGATCGGAGTGTTCTTCCAGCAGGGCCTCGGTGACCTGATCGACTCGTGGGGCGAGCGCCGCGTTCTGATGGCGGACGGTGCGGTCGTGATGGTGCTCTGCCTCGGATACGCATTCGCGAATGACATCGGGCTGCCGGCGGGCTGGCCGGTGTGGGTGCTCTACGCCTGCTATGTGCTCGATCAGATGCTGCTGGGCGTGGAGAATGCCCGCAGCTCCTACCTCGCAAAGATCGCGGAGCGCCCCGAGGATGTGTCCCCGTCGCTCGCGATGGGGATATCACTCAATCACACACTCTCGATGGCGGTCCCGTTCATCGGCGGCAAGTACCTGTGGGATGTCTACGGGTATGAGTACGTCTTCATCGCAGCCGCGGGGCTCTCGATTGTGACGATCATCCTCGCAAGCATGGTGCGGACACCGACCCACGACGGCCCGGATTCGAAGCGAAGTGAGATAGTCAGAGATCTTCAAACTGCGTCCGACATTTCGGAGACGTGGGATGGGGAGGAGATCGAGGGTGGACTACGCAGAGACGAGTGAGTGGCTTGAACTGCTGACAAATCCCGAGCGTAACGGCCTGACGCGCCGGGCGGGAAAGCGGATGAACCTCGAGGCGACGCAGCGGCTGATGGAGCTGCTGGACAATCCGCATGAGCGGGTCAAAGCGGTGCACATCGCCGGCACGAAGGGCAAGGGGTCGGTCGCAGCGATGGTGGAGGCGACCTGCCGAACCGCGGGCTACCGCACGGGGCTCTTTACGTCACCGCACCTGGTGAGCTGGCGCGAGCGCATCCGCATCGACGGGCGCTGCATCAGCGAGGAGCAGGTGGCGGAACTGGCCGACCAGGTGCGCCCGGCGGTGGAGCAGGTAGCCGAGGAGGGACTGCGACTTCCGAGCTTCTTCGAGGCGCTCACGGCGATGTGCATGCTGGCTTTCGCGCGCGAGCAGCCGGATATCTGCGTGCTGGAGACCGGCCTCGGCGGGCGGCTTGATGCCACGAATGTCATCACCCCGGTGCTATCAGTCATCACCACGCTCGGGCTGGATCACATGAGCATCCTCGGCAACACGCTCCCGCAGATCGCGAGGGAGAAGGCCGGGATCATCAAGCCGGGGGTGCCGGTGGTGGTCGCTCCACAGCCCGAGAGCATCGAGCGGCTGATGCGGCGGGTGGCTGATGCGATGGGCGCGCCGATCGAGTTCGCGACGCCTTTCAAACTGCTGGATGCAGAGAGGCTCTCGCCGGAGGACGCGGAGCCGGACGGGCTGCCCCCGCTGGGCGAGCGGGTGGAGGGCGCGTTCCTCGGGAAGACCTTCACGGCGCACATGTCGCTGTGCGGCCGGCACCAGGTGCTGAATGCGGGAGTGGCCGGGGCGTCATGCGAGGCGCTGCATCGGGAGGGGCTGAGCATGCCCGCGAGTACCCTGCGAGAGGGTCTGCGCAACGTGTACTGGCCGGCGCGGGTCGAACTGGTGGGGGCGCATCCGTGGGAAGTGATCGACTGCGCGCACAACCAGCCGTCAGCCCGGGCGCTGATGACCGCGCTGCAGAGGCACCTTGAGTACGATCGGCTGATCCTTGTGCTCGGAGCCTCGAAGGGCAAGCCGGTGGAGGCGATGGCGGAGGAGCTTTCGTCGGCGGATCATGTGATACTCACCGAAGCGCTGCTGCCCCGGGCACTGCGGGTGGAAAGCCTTGCGGAGCGGACTGCCGAGTACTGGCGGTCGATGGAGACGGAGATTTCCTCGCCGGAAGCCCTGCGACGCGCGCGAGCGCTGGCAAACCCCGAGGATCTGATTTGTGTCACCGGCTCGGTCTTTCTCATAGGAGACCTCATGGAAGCGGGGATGCTTCCCACGCGTCTGTGCGCGCCATGAGGGCGCAACGTCCCCGGATCACACGTCATCGCAAAAGGACACAGAAAAAAGTTTCATTTACGCTTGACCGGGCGAGCGTGTGTGAGTATACTCAAGGAGAAGTTTGTTCAGGTTTGGCCCGTGAGCCTCAACAAACCAGTATACGCAGCAGAGATTGCGGTCCGACATCGCAGTAGCGTTCGCCTCCTTATCAGCACCCGGGCTGATCGGTCGGGCCGCACGCGCCGCCGCAATGCAGTCTGCATCGCAGCAGCCCTTACCACGGGTGGAGCGTGGAAAGGACGGGTCGCCTGACGGCGGCCCGTCTTTTTTTCTTAATTCTTCCTCGTCGTGTGAAGGAATCCACTAAGAGCCGGGCGAACGTTGGCGTCACAGGGAAATCATCGCATTGAGCAGGCCTTGAGAATCGGGGGAATCTCTCGTGGCCGAACGCGTTCGCACGCTGGGTTTTTGCCATCTGCCGGCGGTCATGCTTCCGGTGCTGCTGACAATTGTGTGTACTGGCCCTCCCGCGCTCGCGGGGAGCGATCGTCCTGCCTCCGTGGAGGGACTGGGCGGACTCCTTTCCACGCCCATGCCCGGCACACGAGCACGCGAGAGCGCGGAGCTTGCTGACGGGCTTGAGCACGCGCTTTCGGGCTTCACGGGTGTTGACTCGGTGAGCGCCATCGTGTCAACGCCGTCGGCTGACGAGGCCGTGTCACCGCAGGTCGCCGTGGGCATGACGCTCAGAGAGGACTTCTCGCCGACGCCTGACTGGCTCGAGGCGGTCTGCGTGCTGAGCCTCCGGACCATCCCCGACCTTTCCCCTGACTCGCTCACCATCGTAGACAGCAGCGGCCGGATACTCCACGACGAAGGCGTGTCCCACCTCCCGG
>JBNJEK010000095.1:0-14579 GCA_051745855.1 Armatimonadota bacterium
CTCGCGGCCAGCCTTTATCTCCTCATCGGCACTGCGGCTTTCGCGGAGCCGGCCACATCGTCAGTGCCGGATATCCGCGCGTACACCGACGCCATGCGCGATACGCTCGGTCAGATCGGGGTGGATGTGCGGAGGATCGACTCACCGCGCGATGAGCTTCTCGTCGTCTACTCGCTTGACGATGACGCGCCGTTGCCTGAGTTCGCGGTGGCCGCCGTCCTCCGGCTTGTCGAGCCGCTCGCGGGCGGCGCCGAGCGCATCCGGCTGCGCAATGTCCGCGGCGGCGACACGCTCCTTGAGGCGCAGGTGCGGCCCGAGCAGATCGAGACCGTACTCGCCTCGACGGTCAACGCCGCGCAGCGCGATGAGATCCGCGATCTGCTCGAGGAAGCGATGGCGGCGAGCGGTGTCGTGGAGGTGCGCGTGCCCGCGGCGCAGACTGCAGACGCGCCTCGCCCGCCGGCACGGATCCTGCAGCATGGGGACGTCCCGGTCGATCAGTCGGACATAAGCGCGCAGTTCGCCCCGCGGCAGACGTCACCCGCCGAGACTTTCGGCCCGCAACCGGCTGATCGTCAGCCGTCCGGACCCGAGGTGAGGCCCGGTGATGAGCAGGCGGTTGCCGATGCGCTCTTCGAGCGCCTCCGCGAGGCGGACCTCGAGAACATCTCGATCGCCCGGGATGCCGGCGGGATGTGGATCATCAGCTTCGAGAATCGCACCTGGCGGACCGACATCGACGCGCTCGCGAGGGCGCTGGAGGCCGCCGCCGACACACTGCCGCCTATGGCCGTCGGCGTGCAGATCAAGCGGCATGATGTAGTTGTCAGCCACCTGGCGGTCGAACTGGCCGATTTCGTCAAGCTTCAGAGCGGTATACTCTCGGCGGCAACGCTGACCGAGAGATGGCGCGTAGCGCCCGGTCCGGCGGAGGCCACCGCACCGATCGAAGTGCTCGCCCGCGGCAACAGCAGCCACCTGCGCACGGATCTGCTGATGCGGCCGGCAATCGACTACACGATCGGTCTCGAACACGATCCCTTCGAAAGTGACTACTACCTGATCACCGATGCGAGGACGACGCTGGCCCCGGGCCTCTGGGCGAACCTGCGGTTCCCGGCGAGGCTGACGTCCGGACGCCGGGTGGCGATGGACCGCGGGCTGCTCGGCTGGGTGGGGCGACCGGTCGATGGCATCCTCGCGACCGCCTCCGCAGGGAGGTTCGAGGAGCAGTTGCACGGCTTCTACGGCGAGGCCCGCACCGACACCGGGGAGCACCAGTTCGGCATCGTCGGATCGCTCACCGAGCGCGACTTCCAACTCGACCCCGGGGACGCATACGCAAGCGCGTTCGGCTACTATCAGTATGACTGGGGCGATATCGGGCTCAAGGCGCGCCTCGGCTACGGCCAGTTGCTCGAAAGTGGCGACGATGGCGCGGCCCTGTCGCTGCGCCGCCGCTACGGGGAGAGCGTCGTCGAAGCGCGTGCCATCCGCAGCGACGAGGGCGATGAGGGACTGACCTTCGGGCTGTCGGTGCCTCTCGGTCCACGGCGAGCATCGTCGCCGGAGACCATGCGCCTGCGGTCGGACACAGCTTTCACGATCGACTATGTCTCCGATTTCAACGCCCGGGGTGACTACCTGCAGGGCCCGCACGACCTCGAGAGCTTCCGCGGGGAGGTTTCGCCCGCCTACGTGCGGGCGCATCCCGAAAGGCTGTCCGACGGATCGAGCGGCCGGGCCGGCGAAAGATGGCCCGTCGCCCCAAGCTACGAGGGGACGAGCGGGTTGATCCGCATCCCGACCGCCGATGTCGCACCCGACGGGCATCTTTTCGCAGGCATCTCGTACTTCGATCGCGATCACTCGAAGGTCGTGGGCGACAACACGGATGCCATGCCGACATTCCTCGGCATCGGCTTTCTGCCGAATCTCGAACTGGTCGGAAGGCTGACGTTCTTCCACGATGTGACCGCGTTCAACTGGAATTACAATCTCGATCGCAGCCTCAACCTTCACTACCGGATCAACCGGCAGCGGGGTGAGTGGTTCCCGGCATTCGCGGTGGGGGCGCAGGACGTGATGTTCGGGACCCCGGTGTCCTACCTCGGCGAGGGTGAGTACCTCGTCGGCACACTCCAGCGCGACCGGATGCGCGCGCACATCGGGCTGGGCAGCGGCAAGTTCGACCCGCTCTTCGGCGGACTGGAAATGAGTATCGCCGGCGAGAATCGCGTCCATGCGATGGCGGAATATGACTCCGACTATGTGAACGCGGGCCTGCGCTGGTTTGTCGATGACTGGGGAACCGCAAGTCTCAGCCTGCTTGGAATGAAGAACATCACCGGTTCGTTGACGTTTCACACCGACCTGCCCTGACCGACAACAACGCATGCCCGGGAGCATCTCGGTCCCGGACTGCTGCAGGGAGACAGTATGGAAGATAGAATGCAGCCGGTCGAGGACCCGGTCGTGGCGTCCGGGTCTCGTAATCTACTGACGATATTCCGACGCCGCCTCTGGATCATGATCCCGGTGGCGCTTGCCATCGTACTCGCCGCGCTTATCTACGCCGCGGTGCAGCAGCGCATGTACGAAGCCTCGACGTGGATGCTGGTTTCGAGCGCCGATTCCTCCCCCGGCGGCATGTCGATTGTGACCGAGCAGGACATCTGGCGGTCGCTGCATGCCGATATCTCAATGCACTCGCGGCTCATCCGCAGTTCCGAGATGGCGACCAGGGTGAAGGAGAAGCTGGATCTGAATGAGCCCGTCCACGAGATCGTCCAGAAGGTCAGCGTGGACCGAGCCCCGGGGACCTCAGCCAACGTAATCTCGATCTCCTTCCGCTCAAACAATCCGGAGAAAGCCAAGGAGATCTGTGACGCGTGGGCGACACTCTACGAGGAGGACTCCCGCCAGCAGAGCACACGCTCGACCGTATCCGCGATCGACTACGTTGAATCTCAGATCGACACGGTCTCTGGCGAGCTTCGTCAACTCGAGGAGCAGATGGCGAATCTTGAGCAGGAGTATCTTGAGACCGGTATCAATATCACGGGAGGCGAGGCCGGTAATCGCATCGCTGAACTGCTCTCGCAGGTCGCCGAGAACCGGATCGAGATGCAGGCGATTGAGGCGCAGATGGAGCGCACGCAAGCCCGGCTGGAAGAAGAGCCCAGAGAGCTTGAAGAGGTCGAGGAGGAGCCCTCCTACCAGGCGGAAGCCATCGAAGAGCAGCTCTCGCAGCTTCACATTGAACACCAGGCGATGCTGCAGGACTATTACGAGGACAGCCCGGAAGTGCGCGCCATCGAAGACCGGATTGAGCGGCTTGAAGGGCGCCTCGAGCAGGGAGACAGGATGACGCGATCCGCGGTCACCACGCAGCCCAATCCCGTCTACCTCAGCGCTCAGAACAAGCTCATCGACCTGTACGGACAACTCGACTCGCTGCGCGCGCGCCAGATGGCCCTGCAGATGCAACTTGGGGAGCAGAGGACGCTCGCGGAGGCCGCGCCCGCGGGGAGCATCGCCTACAAGGAGCTGGCTCGCGAGGCCGAGGGCCTTCAATCCGTGCACTCATTTCTGCTTTCACGCCTGCACGAACTCCAGCTTACGAAGGCGATGGCGATCTCCCCCGTACAGGTGGTGCGGGAGGCGGAGGTGCCACAAAAGCCGGTCGCGCCCAACTACCGCTCGATCATCGGGGTGGGCTTTATCGGAGCATTCCTGATCGCTGCGCTTGCGGCGGTGGCGGTCGATCAGATCGACGACACGTTCGCCGATCCCGAGGAGATACGGGAGGCTCTCGATACCAGACTCGTCGGCGTGCTGCCCGAGAGCCATCAGGAGCGACAGCTTCATGTCCAGCCTGACGCCCCTGAAGATGTCACGAGGACCGCATTTGCCAACGCCCTGCGCATGCTCGCGTCCACGGTGCGCATTGAGATGTCGCAGCAGGGCCTCGTCAGCCTCGCCGTTACCAGCGCGGGTCGCTCCGAGGGGAAGACGCTCGTCGCCGCCAATCTCGCGGCCACGCTGGCGAATGCCGGCGAGCGCGTGCTCCTGATCGACGCCGACCTGCACCGCCCCCGCGCCCACACGCTCTTCGATGCCGAAAGAGAGCCGGGGCTGAGCAACCTCCTCGTCGGTGACATGGAGCCCGAGCAGGTGATGCAGAAGACGGAGGTTGGCAACCTCCTGGTGATCACCGCGGGCGCTCTGCCGCCCTCGCCGGTTGACCTCCTCGCCAGTACGCACGGACAGGAGACGATTGAGCGACTCAGCGACCTGGCTGACTACGTCATCTGGGACACACCTCCGGCCGGCTTCCTCGCCGACGCCACGGTCATCAGCCACGCGACAGACCGGACCCTGTTCGTGGTCGGCAAGAACGCGCGTCGGGCCGCCGTTCGGGAGACGGTGCACAATCTGCGGGAGATCGGTGCTCGCCTGATCGGGGTCTGCGCCAACCAGGTGCGCCCCACCGGCGGCTCAAGCTACTATTACTACTATCAGGACTACTACACCGACGAAGAGTAGGCCACCGGTACAATGCGAGTCCTGCAGCTTGCGGCGAAGATGCTGTCACTGGAGCGCTTTGCGCTGCCGCTCATGCAGCGCCTGCGCGATGACGGCTTCCACGTCGAGGCGCTTGCGCAATTCGACGGGACACAGCGGCGCGTACGCGATGCGGGCTTTCCGGTCCATGACTGGAGCGCCGGGCATTCGTTCAACCCCCTGCGTATTCTCGCCGCCCGCCGCCAGCTTCAGAGTTTCCTGACCGTCGGAGAGTTCGACATCGTGCACAGCCACTGCTCATTCGGAGGGATCGTGGGCAACCCGGTGGCGGCCCGCCACCCCGCTCACCTCATCTACACCCAGCACGGCTTCTACGTGCACGAGGGCCTCAACGCCATTTCCCGCGCCCTCTGGCTCGCGATCGAGAAGAGCGGACTGCGCCCCGCAGACCATGTCATCTGCGTAAGCCACGCCGAGCAGAGCCTCGCGCAGTCGCTTGGCGTCGGGCCACCGGAGAAGTTCGTCCATGTGCCGGGCGCGGGCATCGACACCGCGGCCTGCGAGCACAACGAGCAGGAGCGGCTCGCGCGTCGGCGGGCGATCCGCGAGAGCCTCGGTCTGTCGGACGATCAGATCGTGCTGCTCACCGTCTCGCGCCTCACCCGCGACAAGGGCTACCACGAGATGATCGAGGCCGTCCGCATCCTCCGCGAAAGCGGACACCGGTTCAAGCTGCTGGCCGCCGGGTCGGGCAAAGACGAGGCCTCGATCCGACGCGCGGTCGCCGAGGCCGGCGTCGAGGACAGTTTCCGCCTGCTGGGCTGGAGAGATGACGTGGCCGATCTCTACTGCGCTGCCGACATCTTCGTCTTCGCCTCACACCGCGAGGGCCTGCCGGTGGCGCCGATCGAGGCGATGGCCAGCGGACTTCCGGTGGTGATGTCGGATATTCCCGGCTGTCGCGAGGAGGTCGAGGACGGCGTCAGTGGCTTGCTCTTCCCCACCGGTGACGCCAGGGGCCTCGCCGATTGTGTCGCCGGGCTCATTCGCCATCCTGACCGCCGTGCGGAGATTGCCTGCGAGGCGCGCAAGAGGGCGCGGCGGTTCGACGTCGAAAACGTCCTTGACCGCCAGATCGCGCTTTACCGGGAGATCGCCGAGGGGCGATGAAGCCACTGCCCGCCGTGCCGATGCCGCTGACCCTCGGGGACCTGAGGCGGGCGTGTCGCGATTCGGGCGCCCGAGTTCGACTCGAGGAACAGATCGCGGCGTACCACGGCGCACACGCCGCCTTCGGCGTCTCGTCCGGCCGCACCGCGCTCTGGCTCATCCTGAGGGCGCTGCGGGCCCTGCGGCCCGAACGCCATCGGGTGATCATCCCGGCGTACACCTGCCCGACGGTCGGGCGCTCGCTGCTCGAGGCGGGCCTGCGGGGGCTGTGCGCGGACGTGTCCCTCGACACGTTCAACATCGATCCGGCGGCCGTGCAGGCGGCCATCGACGAGCGCGTTCTCGCCGTGATCGCGCCACATATGTTCGGCGTTCCGTGTGATCTCGCGTCACTCGCCGAGATCTGCCGCGAGTATGACGCGTACCTGGTCGAAGATTGCGCCCAGTGCGTCGGCGGAAGTTGGTCCGGCGCGAAAGTCGGAACGTGGGGCGACGCGGCGTTCCTGAGCCTGGGGCGCGGCAAGAACCTCCGCGGTTTCGAGGGCGGATTGGTCTGGACAACTCGCGAGGAGCTTGCCGGGCCGCTGAGGGAGCAGTTCGAACGCCTGCCGGCGGCCCGCTCAGGCGCAAGCGACAGGCTCAAGCAGGCGGCCGTCACGGTGCTGTCGCGGCCTCACCTGTGGGCGATCGCGAAACGCGTGCCGGGGCTCGGCGTCGGCGCGGAGGATGAGAGTTTTGATCCGCGTCCCGCGAAGCTTGCGGACTGGCAGGCCGGACTGGGTCTCATCTCCCTGCGGCGCCTCGAGACCTGCAACGACGAGCGCAGGCGACTTGCGGTCATACTTCGCGACGGGCTGAGCGGGGCCGCGGGGCTTGGCTGCCAGGCGGTTCCACCCGGCGCGCAGCCGACGTACCCACGCTTCGCAACTCGCCTGACAGGCGACGAAGCGAGTCGCCGCGACGAACTGATGGCTCGTTTGCAGGCCGCGAACATCGACGCGCGCGCATTCTACACGAGGATCATGAGTGAATACGACTGGATGCAACGAGACTGCGGAGAGGCAGGAGGCCTCGAGGCCGGCCGGTCGATCGTGACAACGAACCTGGTGCTGCCCATCCCGCCCGGGGCAGATGAGGCGACTTTGTATGCAGCGGGCGCCACACTGGCGGAAGCGTTGTGTTGCCCACGATGACTGGACCTGTGACGCTTCGGGACGGACGCCAGATGGTCGTGCGGGCCGCAAGAACCGAGGACGCGAAGGCGATCACGGCCGAACACCCGCTGCCACGCAGCGGCGACGCTCCGGCACAGCTCTACCGCAACTACTATCTTGCCAAGACGCTCATCTACGTCCGCGCACCGTGCGCCGACATCATGACCGGCTGGGTGGACGACAGGCTTGCGGGTTTCATCTTTCACAGCGCGGACATCGAAAAGGTCGGCCGCTTCACGAAATCACCGCGAACACTCGCATGGCTGGTGGGGGAGGCTCTCCGAGGGAGGTTCGGCTTCAGCCCGCGGCTGTGGCTCAACCTCATCCGCTGGGGCGCGCAGCACTTTCGCCAGCCTCGCGAGTACGAGGACGGAGATGAGCAGAGCGTTCCTGATCTGTCCGCATGGGTGGGGACGGTGCAGACCGTGCCGGATTTCCGCCGCCTCGGCGTGGCAACCGCGCTGTTGAGCGCCATCGAGCACAGACTGGCCGCCGGTGGCGCGACCGAGGTCGCCCTTTGGGTGGCGCTGGATAACGAGGGGGCTCGCGCGCTCTATGAAAGGCTCGGCTACGTTGCGTCGGGGGAGTTCAGACGCGTCGGCGAAAGATGCACATTGATGGTCAAGCATTTTCAGTAGACTGACTTGACGTGCAAAGATCCACCGCTTCGGGGGCATTGTTGTGACTGCAGAAATCTCCGTCAGAGAATTCGATGACGACCCCGGCGCGTGGAATCGCTGGGTCGAGACCGCTCAGGACGCACGATTCTGCCATCGGTATGAGTGGCTGCAACTTGTCCGTGACGTCTACGGCGGTGAGCCACACTATCTTGCGGCCCGGCGAGATGGCGCGATCGTCGGCGCGCTCGCAATGATGCTTCGATCTGTCATCGGCGAGGGTCGCGTGCTGATCTCGGTGCCGCTGGCCGACGAGGGCGCCGTGCTCGCCGCAGATGACGACGCAGAGGAGGCCCTGCTCAACCGGAGTTTTGAGCTGGTGGAGGAGTTGAACGCCTCGCGCCTGGAGCTTCGCCAGCGCCGTCCGGCACCGGGCACCGAGGCCGACCTCAGCCGCGTCAACATGGAGATGGATCTGCCCGATGATCCCGACGCGCTCTGGGACAGCTTCAAGAGCAAACTCCGCAACAAAACGCGTAAGGCGGGAAGAGAGGGGCTCGCCGCGCATCGCGCCGACGACCTGCATGCGGCCATCAGCGATTCATTCTACCCGGTCTACTGCGAGAACACCCGCGATCTCGGCTCGCCGATGCACTCCGAGCGCTTCTTCCACGAGGTCGCCGACCGTTTCCCCGACGCAAGCGAGATCATGGTGGTGAGGGACGGCGACACGGCCGTGGGGGCCGGGTACGCCATTCGGTGGCGAGAGCGATTCGCGGTGCCGTGGGCGTCCTCCCTGCGGAGGTATTTCAAGCAGCGGCCCAACAATATGCTTTACTGGGAACTGATGCGGCTGGCGATCGAGAGCGGATGCTCGGTCTTCGATTTCGGCCGCTCGCCCAAAGACTCCGGGACCTACAAGTTCAAGGAGCAGTGGGGCGCCGAGCCTGTCCAGCTTCACTACTGCAACTACGGCAACGCCGCCACTCCAGCCGACACGGACAACCGCGAGAGGCTGGCCTACCGTATGTTCTCCTCGATGTGGCAGAGGATGCCGCTGCCGATAGCCCGCGTGGTCGGCCCGAAGATATTCGCGCGTCTCCCGATATGACCCCCGCGACGAGGAAAGATCCCATGCGCATCATGCTGTCGGGCGTGGCAATCGAGGGCGGCGGGGCCGAGCAGGTCATCCAGGACCTCGCAACCGGGCTTGTCGAGCGCGAGCACCAGGTCATGATCGCATTCCTTGAAAGCACCGACCAGATCGTGCCCGAGCTTGAGGCGTTGGGTATCCGCTGTGAGCGCCTCCTGCCCCGGACGGAGCTTGCCGACAACCCACTGGCCGACTTCAATCCCTCCTGCGCGCTGGGTTTCCGCCGCCTCGTGAAGGACTTCCGCCCCAATGTCTGGCACAGTCATGTGCCACGTCCGACCCTGTGGGCATCGCTCGCCCTGCGAACAATGCGATCGCGCCCCCCATTTGTCTACACCGAGCACAACGTTCAGGAGGTCTACCCGCGCTGGGTCCGCTGGGTCTACCGAACATTCCTCCCGATGGTGGACGCGGCCATCTGCGTCTCGGACGCCTCATTCGACGGCTTCGTGGATCGATGGGGCCGCTTCGCCCCCGCCACCCGAGTATGGAATGGCATTCGCCCCGAGCGCGTCGCCGCATCGGGCGATTCTGAACGGCTCCGACGGGCACTTGGAGCGTCCCCGGACACGCCGGTCGTGTGCAACGTGGCCAACGTCGGCCATCGAAAGGGCCATGATGTGCTCGTCGAGGCGATGTCCCGAGTGACCGCCGAAATCCCTGACGCGCGCTGCTGGATAGCCGGGAGCATGGAGCATGAACCGGCGACGGTTGATGCGGTGTGCGCGTCGATCGCCGATCACGGGCTTGAGGAGACGGTCTCGCTGCTCGGCCGGCGACGCGACGTCCCGGACCTGCTGCGCGCCGCCAACGTCTTCGTGCTGTCGTCGCGGCAGGAGGGATTTCCGATCACCATCCTCGAGGCGATGGCCGCCGGCAGGCCGGTGATCGCGACCGACGTCGGAGGCTGCGCGGAGGCCGTGGCCCATGGTGAGACCGGGCTGATCGTCCCGCCCGATGCCCCCTCCGCTCTCGCAGAAGCGACCGTCGCATTGCTGAGCGACCCCGAGCGCGCCCGGGCAATGGGCGAAGCCGGACGCGAGCGCGTGGAGAGCGAATTCACCGTGTGCCGCATGGTCGATCAACACGTTGAACTCTACAATAGACTGATTACCGACATTACATGATCGGCAGTGGGTCCACACATTCGCTCACCTGAGCAAGGTCGCTCGTGGCTTCAGCAGAGGGGGCCGGCCGTTTCCATCGGGACGCGGAGCTTGTGCTGGCGCTTTCCACGCAAAGCTGAATGGCCAGACTCGGCGGGTTCCCCTTGACGTGCTGCGCGAACAGACTATACTTAATGGCAGGCGTTTGGGGTGGCTCGTTGTTGTGTCGCCACGGGGAGCGACGACAGCGCACGCCATGATCCGAAGAGGCTGTCTGCCCTCCGTCTACGATCATTTCCTTTTGTGTCCGTGATTTCTCGCATAGACATCGTGGTTGAGAGATCATCCTTCGGCGCACAGGGCCGTTGCTACAGTGTATGGGGACGTCATGGGGAGCGTGAGGTAAGATGCGTCATCGACGCGGGCTTTTCGCGGTGGCAATCGCACTGGCGATACTGGCGCCTGCATCCACCGCATTCGCGTACATCGACGCGGGCACCGGGAGCTACCTGCTGCAGTTGGCCATCGGCAGCATGATGGCCGCGGGCGTTCTCGGCAGGCTCTACTGGAGGCGCCTGAAGGAGTTCTTCAGCCGCTCGGGTTCGGAGCCGTCGGATGACGACCGATGAGCCTGCGGACGTGGGGGCGTCGTTCCGAGACCCGTCGGGCTTTGTGTTCAAGCGTGGGGGCGTCGTACTCAGGCAGATCAACGAGTGCTACCGGGACGACTGGGACCACCTGGTCTCGTCGGGTCTGTACGAGCAACTCTCCTCAGACGGGCGCCTGGTTCCACACGAGGACCTCGACGTGGATGAAGCGCTGACTGACTCGGCGTACCACGTTATCCGGCCACAGCAGATCCCCTTCATCTCCTACCCGTATGAGTGGTCCTTCGGTCAACTCAAGGCCGCCGCTCTGCTCACGCTGGAGATCCAGCGCGAGGCCCTCGAGCACGATATGTCTCTCAAGGACGCGACCGCATTCAATGTGCAGTTCATCGGCTGCCGCCCTGTCTTCATCGATACCCTGTCATTCGAGCGCTACCGCGAGGGCGAGCCGTGGGTCGGCTATCGCCAGTTCTGCGAGCACTTCATTGCTCCTCTCGCACTGATGGCGTACACCGACTGCAGCCTCGGCGCGCTCCAGCGGCTCTGGATCGACGGTATCCCCCTGCCCGTCGCCACCTCCATGCTGCCCTGGCGAACCCGCCTGAAGCCGTCGCTGCTGACCCACCTTCATATCCACGCCGGCACCCAGAAACGGCATGAAAACGACGCCACCCCGACCGAGCAGCGGAAGGGCAGCTTCAGCCGCCTCGCCATGACGGGCCTGATGGATAGCCTCGAGGGCGCCGTCAGCAAGCTCGACTGGACACCGGCCGGCACGGAGTGGGCGGAGTACTATGACGAGACGAATTACAGCGATGAGGCGATGTCGCACAAGAAGCAACTGGTTGCGCGGTTCATCGATGAAGTGGCCCCCGCGACCGTCTGGGATATCGGCGCCAACACCGGCGAGTTCAGCCTCATTGCACGGGACGCGGGAGCCACGGTCGTCGCGATGGATGTCGACCGGGCAGCCGTGGACCGGCTCTACCGGCGCGGAGCGGAGGCCGACGAGAGCGACATCCTGCCGCTCGTGATGGACCTGACCAATCCAAGTCCGGCGCTCGGCTGGAACCACGATGAGCGCAGTTCGCTCAAGGACAGAGGGCCCTCCGAGATGGCTCTCGCACTGGCTCTGGTCCACCACCTCGCCATCGGCAACAACGTGCCGCTGCCGATGGTTGCCGACTTCCTGCACGATCTGTGCGACACACTCGTCGTAGAGTTCGTGCCGAAGACCGACAGCCAGGTCCAGCGGATGCTGGCCTCACGCGAGGACATATTCGACGGATACCATCAGCAGGGCTTTGAGGATGCGTTCGCGGGGTGCTTCGAGATCGCCGACCGCGTGGCGGTGGAGGGCTCAGAGCGCACGCTGTACCTGATGCGCAAGCGAGCCACCAATGCATAAGGCCACCCCGTACCATCCGATTCTCGCCGCCGCCGCTCCCGTGTTGCTTCTTCTGTCGGCGAATGCGGGCGTTGCGCCCCCGACTTCTGCTCTGCGCGCAGTTGCTGTGGCGGTCGCGTTCGTAATCGTACTATGGGCGGTCCTGGCGCTGGCGCTTCGCTCCATCGATCGCGCCGCGGCTCCCACGACAGTCCTCGTCCTGTTCGGCGCTATCCTCATGCCCGTTCACCGGGCCGTGATCGGCCTGCCCTGGATAGACACGTTCTCTCAGCGCCTCGTCGCCGGAGGCTTCATCGCCGCGATCGGACTGCTGATCGTGGCACTCGTCATCAGGCATATCCTCGTCCGCTCGAATCCGCCGGCAGTGAACGGTGTGCTCAATCTGCTCCTGCTCTGCGTGGTGGTCGTGCCGGTCGCGAATATAGCCTGGGTCAGCCTCTCTGATACGGGTGAGACCGGGTTGGTGTCTCCACCGCCGACCGACACGTCGCAGGTCAAGCACCGCCCGGATGTCTACTACCTCATCCCCGACTCGTACGGACGTGCCGATGTGCTCGAAGAAACATACGGCTACGACAACAGCGGATTCCTCCGGCAACTCGAAGATCTCGGTTTCATAGTTGCAGATGAATCGACGTCGAACTACGCCCACTCAGCGCTCTCGATACCTTCATCGCTGAACATGTCCTTCATCACGCCGCCGGGGGGAAAGCTGCGAGCCGCCGACTACTTCGCGCCGCGGCACGCCCTGCTCGGGAATGCCGTCATGAGGGCATTCTCGGAGGCCGGATATGTCACTGTGGCGCACAGTTCCGGCTACAGCCTCACGGAGATCACCACGGCCGAGATCTACCGGGGGAGATTCGCGATAAATGAGTTCGAACATATCGCCGGTTCGACGTTCCTGCATCCCCGTCTCTGGCGCTACCTTTCCACGAGGCTGCCGGGCGCTGCAAGCAAGTACGCGCGGGTGACGAGCACGCTTGCCGACCTTGGTGATGAGCGCCGCCGCAGTGAACCCGTGTTCGTCTTCGCTCACTTCCTTGCGCCCCACACGCCGTATGAATTCAACCGGGATGGCACACGACGGGGCGCGCGCGATGACGCCGCCTCATCCCACGAATCGGCGTACATCACAGAGGTGCAGGGGCTCAATACCCATCTGCTGGAGGCAGTCAGGGGGATCCTCGCAGCGTCAGACGACCCACCGGTGATCATCATCCAGAGCGATCACGGGCCGGGCGGCAGAGTGGACTGGAGCGATCTGCAGAGAAGCGATGACTGGCAGAACGTGGATGTGGACGATGCCGACATCCGAGCGCGCATGTGCATACTCAACGCCTACCTCGTCCCCGAGGAGATGCGGGGCGCGCTCTACCCCGAGATATCGCCGGTGAACACGTTCCGCCTCATCCTTAACTACTGTCTGGACGCGGACATTCCGCTTGTTGAGGACCGGGCGTTCTTCTCAACGTGGGGCGGAGACTATGATTTCGAGGACGTGACCGACCTGGTCCGCGAAGACGACGACGGCCAGGCGTTCGCCGCGCAGTAGGCGGTCAGTGCCTGGCCGTCGAACAACGTCCTGCGGCGGAGTCAGCCCTCACGGGCCGATGATGACCTCGTCGAGGTCATACCAGTCGCCCTCGGTTACTTCCTCGCGCGGCGCGGCGCCGACGCGTATACCCTGCAGCACCTGCACCTCGGCGTTGAGTTCGCGTATCACCCGTGCATCGAACTCCAGTTCCCGCCACTGCTCGTCGTCCTGCAACACGTGGTCGGTGACGCGGCTGTCGGAGTTCACCTCCGCTGCGGGACTGGCCGCCACGGTCACGGCCGGACCGCTGAAGGGCACGAGTATGATGGAGATCGGCGTCCCCTCGCCCACGCGGTAGCGGATCGACACGCGCGGATAACGATCGATGTCCCAGCCTGCCGGGTGAAGCTGCGTCGGCAGGTGACCGCCGTCCCGGGGCGCCATCACGTGGCGGTAATTGACACCATCACCGGGCGGGTCGTAGCCCTCGGGGATGCCCGCCGCGGTGGGGCCGCGCCAGGCTCCGGACTCAACGACGTCACGGTAGGCCGCTGGACGAGGCCGGTAGCTCTTCCACAGCCACCACGCCGTCTCGTCGCCCGCATCCCATGTCGTGTGTATCAGCGGCTCAGACGGATCGACCAGTTCGGCGATAATGACGTAGCCGGCCCCGCGATGGACCTCGCCATCCTCATCGATCACGCGCACCCGGATCGCGTAATCGTACTCCTCGTCGTAGCTGTGCTTGATCTCCCTGCCCTCGGCGGTGGTTCCGTCGCCAAGCCACCAGTCGATCTGTCTGGCGCTCGCGCTGCCCCGGACGACCGCGCGCAGCGTGACCTCATCACCCGGACGTGCCTCGAAGGGCTCGGCCACCACCTGCACGTTCATCCGCCCCCCGGGGCCATGCTCGTACGCTCCGATGTCCGGCGCCGCGCCCGACCACGGCAGGCTCACCGCGTCCCCGACCTCCCACGTCAACTCGCGGTCGAGCAGCAGCGTGCCCGCGTCGCGATCCACCTCGACCACCCGCGCCCTGCGGTCCGGCGTCCCGACGGCGATCAGGTCGCCCTGCTCGCCCTCGATGCCGAAGCCATCGTAGAAGCAGTGCGCGTCCGCCACCGGCAGCAGCGTCCCGTCTCCAGCAGCGGTCGCATGCGTCAGCGGGGCGCCCGCGTCGCGCAGGGGGCTGTCAGTCGCCAGCGCGTGATTGTATATGCCCGCATCGACGAAGCCCGG
>JBNJEK010000096.1:0-14576 GCA_051745855.1 Armatimonadota bacterium
GTGAGCCGGAGGCCGTGGAGTGGGGTGGCTATCGCCTGCACGGCGGCGACTACGACATGCGCGTGTGGAGCGACTGGATCAGAAGCTGATCGCTGAGGGAGGCCCATCGATGCTGGCGCTCATCGGAACCGTGCTTCTTCTCACCGCCTGTGTCGCCGGAGCGCAGGAGCCGATGATCGAGATCCCGCCCGCGGATCTGCTCGAGATGGCGCCGAACGACTTCCAGCGCCGGGGGCCGGAGATCTCGGCTGGTGATACATGGGAGGCGCTCACCTCGGGCGAAAACCTCGCGCTGGGGCGGGCATACCGGTTTGTGCGTGAGCCCAACTACGCCGTCACGCGCGATGCGGGGGATGCAACGCAGTTGACCGACGGCGAGTTTGCGCCCGGAGACCGGATCTGGTTCTCGAAGCAGGCGGTCGGCTGGCGTGGCTGTGAGCCGCCGGCGATGGTCGTGATCGACCTCGGCGAAGTGCATGCGATTGACGCGGTGGTGGCGCGCGTGCAGGGCGGAGGCTCGTATCAGGGAGGATTCCGTTTCCCGCGCAGGTTCGACGTCTACGTCAGCGATGACGAGCGGACGTGGCACCGCGTGGACAGTGTCTCAAAGCGCATCTACGCCGACCAGCAGGGCGCGCTCTACGATCTCCCCGAGTCGGACGATCTCTTCCCTGCGGGCGAGCCTTACGTGCACCCCTTCCACTTCGGCGATCTGCAGACACGCGGGCGCTACGTGGCGCTGCAGATGTGGTTCAGCGGCAGCTACCACGCGATCGACGAGATCGCGGTGATGGCCGGTGACCACGACCCGGACACGGTCGAGTTCGACTCGGCTCAGCAGGCCGAACTTGTGCTGGATGGCGTGGAGCTTGTCTACCCGCTGCCCTGGCTGCAGGTCCCCACGAACGTCGCCGGCGGCTTCACGCCGATGGTGCGCGAATCGCGGGAGGACCTCGGCGGCGAGGTGACCTTCCGCTTTCACGTTCCAGCGGCCGTGGAGCTTTCATGGCTGGGCGAGCAGGAGTTTGCGCGGAGCGATGTACAGCGCGATGGTCAGGCGTACGCGGAGTATCTGCTGACGCTGAAGAAGCCGCCGAATCAACTTCGCTGGTTCTACGTGCAGGCGGACAGCGACGATCTTGCGCCGATGTACTTCCGCGCGGAGTGGGACGGAGGCGCGCAGCCGTGGCAGGCGCTGCCGCTGCGGACCATCGAGATCCCTCAAGCGCCACCGCTGGAGCACCTGATCTTCGCACTCGGCTGGACGGGCTCAGCGATGCAGATGAACTGGCCGGGGCAACCGGAGGTGCTGACGCACCTGGGCTTCACCCACGCCTCGGTTGGCTCGTGGGAGACGCCGGGGACGCTGGCGAATTCGGAGGCTGCCGAGAGTCAGCAGTGGATCGACGAGGTCGCGCGTCCGGCCGGACTGAAGCTGGTGATGACCGACTCCCCGTGGCATATCATGCAGAGCCTCTGGGGCGGTGAGGAGGACTTTGAAGAGGCGTACATGCAGAGCGGCGAGGAGAATCGGAACCTCTGCGTGGGCTACCGGGGCGAGTACTTCCAGCGCGAGGTGCAGCGCCTTGTGGATCGCTTCCGCTTCCGCAAGCCCGAGGTGATCTTCTTCGACGTGGAGTGCTTCGGGCCCGCGGGCCGGGGTCTCGCCGATTGTGCGCGCTGCTTGAGGATCGCACGGGAGCGCGGGGTGGAGTCTGAGGAGCTTGCGAGCGACCTCTTTACCGAGGCCGCGACGGAGATCGCGAACGCGCTGAATGCCGCAGCGGACGACCTCGACATCCCGCGGCCGAAGATCGGCTACTATCAGTGCGGCGTGGGCTGGGTCTATCACAACGTGCTGGACTTTGAGAAACTCTATCCGGAAGCGGCGGAGATTGCCAACCCCGAATTCTACGGCCAACTCTGGCCACCCGGCGCCGCACAGGACGTGCGTTTCCACAAGCCGGCCGACCCGGAGATACCGATCGTCCTGTGGACTTCGCCCGGCACCGCGACGTGGGATGGCGAGGCCCCGCCGCCGTGGATGTTCGACGCGACCATGGAGGCGCTCTTCAACGGCTGCAGCGGGCAGGTGTATTACACCCCGTGGTTCCTCTCGCCGGGCGATCTGCAGTCACAAGCCCACGCCGCGATCATCGTCGCCCCGGTCGAGGACATTATCTCGCGCGCAGAGATCGTGGAGGACGTCGCAGTTATGACAGACACCGGCCACGTGTCGGCGATCCGCTCGAGTGGCGAGATGCTGGTGCTTGCGGCCGAGTACGAGCAGATGGGCCCGGCGGAAGTCACCGCGCGCGTTCCCGTTGATGGCGAGGTCGAGGTTGTGGACCTGCTCACCCGTGAGGTCATCGGCCGCCTCTCGCCTGAGGCAGACACGATCACCGCGCGAATCGAGGGGGCCTACCGCTCGCGGCCTTTCTACGTGGGGACGCGCTGGGATGAGCGGAGATAGCGCGCGCTACAGGGCCTCCCACTCGTCGCGGACGGCCGCGAGCTTTGTCATCCGCTCGACGACATCCTCCGGGGGCGCGGGGCGGATCTCGAGGGTCCGGCCGCGATCGTAGTCATGCTCATCGAGCATCGCCAGGTAGGGCTCGAAGTCGATGATGCCCTCGCCGGGGATGAAGTGGTCGGTCCCGTCGGGCGCGACGTCATGCAGATGCAACGCGATCAGGCGCCCCGAAGAGAGCGCGGTGGCAAGCTCATCGAGCAGATCGAGCCCCGCCATCTGCGAGTGGCCGATGTCCATGCACAGCCCGACGTGCTCTCCGAGGCCATCGATCATCTCGAGGATCGAGGCGATCGTTGAGCCGGGGCGTCCGTCCTTTCCCGCGTTCTCAACCGCGAGGCGGATGCCGGACCTGTCCGCCTCGTCGGCAAGCAGCTTCAGCGACTCCTTGGAGCGGCGCTGTGCGGCCTGCCAGTCGGTCTCGTCACCGGCAGGCACTCCGCTGATCGCGTGGACGACGATCTCCGGAAGCCCGCAGGCTTCCATCAGGCGGAAGTAGCGGCGGTGCTCGTGGATCGCGGCCTCCCGCGCATCGTCATCAGGCGAGCTTATTGCGCGCGCGGCGTGCGTGCTGTGTATCGACGCCACTGTGATGCCAGCATCAGCAAGCCTGGCGAACACGCCCTCGGGGTCGTTTTCCCACGCCAGGAGGAGCGGCGATCCGGTCGCCGAGAGTTCTGCCTCGACGAAACCGGTCTCAGACATGAGTCGGATCGCGTCGTCAGCAGGCAGGTTCGCAAGGATCCAGGTGGAGATCGCGTAGGTGCTCATGTCATATTCCTCCGGGTTGTCACTCACCATCGAGGCGGCTGCGCGACAGTTCGCCGTGGAACAGAGGCGGTCCTTCGGAGGAGGATGGGCATCAACGGTTGAGGATTGGGATGACACGGGTAACTACGCTCCAGGCGAGGGCGCCTCGAGTCCGGAATCGCAAGAAGACCCGGAGTCCGGGCGCCTCGCCCGGACGTCGTCTCCGGCCGGACGTCGTCTCCGGCCGGACGTCGTTCCCGTCCCTCTGGTATTCCCCTGGGGCGCGTAACGGCTTCTATCGTCGCATCCTTAACCGTTGATACGGAGTCTTCGGAGGAGGTCGAATCGCAGATGCGCGTCGAAGATACATCTGCTGAAGGTCGTCAGGCCGCGGCTGAATGAGGAGAACCAGTGATGACTACTGCAAGGATCCTGCTGATGGCGTCCGCGCTCGTGCTTATCAGCGCGCACGTGGCATTCGCTCAGACCGCTCGCCTCGCCTCCGACGGGCATGCGCTGATGCCGGTGGTGATCGCCGAGGGCGCGGACGAAGAGGTGCAGGCGGCGGCATCCGAACTCGCGGAGTACCTCGGGCGCATCGCCGGGGCGGAGTTCGACGTTACCGTCGGCGATGGGACATCCGGAATCGTCCTCGGGACCGCCGCGGATTTCCCGGCGCTGGCCGAGGGCGCCGATTTCGCGCCCGACCATCCGCTCCGCCGCGAGGAGTACATTCTGCGTTCCGAGGCCGACAGGCTGCTGCTGCTCGGGGCGACTGCGATGGCCGCCGAGCACGCCGCGTGGGACCTGCTCCACCGTCTCGGGTACCGGCAGTACTTCCCCGGCGAGCGGTGGGAGGTCCTGCCCTCCGCGCGGGACCTGCAGATCGCGGTGGATACGCGCGAAGCGCCGGATTACCACGCGCGACGGATCTGGTACGGCTGGGGACTGTGGGATTACAACCAGGTGCCCTACCAGCGCTGGTGCCTGCGCAATCGTGCGCGGTCGGGCATGACGCTGAGCACCGGCCACGCCTACGGGCGGATCATCCGCGCGAAGGCCGATGCCTTCGCCGAGCATCCGGAGTACTACGCGCTGGTGGAAGGCGAGCGTCGACTTGCAGGGCAGGTCGATGGCCGCGGGAATATAAAGTTCTGCATCTCCAACCCCGGCTTGCGGAAGTTGGTCGTGGACTACGCGATTGAGCACTTCGAAGCGAACCCAGACGCCGACAGCGTCTCGATGGACCCCTCGGACGGCGCGAACTGGTGTGAGTGTGATGACTGCGTGGCGATGGGCTCGATCTCCGATCGCGCGGTGACGCTCGCAAATCAGGTGGCTGAGGCGATCAACGAGCGCTTCGACGAGAAGTTCGTCGGGATGTACGCGTACAACCAGCATTCGCCGCCTCCGAGCATCGAGGTCCACCCGAACGTGATAATCAGCGTGGCGACCTCGTTCATCCGGGGTGGGTACACGCTTGACGAGTTGATCGAGGGCTGGCAAAGGCAGGGAGCGACGATCGGCATCCGCGAGTATCTCTCAGTCAATACCTGGGACCGCAGCCTCCCCGGGCGCTCGCGGGGTTCGGACCTCGACTACGTCAATTCCAGCATCCCGGACTTTCACGCGAAGGGCGCGCGCTTTTATTCGTCGGAATCGAGTGACAACTGGGGCCCCAACGGCCTCGGGTACTTCATCGCGGCGCGGCTGCTGTGGGACATCGACGAGGCGGGCGGGCGGGACGCGATCGTCGCCCGCTTCCTCGACGACTGCTTCGGCCCCGCGGCTGACGAGATGCGCGAGTTCTATGCACTGATCGACGGATCGGGCGACCCGCTCCTGTGCCGCGACCTGATCGGGCGGATGTACCGGCACATTGCCGAGGCGCTTGATGCCGCGACCGGGGAACCGGCGGTGCTGGCGCGACTTGACGATCTCGCGCTGTACACGCGCTATGTGGAGCTTTATTTCAACTACTCGATCGCGGACGGTGACGCGCGCCAGCGGGCGTTCGAGGCGATGATCCGGCACGCGTACCGGATGCGCGAGACGATGATGGTGCACTCGAAGGCGATCTACCGCGATCTCGTTAACCGCGACAGGGCCGTCAGCATCCCCGAGGGCGCGGAGTGGAACGTGGCGGAGGACGAGAATCCGTGGAAGGACAGCACGCCCTTCAGCGACGAGGAGCTTTCAGGGATGATCGCCGAGGGGATTGAGGCGAATCCGACGGTGGAGATCGCGGCGGTGCGCTTCAGCGAGGAGCTTGTGCCGGCGGCGCCGCTCGGGCTCGAGGCGCCGGTGGAGGGCGACCTGAGCGTCCCGGTTCGCAGGCGGCAGGTGCGGCACCTGTGGATCGACGAGGCGCCTGCGCGGCTTGCGCTGCAGGTGACGGGTGGGCTGATCCCGCACTACCGCGACCGCGGGAACGTGCAGTTCGAGCTTTTCGCCGACGCCGAGGCCACACTCGATCCGGTGGATACCGACGGGAGCGTGCCGCCGGATGGTGAAGAGCGCGAGGTGGTGCTGGAGACACCGTGGGCCGGCCTGCATCGGCTGGAGTGGACGGATGGCGGCGACCGGACGCAGGTGGTGTTCCCGGAGGGCGTGCCGGTGACGGTGCGCTCAGACCTCGAGCAGCCGGCGCGGCTTGAGGGGCGCTGGACGCTGGTCTTTTACGTGCCGGAGGGGACGGAGACGGTCGGCGGCTACGCAACAAGCGCCACCGGTGAAATGATCGACGCGGATGGCGAGGTGGCGTTCTCATTCGGTGAGATGGATGGCGCGGGGTACTTCGCGGTCCCTGTCGCTGAGGGACGGGACGGTCGGCTCTGGGCTATGCGCAACTGCTCCGGTCAGCGGATGCTGATGACCGTGCCGCCTTACCTCGCCGCGAGCGGCGAGACGCTGCTGCTGCCGCGCGAGGTGGTGGAGGCGGACGGGGGATAGACGGATAGCCGGGCATGAGGAGTGTCCGAGAACGCGCAGCGGCCCGGAGGGGTGATCTCCGGGCCGCGCATTGTTCGGTTCACGCGCCTGCGTCCTGCGGCGCTCACGGACGCCAGTGAACGCTCTCCTTCATCGCTTCATTCGGCGGCATCGCCTCGGCATGACCATCCGCGCAGGCGTAGTCAGAACGGCATGAAGACGCTGACGTCGGTGGCCTGCGGGATCGACTTGACGTGCCCGTCCGCGTAGGCCGCGTTCATCTGAAGGTTGTGCCTGTAGCGGAGGTACCCGACGTTGCCTCTGCTGTCCATCTCCCGCGGCGTTCCATCATCGTAGAATCCCAGGCCGGCGTAGTTGCCGATGTAGTCGGTTCGCGTTTCGAAGATCACGATGGTCTCGGCGGGGCGCTCGAATGTGGCGAGCTTGCGGCCCGACCCCGACCACGGGCTTGGGTTGATCCGGCCGGTTCCCGACATCTCGCGCGCGCCTGCGTAGCTGGCGATAATTGTCTCGTGGTAGACGCCAGCGCCGGATGGGAAGCCCGCCCGCCAGTGCCGACCTGAGGCAGTGTACTCCTCACTGGGGCAGATGAACATCTGCTCATTCTTCGTGTAGGGATAGAGGCAGTCATACCAGCCGGAGGCGCGTGCGGTTGCGTCCGGGCTAAAGACGTAGTAGGGAGCCAGTCTTTCGTCATAGTCCTGGGCGTACATCTGGACCGCCAGTCCTATCTGCTTGAGGTTGCTCAGACAGCTTGATTGACGCGCCTTTTCACGGGCCCTCGCGAAAACGGGGAACAGGATCGCCGCCAGGATGGCGATGATCGCAATAACAACCAGCAATTCGATCAGGGTGAAGCCGCGCTTCATCGTAAATCAACTCCCTTTCGGCTGATTGTGAACAGCTGTCCGTAGTTTAATGCCATTTGACCCGACCGTGGCTCCCCTCCTTCTTCCTGCAGGTTCATTTGCTCGGGTATTTCGGGATAGTTGTCGCAGAGAAGATCGTCTGTCTCTCGCACTGCACAAACATTCTACCCGGGTGTCAGCTTCCTCAGTCAGATTCTCGAGGAAGCAACGGCGAACGCAGACTCCGGACAGCCTCGCCAGATTGCAGTCTTTCGGTAGCTCTCACAGTTCGAAGCGCTCACTGTGGATCGCGGAGCCGTCGAAGCCCAGTTTACGCAGCGCGCTTTCCACCAGGTCCATCATCGGCGCCGGGCCGCAGAGATAGACCTCGCTCGACCGCTCATCATCATCGAGCACCCGCCCGAGCAGGTCGGCGTCCACGAAGCCGGTCTCGCCGTCGTATTCAGGTTGCTCCGAAAGCACGTGCACCACGCGGAGATTGAGGCGCTCCTTCATACGCTCGATCTCCTCGGCGTAGAAGATGTCCGCCTCGGTACGGTTGCCCCAGATGAGCGTGATCGGCCGCTGGTCCTCTCGTGCGGCCATGTAGCGCAGCATGCTCAGGATCGGGGTGATGCCGACACCGCCCGCGATCATGACCAGGCGCTCACCGCCGTGGCGAAGGTGGCAGAACTGTCCCCACGGCGCCTCCACCACCGCTGACGCGCCCTCGGGTGTCTCGCCGATGCGGTCGGTGTAATCACCGGATTCCTTTATCGTGAAGCTCACCGATCCGTCCTCGCGTGGCGGCGAGGCGATGGTGAACGGATGCCGCTCGTCGCGGGCGTCGTCCCGGTGGATCGTAAGCAGCGCGAACTGCCCCGGTATCTGGCGGACGCCCTCGTGTCCTTCGGGCGCGAGGTCAAGCTGCCAGGTGTCGTGGCTGACCGGCGCGACGCGCTCGACCGTCCAGCGGCGGCTCGCGATGATCCGCGGACGGATCATGCGCGCCCACGCGAAAAGCAGCACGTAGGCGCCGAGCATCGCGATCCAGACGCCGCGCTCCCACCCGTCCGTCAGGTCGCTGCCGAGGGCGAGCGAGTGGACCGCGACGACGGCCACGACGGCGAAGCCGAGGTAGTGGATGCGGTGCCACGCCTCGTAGCTGAGGCCGAGGAGTTTGCGCCAGATGCTCGTGACTGCGATCAGCGCGAGAATGGTCAACGCGAGCGATCCGAGGGCCTCGGGCCACAGGTCGAGGCTGAAGGGACCGTATTCGTAGTGCGGGGTGACGTAGAGGAACATCGGATGGAGCACGGCGAGCGTCGCGGCGCTTGCGCCGGTGATCCGGTGGAAGCGCATAATCCGGTCAAGGCCGAATGCGTCATCGAGCGGCCGCAGGCGCGCGGCGAGAGCGAACTGAAGCATGATGAGCGCCGCGGCGAGCATCGCGGCGAGCCGCCCGGCCATCACGAGGTTGCCCTCGAGCGGGCCGATCGCGTCCACCGTGCGGCCGTGGTGCTGCAGGACCATCCACGCGACGACCGCGAGTGCACCGGCGAAAAACGCGCCGAAGAGCACTCGTAGCGCGACACGCGCGCCGGGGGACATTGTGCGCACCGTGGTCACCGGGACCTCCGGCTGGTCAGGGGCCGGGGACGCTGGCTGCTCAGCGTCCGGGCGATCCCCCGTGTCTCTCTCAGGCTCCGTGTCGCGCCAGTGGTTCATGATGATCTCTCCCATCGGCAACCGCGCGGCGAGGATCACGATGTCCGGGAACGTGGTGTGTGTCGGGATGCGGAGCACCGTGAGGTCCGGGTGGGGATTCGCGATCGAGTAGTATGCCATCGTGACAGTTCCGACGACCACGGTGGCCCAGTTGATGACGTAGGCTGCGGGAGCGGTCGAGCGGTGGTTGAAGAGAAAGGGCAGCGCGAAGACGTTGAAAAGGGTGACGACGACCGGGATCCAGTTGAAGACGGTCGCCGCCGGCGGGTGGATGCGCACATGCAGCAGAAAGCCGCCCGCGGACATAAGCACAAGCGCCCAGATCGGCCAGCGTATCTCGGGCCTGAACATTCCCTAACTCCCTCCACCGGACCGCAGTTCGCTCCACAGTTCGCTGAAGATGCGCAGCCAGAGATTCTGCGGCCTCGAGGCGTCCTTTCTGCGAGCCAGCCCCTTCTGTCTCCTGATCGCACGCGGCAGCCACTGGCGTTGCTCCGGGGTGAGCCAGACCGACTCGGCGCGCCGGAACCAGTCGAGCGCACCCTCGAAGTCGCCGCAGCGGCGTCGAAGTTCGCCGATGAGATAGACGGTTTTTGCGAGTTCTCTTCGATCTATCTCACCCCGGCTGACCGCAGAGGCGAACCACCTCGCGGCTCGCTGGAGGTTCCGTCGCTCGATCCGTCTCCAGCTCGGTCGTCGCGCGCACCAGGCCGCGTGCAGGTAGAAATCGGCGATCTGCTCACTGGATGCGCCGTGCTCCACCGCCTTGCGCGCCGCGAGCTCGTAGCGCTTGATGGGATAGCCTCCCGGATCGTACTCAAGGTCCTCCGGAGGGTGCTTCAGCTTGCGAAAGAGCGCGGTATACGAGCAGAAGTCGCACCCCGGACAGCGGTGGACGAAGTTCGGCAGTGGATCCGCTCCCCAGTAGCGAGGTCGGAAGTCCGTGTCCTGACCGTGGTAGCCGCAGGACATGATCTGCCTCGTCCAGAACCCCGTGTCACACACCGGACACTCGAGCGCGATGTGCCTGACCGTTGTCATGCCATCCCACTTCCCGTGCTATCCGGGCCTCATCCCGTGCGAGAGGCGCTCACTCTCGACCTCATCGAACCATGCGGCGAGTTGGCGCTGCATCCGGGCCGCGCGCTCCGGCTGTTCGGAGGCGAGATCGTGGGCCTCGGCCGGATCGTCGGCGATGTTGAAAAGCTGCGCGGGCGGCGGGTCCGAGACGTCGCGCTCCGGCGGCGTCCGATCCGTGACCTCGCCGAGGTAGCCCGGTCGGTCGCGTAGCTCGTGATCGTCGGTGTGATCCTCAGGTGTCGTTTTGAAGCACTGCGGCATCGGCGCGCGCACCAGCTTCCAGTCGCCATCGCGCATCGCAGCGTTGCAGTGGCCGACCGGCTGGTAGCGGTTCCACTGCCAGAAGCGCCGAGCGGGCACGTCGGCGGGCTCACCGCGCAGCGTCGGAAGGATATTCGCGCCATCGAGGGGTGGCTCCTGCGGGATTGGCACACCGACCGCGCTCAGCAGCGTGGGCGTCCAGTCGCAAAAGTGCAGCATCTCGTCACAGCGGCCGGGTTCGAGGCCGTCGGGCCAGCGCACGATCATCGGTACGCGGATCCCGCCCTCGTAGATGTTGCCCTTGTGCCCGGCGAAGCCGCAGTTGAAGCGCTCGATCCGGCCGATCTCGCTGCCGAACTGGGGGCCGTTGTCGGAGGTGAAGAGCACGATCGTGTTGTCCGCCAGGCCCAGCCACTCGAGCGTCTCGAGGACGTGACCGATGCCGCGGTCCATCCGGCGGATCATGCCGTAGAGCGTGGCGACCGCCTCGTTGAGGCCGTCGATGCCGTGGAAGGGCGAAATGTCGCTCTCGGGGGCCTGCAGCGGCGTGTGCGGGCAGTTGTATGCCAGTTCGAGGAAGAACGGTTCGCGGCGATGGCGGCGGATGAACGCGCAGGCCTGGTCGGTGAGGGTGTCGGTGAGGTAGCGGCCATCGGATTTGCGGAAGCGGCCTCCGCCGCAGTCGAGCCACCAGTCCCAGTAATCCTGCCAGCCGCCCCGGAATGCGCAGACCTCCTCAAAGCCGCGGTTCTGCGGCAGGTAGCGCTCATCGAGTTCCCCGAGGTGCCACTTGCCGACGAGGCCGGTCGCGTAGCCCTCGGCGGCGAGGCGCCGGGCCAGCGTGGTCTCCCAGAGGCCGAGGCGGTCGGTGCCTCGGGCCTCGCGGGTGTCGATGGAGCCGGTGCGGTGGGGGTAGCGGCCGGTCAGCAGCGCGGCGCGAGACGGCGCGCAGACGCATGAGCCCGCGTAGTGCTGGGTGAGAAGCTGGCTCTCGGCCGCCAGCGCGTCGAGGTGCGGGGTGTCAGAGAGGCCCTCGTTGAAGATGCCGAAGTCGCCGTAGCCCATGTCATCGGCGACGATCAGGAGGATGTTGGGGCGCCGCATGGCGGTCACTCCTCTGCTGGTGTGGCGGCATTTGCGGGTGTTTCATCCTCGGCGGACTCGTCCCCCTCCCCCTCCTCCGCCTCCTCGACGGGCGCCTCGCGGAGCACTGCCGGCGGCTCGTCCTCCGGATCGAGCGCCACCGTCACCCCGACCCACGCCCAGAACGCGGCGGAGAAAGCAAAGATCACGGCGAAGATCGTCAGACAGCCGCGCATTGACGGCGTGTTCTCCGCAAGGAATGCGCAGAAGAGCAGGATCAGGCCCGGCGCGAGAACGAGCATCCCAAGGCGGAAGTCGATGTCGTGTCCGCCGACCATCAATGAAATGTTCAGCGCCAGCCCCGCGACCAGCAGCAGGCCGCCGGCTCGGCGCAGAAAGACCGCGCGCGGTTTCTCCTCGAAACTTGAGTATCCCGGTTGCAGCATGGTATGACCTCCGAGGGGGATTTCGCCTGCGGGCGGCGCGCCTCCTTCCAGCACGCCGGCGATTGCGAGCAGGCTGGTGAAGGGCAACTCCAACCATCGGGGCAGGCATCGCAATACGCGCAACGAAATACATCAGCAGTGGATATTCCGGCCGGCGCGACGCCGGCGGCTGACAGAGTTGCAGGGAGGATCTGCCATGCGCACACTCTTCGGGGGCATCACCACCGCGCTTGTGCTTGTGCTGGCGGCGAGCGTGGCGATGGCCCAGGCGCCGATCGACAGTCACGCGACTTTCATGGCGAGCTTTGACAACACCATCGAGCCGGACTACGCCGCCGGTGACTGGCGCGCCGGTGTCAGCGGCGAGGCGGAACTGGTCGAAGGCAGGTTCGGGAACGCCCTGCACATCCCCGCCCGCCGGTCCGTGGAGTTCAGCGCCGACCAGAAGATCAACCTGTCGGCCGGGACCGTCGAGTTCTGGCTTCTCTGGACGGAGGAGCTTGCAACCGCCGACAGCCCCAACATCTTCATGATGACGACGCCCGAGGCGGACAACTACCTGAGATTCAACAAGATCGACCCCGCGCGCCTCGGGATGCCCGTCAAGCAGGGGCCCCCGGAGGAGGACGAGTGGACGTGGCAGCGCGTCGACGTGGACCCGACAGGGTGGGAGACACCCTCGTGGCACCACTTCGCCGGCGTATGGGAGGACGGCGTCACGGCGCTTTACGTTGACGGTGAGCTGGTTGATTCAGCCGAGGGCGGAGCGGGCTTCGTCGAGCAGCCCGAGACTTTCAGCTTCGGCGCCGGGCCACTGACGATCGATGAGGTGCGCATCTCGACGAAGGCGCGCAGCCCCGAGGAGATCGCCGCCGTCGCGAACGCGGAGCCGGGGGAGGAGGCTTCGATCTACCTCACTGACCTTGAGCCGGCGGCGACGCAGCAGGCGGTCGGGGAGGTCGGCCTCAACGCCTACCTTGCGATCGATGAGCGCGAGATGCCGCTGGTCATCGGGCAGACGGCCTACGCCCGTGGCGTGGCGATCCGAGCGCCGGGCTACGTGGAGTTCGAGGTGCCCGAGGGCATGACGAGCCTCGATGCCGTCTACGGCGCAAGCCCCTTCGGACGCGAGGGCGCGAGCGTCACGCTGACGTTCACCGCCGATGGAACGCCGCTGCAGGTGTGCTCCGACCTCACGGCGGATAGCGACGCCATGCCGGTGACGCTCGCGGTGCAGCCCGGGCAGACGCTGCGCATTGAGGCGACGGGCACGGCCGGCGGGGTCGGTGTGCTGGGCGACGCGATGCTCCTGGCGGAGGGCCTCGATCCGCCGCCGTCGTTCTCGCGCGAGCTTACGCAGGATGAACTGACGCTGCAGCAGATGCGCACGCGCGTGGCGGACTTCAGCTTCGACCTTCCCGATGCGCCGAAGGGCTACGCTATCTACGCGGGCCATCCGGTCGATGAGGTGGATCCGGCGCTGGAGCCGCTGCATGAGAGCTTCCCGGAGGCGCTTGAGATAGCGGCCGCGCCCGGTGAGTACGAGGCGGCGGTCTTCAACCTCTTCGCCGACCGCGACCTCGCCGGGGTCAATGTCAGCGTCACCGACCTGGCCGGCGACGCCGGAGCGATCGGCGCGGATGACATCGAGGTCCAGCTTATCCGCCGCGTGCTGATGCGCAAGCTCTACACCATGCCGCGGCTGCCGGCCAACTACGAGACCATCTCGCGGTTTGTCTTCCCGAACCGCGACTTCTGGCTGCCGGAGGGGACCTTCAAGGAGGTCTACCTGCTCGCGCATGTGCCGGAGGATGCGCAGCCCGGCGAATACTCGGGAACTGTGACCGTCTCCGCCGAGGGCGCGGAGCCCACCGAGATGGCGCTGAACCTGACCGTGCGCCCGGTCGATCTCATCGAGCCGCAGGACCAGCGCTACGGGATGTACTACCGGGCGCGGTGGCTCACCGAGCGGCCCGAGGAGGTCAATGACGCTGAGTTCGCCGACATGGCCGCCCACGGGATCACCACGATCAAGGGGCACACCGCGATCAACTGGTCAGAGGATGATGACGGGAACATCACCTGGGACTTCGACCTGATCCGACAGACGCTCGATCAGGGCCTGGAGCACGGATTCCTCGGGCCCATCACGATCTACGACAACCTGATGCGACTCGGCAGCCTGATGGGGTACCCCGGCATCAACCTCGAGGGCGAGGGAGAGCCGGTCGCGGAGAAGGAGGACCTCCTGGCGGTGGCCGAGGAGTGCTTCGCCCAGCTCAAGGAGCTTGAGGACGAGTACCCGCAGTACGAGTTCCTGCTGACGCACATGGATGAGGTGTTCGGCCGCGGTCGCCTCCCGCGCTACCTCGACTACGCGGAGGTCGTGCGGAAGACCTCGGATTTCCCGCTTTACATCACACTGCACATGAATCCGGGGCGCTGGGAGGAGTACATGGAGCAGGCCGACCCGTGGATCGATGTGCGGTGCATCAACGGTCACTCGCTGGAGAACTGGCTGCAGGCGGGGAATGACTGGGATGACATGGCGCAGGGGCTGGCCGAATCCGGGGACGTCGGGTGGATCTATCACAACCAGCGCGGCTCGTTCTTCCGGGCGGAGTGGAACCGCTTCATCAACGGCATGTTCAAGTGGGCCTCGCCGCTGGAGGTACACGTCCCGTGGATGTACTACTCATTTGGCGGCGACCCCTTCGATGACACCGACGCGGAGAGGATGGACTTCGGCTACGCCTTCCCGCATCCGGATGACCCGACTCTGCTGATCTCGACGCTGCATTACGAGGCCTTCCGCGAGGGCTACGATGACATACGCTACATCCGGACTCTCGAGGAGACGATGGCGGAGGCTCGGGCGGCGGGCGTGGACACATCTGA
>JBNJEK010000097.1:0-14465 GCA_051745855.1 Armatimonadota bacterium
ACTCAGGAAGCGGTGCTCATCCCAGTCGTACCACTCCGGGAAGCCCTCCACCCAGTTGCCGATGTGGTGAGCGGCGTCCACGATAAGCTCCGCCGTCTCGTCATCGGGCGCGACGCGCCAGAGGCGGCAGAGAAAGAACGTGAATATCTCCGTCTGATGGTGGGCCTCGCCCGTGGGGTAGAAGCCATGGAGCAGGTTCTCGTGCGACCACTTCGCGAAGCCGTCCCGGAGGAATTGTGCGAAGCTCAGGGCCCGGGAGGCGCCGAAAAGCTGGTGGTAAGCGAACCACGAGGAGATGAAGGTTCCCTCGTCATGGCCGCCCTGGTAGGGGATGCGTTCATGACGCCCGAGCGCGGCATCGATCCACCGCTGCATCTGATTGCGGATGCTGAAGAAACCGTCTGCCCAGTCAGGGCGATGAGATGCGTCGTCGTTGGATTTCATGCTGCGAACTTCGCGACAGGCCGCCGCGGGTCCTTCCTGAGTCGGCACGATCCCCGCCGCCGCAGGATGGGACGCGCGCCCCATCATGCCGTCAGTCGTTTGGAGAGGCTGGGCCCCGACGTTCGCCCCTGACATGTGGGGTGGGCTTCCAGCCCGCCGATATTGCGAACGGCTCCCCGGCGAGGGCGCCGGGGCCACAACGACAGCGGCTCAACGGCACGCGGACGAGGGCGTCTGGAGGATCATACGCTCCTTTCGGAGTTTGCTGCGCAAACGTCCGCACCACGGAATGACCGCGGGCTGGAAGCCCGCGCGAGAGGCAGATATGTCCGTGGCTCATATGCGCATGTCGGGAGGGCCGCAGTCGAATAACTCGAACGCGACTTCTTGCCTGCCCGCCTAAAGCTGCACGACCACCCGGCAGAGGGTCTCGGCGATCCCCTCGATGCCCCGGCGCAGGGGCAACTCCTGCAGCCAGCGCGTGGGGATCGCCTCGCGCCCGTTGTACGTCCCGGTGATGGCCCCGGCGATGGCGGCGCGAGTGTCGGTGTCGCCACCCGCGACGATGCTGGAGACGAGAGTCTCCTGCAGGTCATCGGGCGTGCGCAGGAAGCAGTAGAAGGCGGTGGGCACGGTCTCGAAGGCCGCGCCGCCGAGTGACAGTTCCGGCAGTGCGGTCAGTGGCGGCTCCTCGGCTTCAAGCAGGCGGGCGCACTCGGACAGCCCATCCGTCACGCGCGAGGGCTCAAGCTGGTCGAGTATCTCATGGAGGATCGTGTCGGGGTCGAGATCGCCCGAGGCGGCCTCGGCCACCGCGTAGGCGACCGCGTACGCGCCATCGATCGCCTCGTCGTGGCGATGGGTGATTATCCCGCAATCATGCACGTCCTGCCGCAGACCCTCGCGCTCTCGGACGTGCAGCAGGCCGATCGGCGCGACGCGCATGGCGACGCCGTTGCCGGCAGCGTATTCGCCCTTCTCACCGGCCTCTCGCCACGGTGTGCCCGATTCGAGCCGCTTCATTGCGTGGTAGGTGGCGCGTCCGATGCCGCGCCCACCGGCCTCGTACCAGGCGAGATAGCGGCGGGCGAGGTCCTCGCCGTCGATTCCCCCGCATGCGGCGACCGATTTGGCGGTGGCAACGAGCATCGAGGTGTCGTCCGTCCACTCGCTCATCGTCAGCGAGGACGGCTGAAAGCGGCCGTCGTAGTATGCCTCGGCCAGATCGGTGCCCGAGTAGCCCTCGTAGGCGGCGCCGAGACAATCGCCGCATGCGGCGGCGAGCATGCAGCCTGTGAAACGGGAGGTGATTCCCGGCTCTGAATTGCTCATCGAAAGACAGATCACTCTCCCTGAGTCTGTTGAAGGTCGTTGTGCGGCTTCAATCCACGGTACTCATTACTCTTTCACCTCGACACCCAGTACTTCCTCCATCTGCTGGAGACCAATCTTGTGGGCGTCCTCGCCCATCGCGGCAACCTGGTCGGCCCGCACGAAGACATCGAAGCCGTAGTTGACGGCGTCCGCGGCCGTGTACATCACGCAGATATTCGTGCAGACGCCGGCGAACTCGATCTCATCGACGTCGTTTTCGAGCAGTGCCAGCAGCAGTTCGCTCTGGAAAAACGCGCTGTAGCGCCGCTTGGGGAGGACATAGTCGCCCTCCTGCGGCGCAAGCTCCTCGATGATCTCCGCGCCCTCGGTCCCCTGCACCGCGTGCGGCGGGAACTGGTCGAATTCGGGATCGTCCGGGCGGTGCCGGTCGCACATGTATATGACCGTCTCCCCGTATTGCCGCGCCTGCACCAGGCGCCGGGAGATCGGTTCGATGATCTTCCCGACGCGCTTGCCACACTTGAGGGCCCCGTCATCACGGACGAAATCGTTGATCATGTCAATTACGATCACAGCTTGGCTCATCTCTCTCAGTCCACCTCAGTCAATAAAGTCGATTGCATCAGGGTGCGCGTCAACCCATCCCTGCACCTGCTGCCGGCAGCGCGACTTGATGACTTCGATACCCGGCAGATCGGCCACCACCTCGCCATCCTCGATCAGTGGCCCCAGCAGATTCTGCGCGCGCTCCCCGCAGGCGCACTGATCGGTCTTGTGATGTCCCTCCGCGTAAAGCGTCCGCTCGCCGCAGGCCGGGCAGATGGCCACGTTCTTGACGCCCGAGAGCTTCCCCCGCTTGGTGATCGGCTCGCCCTCTATCTCCACGATGTCCATCGCGAAGTTCACCGGCGGCGCGCCCGAAAGGGACGTCCCGACCCCGTAGCCAGAGGCGATGTCGTTGTACTGCGGAATCGAATACTCATCGAGGCCGCCGCTGAGGAAAAGTTCCACGTGCTCGTGACCGCGCAGATCAAGCTCCCACCGCACTTCCTCAAGCAGGGCCCTCCAGTCGCCCCGGCGATTGCCCGGCGTATCCACGCGCACCGCGTCAAGGCGCTCGCCGAGGGTCTCCGCGGCCTCGAGAGCGGAGAACTTCTCGTCTTTGAATGTGTCAATCAGCGCGACACGCGGGACCTCGTCGTCGATCACCTCGTCATACCACCGCAGGGCGGTCGCGAGGTCACCTGCCACGAGGATCAGCGCGTGAGGCATTGTCCCCGACGGGGCGATGCCGAGCATCTCGGCGGTCTTCACCACGGCCACCCCGTCGCAGCCGCCGAGGTAGCACGCGCGGCCGACCATCGGCGCGATGCACGGATGAGCGCGCCGGGCACCGAAGCTGATGACCGTCCGGTCTTCGGCGGCGATACGCACGCGGCTGGCGCGGCTGGCGATGCCCGACGCCTGGCAGAGCAGGCCGAGGACCGCGGTCTCCATCTCCGCGAACTCAGCGTAGTCTCCGGAGATGCGCATCACCGGCTCGCGGGGCAGAAAGAGACTGCCCTCCGAGGCGCACTGCACATCGACCGGGAAGCCCTCGAGCGCAGCCGCAACCTCCTCGACCCCGGCGAGCACGCCCCACTCCCAGTCGCCCGGCAGGCTGGAGCAGTGAAACTCGGCGGTGACATCTTTCGACGCGTCCTTCTCCCGCAATATCTCGCGCGTGCGGGTGAAATACACGTCCGTGACGGTGCGATTCCGAATGTCCTCCAGCGACGCTGAGTAAAGCACTCTCACACACCCCGTCCGCGGTCTCAACTCTCCTGAATTCGTGTCAAACCGCTCCCCCTGCCTTTCAGATGACAGCGGGGGGTCCCACGTCACGAGATTCGTCACCACTGATGCTTCTCCTCCCGCATTTCAGTGTGCGTACATGAAAGCGGGCAGGCCGCATCATGCGGCCTGCCCGTGTCTTCTGCTGTCCTCAACCGCGGGAGATCAGTTGTAGCTGTACTGCCACTGAATGCCCCACAGGTCCTCGTCCTCATTGCTGGAGGCGCCGTCAACCGTGCCGGTCCGGTTCCAGTCGCCGGAACTGTACTGTGCGGTGACGTAGCTGCTGTCGTAGACCTTGTGGCGGATTCCGATCGCGAACGCGTCGAACTCGGAGTGGTTGGCCGCGTCAACGCTCGCGTTGAACTCCTCGTAGCGGGCGAAGACTACATTCTCGCCGTCTCCCTGGAGGTCATACATGCCCTGCAGGTAGAAGCCGTCGCGGTCGGCGCCGAACATCTCGCCGTCAACCCACTCAGCCTGGAAGCCCCACGGGGTGGCGTGCTTGCGCACATACAGGTCGATGGCGCCGCGGTCCTGGGTCATGTCGGTCGCCGCGTTGTAGAACTCGCCGTCGAACCATGATGCGCCGAACTGGCCCCAGGGCTTGTTCCACTTGAGGTCGATCGACACGTTCTTGTCGTCGTTGGCGTCGTCGCTGCGGAACTGACCGTTCCAGATACCGAGGACCGCGAGCGGCTCATTGCCCTCGGGGGTCCGGCGCAGCCAGACGCCGCGATCCGCGGCACCCTGGTACCAGAAGCCCCAGCCGCCGGGACCGCCCTCGAGGATCTTGGCGCGCTCGAAGGGCAGGCGGACCGAAGAGCCCTCCCACGCCTCAAGCCCGAACCATGTCGGAACCTGGCCCGCCTGGACGCCGTAGCGGTCGGCGAACCGGTAGTCAACGAAAGCGTTGTAGAGGTCGATGTTGGGATCCGCGCCCTCACCCACGCGGGCGAAGGTGATGATCCCGGTAGTTCGGGAATCAAGGTCGCCCTTGATCGTGAAGAAACCACGGCGCAGGTCGAAGTTCGTGCTCTCGTCGCGGAGATCGTCGTCAACGAAGCGGAACTGGAAGTACCCCGACATGCAGACGCGATCGGTCCAGCACTCTTCCCCCTCGAGACCCTCCTGGGCCATGACGGCGCCCATCGATGCGAGCATGGTGGCGATGACCATGCAGACTACGAGACGTTTCATGATGTGACCCTCCCTGACTGTGTGTGGGGCTATGTGATTTGGCGGTACATCCCCGGCTCGCCCCACCGGCAGCCCCGAATCGAAGCGGCGGTGCGAACGCTCAACCCATCCCAGTGTGAACGTTCGACAACCGCCGGTAGATTTGGTTGCAGTAGAACTCAGGGTTTTTTCTGCACACGCCCGGCCTCGTCTGCGGGCAAGGGACCGGCACCTGGTTTCCCGGTGGTGCGGACGCCCTCGTCCGCACGCCGTTGTCGTTGTCGTGGGGTAGACCGCGACCGGCGGACGACAGATGGGCTGACGGGCTGTCGTTGCCGTTGTCTTTGTCGTTTTGGAGAGTGAGTGCCTCCGCATCCTCCCGGTTGTTGATCGCCGATGCCACCGTCTGTGGTCAATGCGACGACGAACGGCCAACGACACAACGGCCGGGCTGGCGTCGGATGGGGCCAAACGACGAGCCCCATCCTCTCCAGCCCCTCCACAACGGCGGCGCCGAAGACCGCCCGCCGTCAGCGCGTCAGCACCCATGCGCGCGCCTCGCCGGGCGCAAGCTCCAGCGTGACCTGCTCGCCGGGCGAGGCCGCCTCGCCGCTGAAGAACTCGCTGCAGGTCGCGTAGTCGTCCGGCAGGGTGAGTGTCAGCGTCCGCGCCGCGTTCGCAGTGTTCATCATCGCCACGATCATCGTGTCGCCGAGGCTCCGCGCGCCCGCCCAGTCCTGCGCGAAGTCGATGCCGTCAATCTCGACGAACTCGCCCTCTGCGAAGACGTCCTCATGGGCCGCCGCCAACTGAGAGACCTCCGCGAACGCCGCCCACGAGCGACCTTCGAAGGGCATGCGGTCGTAGACCAGCACCCCGCCGGTGCAGTCCATCAGTCGCCGCAGCATATCCGCGCGTGACAGCGGTGTCACTTCCTCGGTGGAGTTGCGGTCGTAGGGGCGCATGAGCCTCCCGACGATCAGCGGAATGCCGTCGAGTGCCTCGTGTGTCGCGCTGATCCGCTCCCAGTTGCGGCCGTAGCCGCAGGACGCGATGTCGCAGGACGCAAGCTCGCCGATCTTCGCCCAGTCCACGCCGTAGCGCCACTTCGTCTCCGGCGACTGATAGCCGGAGTATATCTGCATGAGTACGGGTGGCTCGGCGGTGTGGCAGGCCTTTTTGAGCATAGAGCCCACACGCGCCATCCGCAGCGTCATGAACTCCGTCCACGCGTCGAAATGCTCCTGCTCGATGGTCTCCGGGGCGAGCGCGACATCCGCGCCGATCCCCGCCTCCTCGCGGAACGCCTCCAGGCAGTCGGGGCAGAAGCACGAGAGGTAGCCGGTCATGACGTTGGACTCGAAGTCCCAGGTGACGTAGTCCGGGTGCTTCTCGCCGATCATCTCGCGCAGCCGGTCCTGCGCATACTCCGCGGCGTCGGTCAGCAGCACGATGGGGCAGACATATCGCGCGCTCTCCTCGCCCGCGCGATCGACCAGCGCGGCCTCCGGGTGCTCTTCCAGCCACGGGCGCATATCGATGCTCCAGCCCTCGAAGTTCACCGAGAGCACGTTGTCCACGCCGTGGCGGTCGCCGATTTCGGAGGTCGCGAGGTCGCCGGCGACGATGTTGTTGAAGCCCGCCGCCCGCATCGTCTCCATGGTGAGCGCCTTCGCCTCACCCTTGTTCATCGCGTTGAAGAAGCTGCCCCACAGTTGCATGACGAGTCGCTCGGGCTGCTCGCCCTCAAGCGCCGGAAGCGGGCGGACAGGCAACTCCCGGCGCGCCTCCTGGACGCTCCCATCGAGCGCCTCCGCCGCGTAGTAGACGGGGTAGTCGCGGTCCTCCACTGCTGCGCCCTCGCGCCATGCAAAGAACACGTTGAAGAGTTCGAGGATGCGCACGCTCTCGCTGTGCGGAATCGGCTGGTCGGCGGTCACCAGGTAGTGCGCGTGCGTCTGGTCGTCGATCTGCTCATTGCCGAGGCGCTCGACGGTGTACTCGGGTTGCTCCTCACGTGTGGCGTAGTAGCCGGTGGCCTCGACAAGCTCCAGCGCCTCCGGCAGCCAGAAGTGGCAGCGGTAGCCCTCGAGGCGGTGCCCCGGGAGGCCCTGTGCGGCCACGGTGAAGTGCTGGGGCGCCCCCTGTGCGATGAAGAGCGCGGGCCGGGAGGTCGGGAACGTATGTGTGTCCTCCCACAGCACGGTGAAGCGGAAGGTCCCCGGTCCGAGGCGCTCGCCCGCAGCGATCTCCCACTCGCGCGGATCAAGCTCCGGCGCCGAGGCGTCCCCGACGTCCTCGGGGGCGACGCGCCAGGGGTCCTCATTGCTCACGGTGAGGTCGCCGGCATGGATCCGCACCTGCGCCTCGCCCTGCAGATCGAGGCCGAAGGCGTTTACGCCTCTCTGCAGCAGGACCTCGATCGGCTCGATCGTGTCCGCAGCCGGCCCTGAAGCGACCTGGCGCCCGTTCACCGTCAGCGCGTAAGGCGCATCGGTGCTCAGCGCGACCTGTGCCGTCGAGGAACGCACGCTGCGCTCATAGTGCGGAGAGATGAGCAGAGGCGCGAGCGTGAGTCCGTCGAGCAGCGCGTAGCCGAAGCGAAGCCGGCCCTCATCCTCGACCGGCAGCGGGGCGACGGCCTCGCCGTCTCCGTGGCCGGACGACCACTCACGCGAGACCGCGCCGTCCTCGCCAACCGCGGTGCCGAGCAGTGCGCCATGCTCCGCTCCCGTCAGTTCCGCGCGCACGTGGTTGCTGCCCGGCTGCAGCGGCTCGGGGAGGCTGACGACCGCGCCCGGCGCATTGGCGGCGAAGGTCAGGTCGGCGAAGGCCGTCGGGTCGTGCAGGCCCGGTGCGCACAGATTCCACGCGCTCGTCTCGTCATCGGCCTGCTCGATCCGCCCGGCGATGAACCGCCACCGGTCGGCCGCGTCGGGCGATACGCCGAGGCTGTCGAGGCCGATGCGCGCCTCGACCGTCCAGTAGCCGTCCTCCACGACCGAAACGGCCTCGAAGTCGGCGTCGAAGCTCTCGTCGCGGGTGCTCCACATCTTCATCGGATCATCGATCCGCGAGTCATTGACCGCGCCGCGCGCGTTGACGAAGAAATCGAAGATGCCGTCGCCGGTGTCGAGCACGAGCAGCACCGCGTCGTCCTTCCAGACATCCGCGTCGCGCTCTGTCACGTTCTGCAGGAAGTCATGCAGCCGATTCATCTCCGGCCGCAGGACGGGCTCCTCGCCGCGGAACCACCAGTAAAGGTTCTCGTCATCCCGGCACAGCCGCATCTGGGACTGATGCGTGGCCGCGATGTTTGAACTCACGCGGGTGAAGCCGGTCAGCGCGACCGATCGCGTCCAGCAGGCGTCATCGGCAACGCCGTCGATGGTCGGCGCTGCGTCCGCGCGAGTCGCGGCCAAAAGGGGCGGTCCGTCCAGCGCGAGCGGGCGGGCGCCCTCAAGCTGCTCGTCGGATGGCTCGGCCTCAGTTGTGAGCACGATGTAATCAAGCTGGGAGTTGCCTGCCGCGTCATCGGCGCCGCGAAGCTGAATGCGGAAGCTGTCGCCCGCCATCGCGGCGGTGATGGGCCCGCCGCCGATCCACTGCCAGTCACGCGTATCCTCCCCGGTGAGCGTGAGCACCTCCTGCACCCCGCCGCCGGTGTCGATGCGCACCGACCAGTGGGAGTCGGCGTCGGCCATCCTCGCGCGGGCGAAGACGTAGATCGGGCGGTCTGTGTGTGGCGTTGGGACGCCCGCCAGCAGCGCGTAGTCGCTGCCGCTGACGACCGCCGCTCCGGACGCGCCATCCACCTGCTCGATCTGCTTCGCATGCGGGGCAAGTGCCTCGGCCTCGATGCGCACCGGCGGGACGGGCAGGTCAGAGGTGGGCGGGGCGGGCTCAAGGTGCACGCTCAGCGAGCGCACCTCCAGCGTCATCGGCGCGGCCTCGCGGGTGAGCATCGCGATGGTCATCCGGTCATCGGCCGGCGCCAGCGGCTTGGTAAGCTCGAGCGTCTGCCACTGGTCGGTGAGCGCGGCGGTGTTGCGGCTGTAGAGCCAGCCGTTGCGGGAGTTGGCCATCAGCCAGACGTCGCCGCTCCCGCGCACCTCGGCGCGGATCGTGGCGCGGCGGCCGCCGGGAAGGACGGGAGCGGTGACGATCGTCGGGCCCTCGAGATTCCGTTCGCCAGGCGTCTCGACGTGCAGAATCTGCTGCCCGTCCGCCTCGACGACGGAGATCTCGACGCTCTCATTGTCATTGTATGCGCCGAAGCCGCCATCAGGCTCGGTGAGGTCGGCCTCCCACAGAGGCTCCTGAGCCATGGCGGCGGTGAGGCAGACGAGTGCGAGGAACGTCGCTGTCATCATGCGCACGTCGGTCACTCCCAGTTGAGACGAAAGCAGGTGTTGCGATGCGCGATGCTTCGGCAGCGCCGCGGAAAGCACCTGCCTTCGGGGGCGCCTTTTGCCGTTGGAGAGGTCGGCCCTGCCCGGCCTGTGCCGTCCGCCCTGTCGCCGCGGGCGCGGATTCAGATCATCCGTCGCATCTGCGCCACGCTGACCTCTTCGAGGCTGTCCACGACGAGGTCCGCCTCCTGCAGCTTCTCCGCGTCCACCGAGCTTGTGACCGCGACGCAGACGGCTCCCGCCGCCTTCGCGGAGGCGACGCCCGCGGGGGCGTCCTCCAGCACCACGCAACGCTCCGGCGGCAGGCCCAGTTTCTCCGCTGTGATCTCGTAGATCTGCGGGTCGGGCTTCTTGCGCGTCACGTCATCGCCGGTGACCACCACGTCGAACCACTCAAGCTCCAGCCCCGCGCCCTCGATCACCGGGAACTGCTTGTCCTTGTTCCCGGAGGTCGCGATTGCCAGCATCACGTCAGCCGACACCCGCGCGGTCTCAAGGATGTCCATCACGCCGGGCATCGCGGGTAGCGGCTCCTTCTCCTGCAGCTTGAAGAAGTTCTCCTTGCGCCGCTCGACCGCTTCGTCGGTGTCGATTTCGACGCCATACTTCTCCGCGACGCCCTCCACGTAGCGCTCATCGCCGGTCCCGACGAACTCGCGGAAGTCCTCCGGCTGCACCTCGGTGTCGTAAAGCTCCTCGAACATCATCACACTGGCGCGCGCGTTCAGAACCTCCGTGTCCGCGACCACGCCATCCACGTCGAAGATGATCGCCCAGTTCATGAGGGTTCCTCCTCGTGCTTCCGAAAGATCGTTACCGTCTCACGCGGGAAATCGACGTTCCAGCCGAAGCGCTCGGCGATCCAGCGCATCGCGGCCGGGCTGAAGTACGAGATGTGCGTCTCATCGTAGCGGTAGTGCCAGTCGGGGAAATCTGACTGGTCCTCGAGCATCTTCGTCATCACGCCGAGGACGCCGCCGGAGCGTAGGAGGCGGTCGAAGCGCTCGAACTCGATGAGCGGCCGCTTGAAGTGCTCGGCGGTCTCCGAGCAGGTGATGAAGTCATACCCGCGCTCGAGCGGTGTGGCGTCCGGCGAGAAGAACAGGTCCCATCCCTCGACCTTGAAGCCGCGCTCGCGAAGCATCATCACCAGCACCGCCGGATCGCCGCAGCCGTAGTCGAGGCCCTCCGCACCCGGCTCCAGTAGCGGCGTCACCTCATCGGCGAGGCGCGCCAGGAAAGCGCGGTAGCCCTCGTCATCCGGGTCGTTCTCGTGCAGCAGGTAACGCGCTCGCTCGTCGGCCGGGTTGAGCAGAAAGCGGTCGGGCACGAAGACGAGGTCGCACTCCGCGCAGTGGTAAAACTCGCGGTGGTGTGATCGGACTCCGCCGTCAAGGAGGAGGCGGGTGTTCTTTGATCCACAGAGTCTGCAGGCGGGCATGGACGGTCCTTTCATGTCGCGTGAACCTGTGAACGGCTGGACAAGAACGCGCCCCGGCTCCGTCAGCAGTAGAAGACCTCGAGTTCGCGCAGCACCGCCTCGCCGTCCGCGCGCTTGACCTGGAGCTTCACCGCATCTGCCACCACGGTTGCGAAGCGCGCGAGGTGCCGGTGGCCGATGGCCGTGCCGACCGCGACGCCCTCCCAGCGGCCATGCACGCGCGCAAGCAGTCGCCACTCGCGGACGGCCTCGCCCGCCGACAGGTCCTCCATCGCGGAGAACGCGTTGATCGGGATCGCGCGCTCAAGCTCGACCGTCAACTCACCCGCGGGCCCCTCGGCGCAGGCCAGAGGCCGCCCCCAGCGGCGGTCGATTTCCGCGGACATCTCAAGCAGGCGCGTCACGTCGCCCTCCGGGAGCAGGCCGCGGTCGTCGGGGCCGATGTTGAGGATCAGATTCGCCCCGCGCCCGACCGAGTGCTCGTAGATCTCGACGAGGCGCTCAGCGCTTTTGAGTGTATGCCAGTCATCGGGATGCCAGAACCAGTTCGCGCGGATGCGCGCGTCGCACTCGGCCGGGAGGTAGTGCGGGAAGCTCTCGCGGAAGCCGTCGAAGATCAGCCCCGGATCCTGATTCGCATCCTCCGGGGAGCGCACGGTGTTCCAGCACGGATAGGGCGCGAGGCCGTCTTCATTGCCGACCCAGCGGAAGTCCGGAGAGCCGAGGGAGTGGACGCAGATCTCGGGTTGGGCCTCGCGGATCGCGCCGATGATCATCTCCCAGTCATACACGTGGCCCTTCGAGCCTGCGCCATCGAGCCACGCGATCTCGACCGGGCCGTAGCGCTCGAGAAGCTCCGTCCACTGGCGCGTGTACAACCGATCGTACGCCGGTGCGTCATCGTAGGAGGGCTCATGGCGGTCCCACGGTGAGCAGTAGAGGCCCAGCGCGATGCCCGCGTCGTGGCAGGCCCCTGCGACCTCAGCGACGACATCGCCCCCGCCATCGCGCCACGGGCTGGAGGCGACGGAGTAGTCGGTGGTGTCGGTCGGCCAGAGGCAGAAGCCGTCGTGGTGCTTGGTGGTGAAGACGAAGTAGCGCATCCCGGCCTCGACGGCCGCGTCCACCCATTGTCGCGGGTTCAGGTCGGTGGGCGCGAAGACCTCGGGCGGGTCGTCGCCCTCGCCCCACTCCTGGTCGCAGAATGTGTTCGGGCCGAAGTGGCAGAACATGCCCAGCTCAAGGTCCTGCCAGCGAAGCTGCCTGTCGGTCGGTGCGGGTCTGCTCTCGTACATGCGATCGCCTCCCCCGGTTGCTTCTCCGCGGGGGAGGCGATGTCCTTGCGCGCCATCGGGCGGCGTAGATGCGTCAGGTCAACTCCGGATCGGCCGACTACCCCGGATCGGTCGGGTCTGGATGGCCCCAGAAGCGGCGCTGCATCGGCCCGTCCCCGAGGATCGAGGACGTCCGCATCCACTTCGCGTGGCCGTCGGCGAAGCCGAAGTTCGCGCCCTCGTTGTGGCGTGTCGCGACCATGTTTGTGTCATCGTGAATTCCGTCCGGCCAGTGCGGACCACAGTAGAGCCAGCGGTAGCGATCCGGGTTGCTGTCACCGAAGAGCATGAACTCGGCCGGGTAACTGATCTCAGCGAGCGCCAGCGTCTGTCCGCGATCGAGTCGGTAGGGGCCGTGCGGGTAGTTCCAGCCGTAGCCGATGGGTTGTCTCGGCGATGACGGACAGGTGAAGACCTGCTCGTTCATGATATAGGGCTGGATCATGTCCTGCCAGTAGTACGTGGATTGACCCTCAGGTGAGTTCTGTGCCGTTGAGAGAACCTCGTCATAGTCCTGTGCGTACATGTGGAGCGCAAGCGCGATCTGCTTGACATTGCTCAGGCAGCTTGTCTGGCGCGCCTTCTCACGCGCCCTTGCGAACACCGGAAACAAAATCGCTGCCAGAATCGCGATGATTGCTATCACGACCAGCAACTCGATCAAAGTGAAACCTCGTCGCATCCGAACGTCACCTCCGCAGTGTGTTGGTTTGTAATACTTCCTTAATATCCGCCGCTTCACAACGACTGACCTCTTTGCGGGGAGGAAAGGCCATGGACTACTCCCCGTCGGCTTCCGCGTCCTTGAGCTTCTCCATCGCGCCCGCGTCCTCGGAGGGCTCGGTCAGCTTCGGCTTCCACTCCAGCGCGACGGAGTTGATGCAAAAGCGCAGACCGGTCGGCTCGGGGCCGTCCTCGAATACGTGGCCGAGATGAGCGCCGCAGCGGTTGCACAGCACCTCCGTGCGCACCATCCCGTGGCTGCGATCGACCTTCTCGTGGATGCGCTCGGGGCCGACCGGCTGGAAGTAGCTCGGCCAGCCTGTGCCGGACTCGAACTTCGCCTCGGAACTGAAGAGCGGATTGCCGCAGGAGACGCAGTGGTAGACGCCCTCACGGTGATCGTTGAGCAACTCACCTGAGAACGAACACTCTGTCCCGCCCTGCCGGGTCACGCGGTACTGCTCTTCGGTGAGGATATCGCGCCACTGCTGATCAGTCAACTGCACGGGGTACTCTTTTTCAGCCATCTTTGCCTCCCCACGCTCATTGGTGGATGTCGCCTCGCTTGTGTACGCGCAGCCAGCCGCCAGTGCGCTGAAAAGCGCAAGGCCGACGATCAGCGCGCCGGTTCCTCGAATTATCGTTTTTGCCATCAGCGGCCCTCGCCCGGTCGAATGTGTGCTCGCGTTTCCCCTGTGTATTCGACGTTCCGGGGAGGCGGAAGGTTGTGCCACCGTGCCGTTGTGGAGGGGCCGGAGAGGGTGAGTTCGCGCCGTTTGCGAACTCCAGCCGATGCCGGCCCGGTTGTCAGCCGTTGTCGTTGTCGTCCCGCCGAACGACAAACGACGAGAACGGCCGGGCTGGCGTCGGATGAGATAAACGGCATCTCATCCTCTCCAGCCCCTCCACAACGGCCACAGCCGCGGGCTGGGAGCCCGCGCCACGGACAGACGGCCTCACTCCGCCGGCAGGATCACCACTTCATCGAGGCCGAACCAGTCTCCCTCGACGACATTCTGCCGGGGCGCGGCGTCGAAGCGGATCACGTCGAGATAGTCGATCCCCGGGAAGCGCTCGCGGATAAGCCCGGCATCCACCGTCAACTCATGCCATTCTTCATCATCATGCAGGACGGTGTCGGCCACGACCTTCTCCGGATCGACCTCGGCGGCGGGACTCGCCGCGACGCAGACCTGCCGCAGGCCCTCTTCGGGCGCCCAGAACGCCTGGAGGTAGAGCGCGATCGGCGTGCCCTCGCCGACGCGGTAGCGCAGCTTCACGGTGGGGTAGCGATCGACGTGCCACTCGATCTGATAGCTGCGCATCGTCAGGCCGCCCTCGTCGCCAGGCGCGAAGACGCGCACCCATCCGCCGCCATCCGGCTCCTCGATCTGCTCCCAGTCGGAGGGGCGGGGCCGGTGGTGATACCAGCGCCACTGCCAGTGCTCGTCCTCCGCGTCGAAGGTCGAGCGCATCAGCGGATCATCGCCGACAGGCTCGCCGATCACGACGTAGCCGCTGGCGACCTGCTCGCGGCCATCGGCGTCGGTCGCCCACAGGCGGACGGCGTAGTCCCACGGCTCGGCGTATGCGTGCGTGACCTCCCGGCCGGTGGCCTCGTTGCCGTCGCCGAGTTGCCAGCGGAACTCGGTCGGCTGGAAGTCACCGTGCGCGACGGCGGTGAGCGTCACCGGCTCGCCAGGCCCCGCCTCGAAGGGCTGTGTGACGATCTGCAGAGAGCCTCGCGCGTCACCGCCGTGCTCA
>JBNJEK010000098.1:0-14392 GCA_051745855.1 Armatimonadota bacterium
CGGGAGGCATGGACTTCACGGGCACCGTGCATGCCCTGGAGATCCTCGACCAGGCGCCCGCCGACGAGGCCATCCGCGCGCCGCATCTGAAGGAGTTTGTGCGACGATGAAACCAGCCCGACAGTTCATCGTGACGGCAGTGATCGTGCTGCTTGCGAGTGTCTGCCCCGCGCAGGAGGAGGGCAGGCGCTTCGAGATCGCGGCGTGGGTAGATCATTTCGACTTCGTCGGTGTGCGCGGCGACGGAGAGTTGCTCTTCGACACCGAGACGGTTGAGGGCTGCCGAGGTGTGCTCGATCATGTGCAGGAGACTGGCGCGACCACCATCCTGTGGCGCAACTGCGCCGGCGGGAACATGCGCTATCAGAGCGCTGTCGAGTCAGGCCATCATCCTGTGGTCCTCGACAAGCGGCGGATCTGCGACATCCGACCGCTCTACGGCTGGGTGCGCTACGCGGAGGCGGAGCCGGATGTCGTGCGGTCAATGATGGCCGAGTGTGAGGACCGCGGACTTGCCCCGGGGATCCACTGGCCCTTCGAGGAGACGCACGGGGCCATCTGGACGATCTCACGCTTCAACCTCGAGCACCCGCAGTTGTGGTCGCGCACCGCCGACGGCCATCCGTGGTGGGGCCGGTGCTCGCTGGCGCACGACGAGACCGTCGCACACAAGATGGAACTGGTTGATGAGCTGATCGATCGCGGCATGGAGACGTTGTTCATCGACTTCTACCGCAGCGGCGGGTGGGGGCCGAGCTACGAGTTCACTCCGCCGGTCATCGCCGCGTGGCGTGAACGTTTCGGTGAGGAACCGCCCGCGCAGACGACTGATCGATGGGCCGAGCATGTTGCGGGCTACGTAACCGACTGGGTGCGGAACCTGCGCGAGAGGCTGGACGCGTCAGGGCGCGAGATCGACCTGATGGTGGGGATCCCGAACATCACCGCCGACTCGGACTGGGCGATGGTCAGTCGGGGGGCGGACTGGCGGACGTGGGTGGACGAGGGGCTGATCGACACGCTGGTGATCAGCTTCATGCCGTGGGACGAGGAGTTGCCCTTTGAGAGCACGCGTGAGATTGGCAGGGGCATCATGGACGCGGTCGATGGCCGATGCCGGGTGCTGTGGCCGGTGCGGGCGTACGACTTCGGCGGCTACGGGATGCCCTCGTATGCAGAGGCGACGGGGCTTTCGCAGGAGGAGATTGCCGAGCGGCTCATGCTGATGGCGTGGGAGGAGGGCGCCGACGGGATCAGCCTCGAGTGCGTGGACTACGGGAACTACCGCGAAAAGACGCGCCGGCGCATGTCCGAGTTGGCAAACGGTCGGTGCAGATGGGTGCGGGGCGAACGCTGAGGCGCTGGCCGCGCGAGCGCAGCCTCTGCCGCCCGCCCCTGTGAATTGCACGACCGCTGCCCCCGCCCGCTCAGGGCCCGGTTACCTCGCCAGCCTCGTACCCGACTTCCTCGACCTTTGCCACGAGGTCTTCGGGCGTGATCGATTCGGGCGCGGCCTCGATGTCCGCGGAGCCGGTCTCAAGGTCAACCTCCACGCTGCTGACACCGGGTAGCGCCTCAAGCGCCCGCTGCACGCGGCACCTGCAGTGCTCGCAACTCATACCCGACACGCTGAACTGGTAATGCTCCACCGTCATTGATTCGCACCTCTTCGCACGTCGTTCATCAGACTGGTGAAGATTTCGCCACCGCCCTCGTCAATCCCTGCCGGGCAGGTGGCGAGCCTGCCGGTCGCGAAACCCCGCCTGCACGATCTTACAAGCAGCCATCAGGAGGGACGAATCATGCCCCTGCGCATTGCCGCGGTTGGGTTCAGACACGGACATGTCCTCGGCTTCGTCAGGCAGGCCCGGGAGTTGGAGTACTGTGAACTTGTCGGCGTGGTGGAGGAGTCGGATGACGATCTCTCGATCCTCGAGCGCGCGGAGGTCGAGCGGACGCACGCCTCATTCGACGAACTCCTCGAGGACGTGGACTTTGACGTGGTTGCGACGGCGGAGTACTACGCCAGGCGCGGCTCGGTGATCATCAAGGCGCTCGAACACGGGAAGCACGTGATCTGCGACAAGCCGATGTGCACCTCGATCGATGAACTCCGCCGGATCAAGCATCTCTGCGCGGAGAACGACCTCGAGATCGCGATGCAGCTTTCGATGCGGTTCAACGCGGCTTATCAGACGATGCGGCGGGTCATGCAGGAGGGCGAGGTCGGCGACTTCCTCGCGGCAACGACCTTCGGCCAGCACCCGCTTGGCTACCCCGACACTCGCCCCGGCTGGTACTTCGAGGAGGGCAAGCACGGCGGCTCCATCAACGACATCTTCATCCACGGCGCGGACATGCTCCGCTACTGCACCGGACAGGAGTTCGAGACGGTCATCGCGGCCGAGACGTGGAACGAGTCGCTGCCAGAGGTGCCTTTCTTCCAGGTGGGCGCGCACTGCATGCTCCGGATGAGCGAAGGGCCGCGGGTGATGGCGGACGTGTCGTACATGCCCGGGCGAGGCTGGCAGTTCTTCATCACCGGCACCGAGGGCTATCTGACCGTCGCGGGTGGCGACCTTGTGCTGCGGCCGTCAGGTGGCGAGGACAGGGTCATCGACGCGCAGGCGGATCTGCCGTTCAGTTCGCCCTTCGAGGACTTCGCATCACATCTCGAACACGGCACCGAGCGGTTCATCCCGATGGACGAGATCTTCCGCTCGCAGATGGCCGTGCTCGCCGCGCAGAAGGCCGCCGACGCCGGACAGCGCGACATGGGCGTGCCGGAAATCTGAGGCGGACAATGCGGGGCAGTTCACGCGAGACCAGCGAGGGCGGCGTCAACTGTCGCCCTCGCGGAGCATCTCCGCGATCGCCCGGTGGGGGGAGGGCATCGCGATCTGCGCGAGGCTCGTCACCGCCGCCCACCGGACCTCATCATGTTCGCTGACGGCGGGCGTGCCGCCGGTGTGCTCGCACGCAAACACCGTCAGCGCCACCCTGCGGTTCATCACGCCGTAGGTGAAGGAAGCGACCTCATCACGGACCGCAACGTCCATCCCGAATGAGCGCGCGAGACAGGCCCGCAACGCGTCCCGCGGACTCTCGGCGCCATCAAGCCTGGTGTTCGGGAACTCCCACAGGCCGCCCCACTGTCCCTCGGGCGGGCGCCGGGCGATGAGGACAAGGGCGGCCTCGTCGCGTACGACCCCTGCAGCCGAGATCTGCTCTTTCACGGCATGCGACTTCGGTGGCGGAATGTCTGCCTGCCGGCCGAGACGCCTCGCTTCGCAGATCTCGGTGAGAGGGCAGATCAGGCACCCTGGACGGCCGGGAACGCAGATCAGCGCGCCGAGTTCCATCAACGCCTGGTTGAAGTCACCGGGACGATCATCGGGGACGGCTTCAGCGGCAATATCCGCTATGCGCCGACGCCCCTCGCCCTTCGAGACGTCCCCTTCGATCGCAGAAAGACGCGCGAGGACGCGGACGACGTTCGCATCGACCGCGTGGACCGGCAGGCCGAAGGCGATGCTCAGCACCGCCCCGGCGGTGTACTCGCCGATGCCGGGAAGCAGACGGATCTCCTTCGGAGAGCGCGGGAGATCTCCCGCATGCTGCTCAACGACAATCCGCGCGGCGGCGTGCAGGTTCCGCGCGCGGGAGTAATATCCGAGCCCCTCCCACAGCCGAAGGACGTCTTCGATCTGCGCCTCCGCCAGCGCCTCCACGGTGGGAAATGTCGCGATGAAACGCTCGTAGTAGGCGATGACGCGATCGACCTGAGTCTGCTGGAGCATGACCTCGGAGATCCAGATGCGATAGGGATCGGATGTCCGGCGCCACGGGAGATCGCGCCTGTGCGCGTCGAACCAGTTCAGCAGCGGCCCGGCGATCGCTTCCGCGTTCAGTTGCCCGCCTCCAGCCACGCCTCGATCTGCCCCTCTTCCTCGTCGGTCCAGGGCATGATCTCCTCGATGCACTGGCGGTCGAAGCCCGAGTAGATGTGGGCCATCGTGTCGCGGTAGGTGCCGTCGGCGAGCACCTTTTCGCGCCAGTTCGTGAAGGACTTGCGGTCGTAGGCTTTCGCGCGGGCATCGATGGCCTCGCAGTCGAAGTTCGCGTCCATCAGGTCGGCGAACTCGGCGACGACCTCGTGGTTGTCGGAGGCGACGTCATCGACCTCCCACGGATCGGCGTCGAGGTCGTAGAGTCGCGGCTCATAGCCGACGTGCTCGATGTACTTCCACTGTCCGCGGCGGAGCATGTAGGTGCCGGTGTTCACGCGGTCGCCGTTGTACTCGGCGAAGGCCCAGTCGCGCTCGCGGGGGGCATCGCCGGCAAGCTGCGGCATCAGCGACTCACCGTCGAGGCTTTCCGGCCAGGCGTCGGTGAGTGTGTGGTCCTCGTACGAGGTGCGCGCCATGTCCATGAAGGTCGGGTAGAGATCGACCAGCGAGACCGGCGTGTCCACCACCGCGCCGGAGCGAACGTCCGGGCCGGAGACGATCAGTGGCTCATGGATCGACGGCTCATGCATCGTGCGCTTGAGGACCTGATTCTGCTCCCCGGCCATCTCCCCGTGATCACTGGAGAAGACGATGTAGGTGTTCTCGCGCACGCCGAGATCGTCGAGCGTGTCGAGCACGCGGCCAACGATTTCGTCCATGGCGATGATCATCGCGAGGTACGTGTGACGAATCGTGCGGACCATCTCGCGTGAGAGGCCCTTGTCGCAGTTCTTGGTGATGCGGATGTAACGCAGCACCGGGTGGTCGTCATCGCTGACCGGGCCGATGTCCGGCGGCATCTCGATGGCGTCGGGGTCGATCATATCCATGTGCCGCTGCGCTGCGCGGAAGGCCGGGTGTACGAGGCCCGTGGTGAGATAGCACATGAAGGGCGCGCTCTGTGCAACGGCCTCGCGCATCCACTCGCACGCGCGCCAGGTGTACTGCCAGTCACGGCGGTAGGGCGAGTCGTCGGCGGTGACCTCCGGCAGCGTCGTGCGGCTGATGGGGCGGAGGATGTTGGCCGAGCGGGTCCAGGAGCCGACCTGATCGCGAATCGAGTGTTTGCCCCACGAGTAATCCAGCGGGCCGATCATCGTGCTCTGATAGCCTGCGCCGCGGATGGCATCCTGGAGGATCGGCGTGCCCTCGCGGAGGCCGTTGTGATTGTTCCAGTTGTCGTAGTAGTGCGGATACTTCCCGGTGAACATGCTCGCGCGGGACGGGTTGCAGACCGGGCAGTTAGAGTACGCGTTGGTGAAAAGCACGCCGTCCTCGGCCAGTGAGTCGAGGTTGGGCGTCAGGCCCTGCAAGGCAGGCTCACCCATGCATCCCATCTTCCGGCCGTCCATGCTCTCGGCGTGAATGTGCACGATGTTCGGACGTTCGGCGTCAAAGCCTGATCTGTCGGCGCGGGACATCGGCGATTCTCCTCGGACGCGAAGAACTGATATGCGCATGACAGGTTCGGCGCGGACACACTGAGACCTGCATTTGCGTGGAAGCGTGTCACGGTTAACGACTCTCCCGGCGAGGGCGCCTGGAGTCCAGAATCGCAAGAAGACCCGGAGTCCGGGTGCCCCGCCCGGAGTCGTTCCCGTTCCTGGAATTCCCTGCGGCGCATAAAGGCTTCCATCGTTGTATCCTTAACCGTCGATACGCAGCCGGAAGGCCCCACTCCCTCCCCGGCGAAATGCCCGCGAGAACACGCGTCATCCATCTGAGCGAGAGGGGCCGTCACGATGGCTGAGCAGCCCAACATTCTGCTGATGGTCAGTGACCAGCACGCACACGATGTGATGGGATGCGCGGGTGACCCGCTGATCCGCACGCCGAATCTTGATGCCCTCGCCGAGCGCGGTACGATGTTCGAGAACGCGCACTGCGCCGCGCCGCTGTGCGTGCCCTCGCGCATGACGATGCTCACCGGGCGACACTGCTCGGAGATCGGAGTGTGGACGAACGAGTGCTACCTCGATTCGGACATCCCCACCTTCGCCCACTCACTGGGCGCAGCGGGCTACGAGACAGTGCTGTGCGGGCGCATGCATTTCATCGGGCCTGATCAGCGCCACGGTTTCCACAAACGCATCATGGGCGGTCCCGGCGGGCATACGCACCCCGGCTCCTGCCCGCCGAACATGCCCGGGGAGCTTCTCGCCGCGACCGGCCAGAGCTACACTGCAGTCGCCTGTGCCGGAGCGGGCGAGACCGCCTACCAGGCCTACGATGAAGCCGTCGTCGTTCGCTCACGCGAGTGGCTACAGGAGCGCGCGGGCAGCGATGACGAGCGGCCCTTCCTGCTGACCGCGGGCTTCGTCCTCCCTCACTGCCCGTTCGTGGCGCGGGAGGACCTCTATGATTACTACTACGAGCGCATCGACGTGCCGGAGATGCCCGACGGCTACCTCGAGAACCTGCATCCGGCGATGAAAGAATGGCGACAGTCCCGCGGGATCACCGATCTGACTGAGGAGGAGATCCGCAAAGCCCGCGCCGGGTACTACGGCATCGTCGAGCACTTCGACGAGGTGGTTGGCGGGATGCTCCAGGCACTGGAGGCTTCGGGGTTGGGGGATGACACGATCGTCGTCTATGTCTCCGACCACGGGGAATCGGCAGGCCGCAACGGTCTGTGGTGGAAGAGCCAGTTCTACCATCACTCGGTTGGGGTTCCGATGATCATGGCCGGTCCGGGCATCCCGCAGGCGACGCGGAGCGAAATCGTCAGTCTGCTGGACCTGGCGCCGACATTCAGCGAGCTTGCAGATGCGCCTGATGTTCCGCGAGGATCCGGACAGAGCCTTCTGCCGCTGATGCATGACCGCCTCTGTGCGCCGTGGCGTGACGAGGCGCTCGCGGAGATGGTGAACATTGGGCCGAGATATCCCTATCCCGGTCGCATGATCCGCCGCGGTCCGTGGAAGCTGATGCACTACGAGGGCTGTGAGCCACTGCTCTTTAACCTCGAGGAAGACCCCGAGGAGTTCGATGATCGTGCGCAGGATCGGGAGTGCCGCGATGTCCGCGCCTACCTGCAGGATCGACTGCTGGAAGGATGGGATCCGGATAAGGCGCTGCGCACGCTGCGGTTGCGCCGCGAGGGGCAGGCGCTGCTCCGTGACTGGTTGGATGCGTGGGAGGACATGCCGATCGATCCCGACTACCACCACATACCCGACGAGGCGACCACCTTCGGGGATGGTGGCACAGAGAGAGCGTAGTGCATTGTGCAGACGACAGCCGCGCAGCCGGCCCCACTACCCCTCGACTTCCAGTCCAAGGTCCTGCGCGACCTCGAGGGGCACGCCGGCGTCGGCCAGTTCCTCGGGAGTGTGAGAGACCCTGCTGGAGCGCAGAGTGTACTGCCAGCGGCCGTCTACCTCGTGGAGGACGCCTGTGATGTATGCCTGCTCGTAGCCGAACTGCTCGCGCCACTGCGGTTCATGCGTCTTCGCCCAGTCCCCGGACACCGCTGATACGCGCAGCAGATAGGCGACGCAGCGTTCACCGCTGTCAATGCTCCCGAGGAGCGAGGAGACGAATTGCGGAGGCGCGCCGTGGACGATGATTCGAGCCAACCGGTCGCCGTCGGTCAGTTCGACGTGCGGGATGTACCCGAGCATCGCGCCCTCATCGCTGTCGGCGGCGCGATAGCGCACCGTGGCGCCGAGCGGTTCGGCGACATCGCGGATGCGAATCAGCGCGCCGCCTCCATCTGGACGCGTTTCGGGGAGCTTGAGATAGACGTGCTCCTCGCCACGCGAGATGACGGTCCACTCCCCCACATCGGCAACGCTTGCGCCAAGCCAGTGGACCAGCGGCGGGAGCGGGACCACGACCGAGCCGGCGTGGTTGTATCCGTGCAGATCGAGGAGGACACCATGCCTCCCGGCCGCGAGTTCCGCGGACCAGGCGGTCGTGCACGCGGTGACGAGGACGATCAGCAGCAGCAGTCGCCAGGTTCGCATGTCGGACACCTCCGGGCCGACGGTGGTTTACGATGTTTGCAGGTTCGCGCCGCGGTCAAGATCACCTTCTCACCGGTGATGAAGGCGAGGTTCGTATCAACGGTCAAGGATTCGGAGACCGCGGCAACGACTCTCCAGGCGAGGGCGCCTGGAGTCCGGAATCGCAAGACCGACTCTCCAGGCGAGGGCGCCTGGAGTCCGGAATCGCAAGACCGACTCTCCAGGCGAGGGCGCCTGGAGTCCGGAATCGCAAGACCGATCGGAGTCCGGGCGCCTCGCCCGGACGTCGTTTCCCGCCACCCGGAACCACCGTCGCGGCGTGACACGCCTTTCGTGACCCTATCCTTACCCGTTGATACGAAGCCATGAAGGCGCAGTGCGCAAATGCGGCGAACTACACGGGGACACCCCGCCAGGGGTGCCGCCATCTCGCGCACACAGTGCGCAGGGATGCCAATATCCTGAGGAGGGAGCACCATCATGTCCGACAGACCCAACGTGTTGCTTATCACCGCCGACCACATGCGGCGGGACGCAGTGGGCTGCAACGGCGCTGACTTCGTCTCCACGCCGAACCTCGACCGGCTCGCCGAGCGCGGCGTGACCTTCGCCAACTCCTGCACCCCGAACCCGATCTGCGTGCCGGGGCGGGCGTCGATCACGACCGGGAATTACTCGCACCGGGCCACCGGCACGAAGGCCAACGGCGGCCGCATCCGCGACGATCAGCCGAAGATCGCGCAGCATTTCGCCGACGCGGGCTATCAGACGACCGCGATCGGCAAACTGCACTACGTGCCCTACTCCCCGCCGGGCGAGCCGCGTCTGCTGCACGGCTTCCAGCACGCGGAGCTTTGCGAGGAGGGCCGGATCATCGCGAGCTTCGACCCGACCGGGCAGACGCAGGGGCTGGAGGACTACCACGACTGGCTCTATCAGACCGGATGGGGCGGGTATGAGCGCGCGCACGGGATCGGCAACAACGACGTCCACCCGGCCGCCTCTCCGCTCCCGGAGGAGTTTCACGAGGAGAGTTGGGTCGCCACCCGTGCGATCGCGAACCTCGACAGCCACCTGAAGGGCGATGACGACAGCCCGTTCTTCATGTGGGCGTCATTCACCAAGCCGCACGCACCCTACGACCCACCGCGCCCGTGGGATGCGATGTATGATCCGCGTGAGATCCCGCCGCCGATAGGCGACATCGACCTGCTGTGTGACCGTGATCCGATGTACCGCCACTGGCCGGTGTCCTACGGCTGGGACCGCATGTCGCCGGAGGCGATTCAGAATGCGCGCGCGCATTACTTCGGCCTTGTGAGCCTCCAGGACGCGAACATCGGCCGGATGGTCTCGTACCTCGAGCAGGCGGGCGAGCTTGAGAACACGATCATCGTGTACTCCGCCGACCACGGCGACCTGCTGGGCGACTTCCGCTGCTTCTTCAAGTGCAACATGTTCCAGGGCTCGGTGGGCGTGCCGCTGATCGTCGCCGGTCCGGGCGTCGAGGCGCAGGGCTCGGTGCACGCGCTGGCCGGGCTGCAGGACATCCTGCCGACGGTGGCCGATCTCTCGGGCAACCCGCTCGACCAGGAGGTCATGGGCGAGAGCCTGCAGGGCGTGCTCGCCGGCGGGGAGGACGCGGTGCGAGAGATGTACATCTCACAGAGCCTCGAGTCGCCGAACCAGCGGTACATGGTGCGCACGCTGCAGTGGAAGTACGTCTACCACGAGCTTGGCGGCGTGGAGGAGCTTTACGACGTGCAGGCCGACCCTCAGGAGCTTGAGAATCTCGCCTACGACCGGCCGGAGCAGGTCGCGGAGCTTCGGGGAGCGCTGCTCGACTGGGTGCGCGAGAACGACGACGAGGCGATCCTCGACGAGTCGGGCGACCTGATGGTCACAGACGAGGCGGTCGCCGAGTGTGACGGATTCAACGACGGTCGGATGGGCTGGCGCTGGTATTGACCGGACAGCCGGTGCCCCTGGCGCTGCGGTAGTCGCTGCTGATGGTCACGATGCGCTTGCGAAGCTCCTCGATGATGAAGATGCTCGAGGCTGTGAGCAATGCGCGGGCCCAGTCGCCGACGCTGAGCGCGACGACGCCCAGGGCCTCCTGGCCGATCGCGGTGTGTATTGCCGCGACTTGCAGGCCGGCAACGGCCGCGATGCCGAGGACCAGCCACCGGTTGGTGAAAAGCCCGATCGCGAGGATCGACTGATTCTCCGATCGGGCATTTAACGCCTGAAACCACTGGAACGCCGCGAGCGTGGTGAATGCCATCGTCTGCGCGTACTGATGACCGCGGTCGAGTTCAGTCCAGAACACGGCGAGTGTGCCCACGGCCATGATCGGCGCCAGGTAGGCGATGCGGACGATCATCGTCCTGTCGATCACGCCCTGATCCTTCGAGCGGGGTGGGCGTTCGAGCACGTCGGAGTGGATCGGCTCAACGCCGACCGTCACGTCGCAGATGCCGTCGGTCACGAGGTTGATCCAGATGACCATCACCGCGGTGAGCGGCAGGGGAAGGCCGATGAGGATGGCGGCCAGCAGCGTGATGATCTCCCCCACGTTTGTCGCGAGGAGATAGAACACAACACGCCGGAGGTTCGCGAAGATCACGCGCCCCTCCTCGACCGCCGCCACGATGGTCGCGAAGTTGTCGTCCGTAAGGACGATGTCGGCGGCCTCACGGGCGACCTCGGTGCCGGTCTGCCCCATGGCGACTCCGATGTCCGCGCCCTTGAGGGCCGGGGCATCGTTTACCCCATCGCCGGTGACGGCGACGACCTCGCCGATTTCTCCCAACGCGTCCGCGATGCGGCGCTTGTGGGTGGGTGTGACGCGAGCGAAGACCGCCGTCCGACATACCTCGCGGTCGAATTCCTCCTCGTCAAGCTCCTCGAGTTCAGCGCCCGTGAGTGGCGGCCGGTCGGTCTCAATCCCGACCTCTTCGGCAATGCTGGCGGCGGTGGCCGCGTGGTCCCCGGTGATCATCACGACGCGTATGCCGGCCCTCTGCGCCTGTTCGATGGCCTTCACGGCCGCTTCGCGTGGTGGGTCAACAATCCCCCAGAAGCCGGCCAACGTCAGACCGCTCTCCACGTCCTCTCGCTCGACCTCGTCCTCTTCCTCGTCCACCTGACGCCACGCGCCGGCCATCACTCGGAGCCCGTCCCGGGCGAGTTCGTCGCTTGCCTCGTCGATGCGCTGTCGCATCTCGTCGTCTATCTCACGGCGCTCGCCATCCTCCATCGCGTGTGAGCAGAAGTTGAGTATCCTCTCCGGGGCGCCCTTGGCGAGGACCAGCCTCTCGTCGCGATCCGACAACTCATGCACCGTGGCCATGTACTTGTACTCGCTGGAGAAAGGGATCTCGTGGATGCATGTGCTGCCGCTACGAAGCTCCTGAGGATCAAGCCCGGCTTTCATCGCGACAGCCAGCAGCGCTCCCTCGCTCGGATCGCCGTCCACGGTCCATCGGCCCTCCTCATCCTGCGTGAGATCGGAGTCGTTGGAGAGCACTCCGATGCGCAGGAGCATCTCAAGCCCCTCGGTCCACTCACCGTCGTCGATCTCAAGCTCGCCGTCGGGTTCGTAGCCAATGCCGGTGACCGAGTAAAAGCAGCAGCCGGCCCACAGGCGCGTCACCGTCATCTCATTGCGGGTGATCGTGCCTGTCTTGTCCGAGCAGATCACGGTGGTCGATCCGAGGGTCTCAACGGCCGGCAACTGCCTGACAATGGCGTTGCGCTCTGACATGCGACGGACGCCAAGCGCAAGTACGATGCTGATGACCGCGGGAAGGCCCTCGGGGATGGCGGACACCGCGACCGCAACCGAGTAGAGCACCATCTCCACGGTCTCCAGGCCCCGCAGCAGGCCCACGAGGAGCACCAGCCCCGCCATGCCGAGTGCGAACATGCCGATGCGGAAGCTCAGCGCCTGAAGGCGGCGCTGCAGCGGAGTGGCCTCCCGCTCGGTCGCGCGGACTTCGCCCGCGATCTCTCCGATCTCCGTGTCCATCCCGGTCGCCACCACGACGGCCCGACCACGTCCGCCGGTGACGTGCGTTGACTTGAAGAGCATGTTGTCCCGATCGGCGACCGGGGTGTCTTCCTCGACCGGCGAGATCTGCTTGGGAACCGTCTCTGACTCGCCGGTGAGAGCGGACTCATCCACCTCGAGCCTGGTTGCCCGGATGATACGCGCATCGGCCGACACGACATCGCCGGCCTCCACCGCGAGGATGTCACCCGGAACGAGGTCGCTGGCGTCGATCTCCAGCCTCTCCCCGTCGCGAATCACATACGCGACCGGCGCTGCAAGGCTGCGAAGGGCCTCCAGGGCGCGCTCCGCCCGGTACTCCTGCACCACGCCGATGATCGAGTTCAGCAGAACGACGATCCCGATGACGATCGCGTCCACGGGCTTGTCTGCAAGAAGTGATACGACTGCGGCGCCGATCAAAAGGTAGATCAGGGGCTGCTTGAGCTGCTTGAGGGCGATCTCCGCGACAGTCTCACCCTCGGTCTCAGCCAGAGCGTTCGGGCCGTGCTCCGCGAGGCGGTCCTCTGCCTCGGATGGTGTCAGGCCGTCGGTTTCCGAATCAAGGGCAGACAGCGCTTCATCCGCCGGCATCGAATGCCACGAGATATTTGAACCTGTGGGATGCGTCTCCACCACAAACCACTTCCACCATATCGGGCATTCAAAGAGAGTACTTCAGGTCGACAGGACACACAGGACATCGTGGGCGACCGATCCGTGGCCCCTCTCAAATGCCTGAGGCTCGGCACTTGACCGTGAAACGCTGACGCGACGGCCGATTGTACGCGTTCGCACCGGGGCATGAGGCATCAGCCTGCCGGCTCCGCCCGGAGACCCGACAGCCAGTTTGCCACGCGCCGGTTGTAGATCACGTTGACCGTCCACACGAGCGGTGCAATGCGCCTGCCGACTCTGCGAATGATGCTCCGCCACGAGTAGAAACGCTCGTAGATCCGCTGAAAGCCGTCCTGAAGCATCTCCACCGACATCCCGATCGGCTCGAACGTGACGTGTGACCCGTTGTAGCGACTCCAGTCTCGATCGATGATGCGCCCGGCGTCCTCCAGGTCACGGTAGAGGTTCGTGCCCGGCAGTGGCGTAAGGATGGAGAACTGCCCGACGTCGATCTTTGCGCGCTCCGCGAACTCGACGGTCCGCTCAAACACGTCTTCGTCGTCGCCATCAAGCCCGAACATGAAGCTGCCGACCACCGCGATTCCGGCGTCGTGCAGGCGCTTGATCAGTTCATCGTACTTCGCGATAACATTGAAGCGCTTACCCACCTTCGCCAGTTGCGCCTGCGAGATGCTCTCGAAGCCGACAAACAACGCCTTGCACCCCGCCTCCGCGGCCTCGGTGATAAGCTCCGGGGTCTGCAGCATGGTCGTCGAGGCCTGGCTCCAGAACGGCTTCCCGACATCCGCCCAGCGCGCGAAAAGCTCCCGTGCGTATTTCGGATGCCCCATGATGTTGTCGTCGATCAGCGTCACGGGTGTTCCCTTGATCTGCGATGCCTCTGCGATCACATCGTCGATGGGGCGAGTGCGCAGCGTCCTGCCGAAAAACGTTGACACCGTGCAGAATGAGCAGGCGAACGGGCACCCTCTTGTGGCCTGCATGACGTGCTTCGCGGTGTACCGCCGGGTGTCAATGAGGTCCCGCCGCGCGGGCGGGATTGAGCTTGCCGGCGGGAATTCGTCGCTGTCGTAGAGCCGGCGCATCTCCCCGGCCTCGAAATGCTCCAGCAACTGCTGCCACTGGCCTTCAGCCTCGCCCACCACCACCGAATCCACGTGCTCCAGCGCCTCCTCCGGCAGGGCCGAAGCGTGCATGCCTCCCATCACCACGGGGACCCCGCGCGCTCTGTACTCGTCCGCAAGATCATAGGCCCGAGGCGCCGCGGCAGTCATTGCGGTCAGGCCAATCAGGTCCGGTTCGATCGAGAGATCTGCCGCTTCCGCCGCCTCATCAACTATCGTTACATTGTGCCTGTCCGGCGTGAGCGCCGCAACGGTCATCAGCCCGAGGGGAGGGAACAGCGGCCGCCCCAGTTCCGCGTCAGCGTTTCCATATCTTGCCCCTTCAGCCGCAATCAAACAGATCTCCATACCTGTTCCCTCCACCTGCGCCAGTCGATCGCATTGTTCCCCCATCAGTTTTCGACGCCGAGTGCTGCAGCGCCTACCGAGATTTTGCCGGGCCTCGCTGGGCGCAGGTCAGTTTGGGAAGGGGGCGTTGCCCTCGGGCGCGAAATATCACTGTGCATAAGGCCCCTCGAGCCTTTGCAGTCGTCCCGATCTTTTCATGTGACCGTGGCCCCAGCGGTCCGGTATCCGTCTGGAGGAATATGCAGTGTC
>JBNJEK010000099.1:0-14363 GCA_051745855.1 Armatimonadota bacterium
CGAAGCCTCCGGCATCGCATCCTGCTGCGGCACGAGCAGCGGAGGCAGGGCAGTTGCCCGTGCGCCGCCCATGTAGTCGTGCATGCCGCTGACCGGCGTCTCGACGTCCTCGAAGCGGTTGTTCATGATAAGCTCGTCGCGTCCCGCCGAGCCGCCCGCCACGCTGAACGCGGTCTTGGCTCCGAAGACCATGTTGTTCATGTACGTGTTCTCACGATTGCCGCGAACTGCGAATGCGATGTCGGGCATGTTGTACACGAGGTTGTTGGCCCAGACAGACCGGTTGCTGCCGCACTCGAAGCCGAAGCTGCCCTCGATGGATAGGCTACGCCCGTCAACAACGTTGTTGCTCACCATCACGTAGGGTTCGCGGCCGCCGGTCTTGACCTCGATCACCGAGCGCCAGCCGGAGTTCGTGCAGATATTGCCCGAGATGATGCCCTGTCGGGCCTTCGCGTAGAGAGCGGCCCCAGCGAGGCGTTTGCGCGGATCGTCCTCGGTGGCGATCCAGATGCCGCGGAAGTACTCTCCGTCAGGCATCTGCATGTGATGGCCGACCGGCTCGCCGGGGACGGGCTCCCCGCGGTTGAAGTCGCGGACGATGTTGTTCTGCATCGAGACATTGTGTCCGTAGACGAGAATGCCCATGATGTAGCTGGTGGTGATCTGCGCGAGGTGCCCGCCGCCGAGCACCTGGTTGTCATGCACGATCGCCGAAGGCATGTATTCGACCGCCCCGTCCGCGATCATGTTTACGTAGCCGCCGCTGAGTTGGATCGCGCGGATGCCGACGTTACGCAGCACGTTACCGCGCACGATCGCGCCGCCCGGCATCGGACTCGACGCATAGATGCCGTACCGGGCGGTGCCGGTGAAGAGGCTGTTCTCGACGCGCAGGTCGTGGACCTCGGAGTGCTGATGCGACAGGTGCATGTCCTCGGCCTCAAGGTGGCAGTCGAGGACCTCCAGCGTCCCCATCGGCCCTTTTTCCTCCACGCGCATGCCTTCGATGCACACGAAGCCGGTGAGGGTGACCCCCTCTACCCGAAGATTTGGGCGGGCGTCCATCGGGACGTGGTTGAGGCTGATCACCGAGGTCACTGTGCCCCGCGGAACGTTGCGCTCGTCGCGCTCGGGGTCGATGCCGGATTCGTTCGCCAGTTCCGGTCTCCCGCCCAGTCCATTGATGGTGATGTCGCCATCACCGACGATGCGGATGACATCCTCTCCGACACCGACGATCCGCGCGCCGGGGGCGAGCAGCAGCGTGATCTTCCCCTCCAACTCGAGAGGCTCGTCGAAGCGGTAGTCGCCTGCCGGGAAGACCAGCGCTCCGCCCCCTGGCATCGCCTCGATGGCGGCGGTCACGGCTGGATGCCAGTCGCCATCTGCAACCCGATCGGCGAAGTCGGTTATGTCGGTGCCGACAGACGGAAGGGCCTCTGCTCCTGGTGCGAACGTGATCAGGATGATCGCGGACAACAATGTGAACGCCGTTCTCATCGGTCTACCTCCAGATGCTTCCATGCGTGCGAGCGTGGCGATCTCCGAGCGCCTTAGTCCAGCCCCAGCAGCCTGATCGCGTTCTCGCGCGCGACCTTGTTGAAGATCTCCTCGCTGATCTTGCCGCTGTCGCGCCAGTCGATCAGCAACTCGCTCATCGGCAGCGGCTGGGTCGGGCTGCACAGGTCCGTCCCGTAGAGCAGGCGGTCCTGGAACTCCGTCATGAACTGGGGCCCGTACTCCGGGTCGCGGGCGAGCGCGTTGTGCGGCGAGGCGTCGGACAGGTCACCGTAGAGGTTCCGGTAGCGGCGCATGAGCTTGGGCACCACGCCCTCCTCGCGGATCGGCCCATCCGGCAGGATGCCCACCTGGTGGCCTCGCGCGCCGAAGATGATCGCGCGCTCGCCGGGCGTCTCAAGCCGCGCGATCTCCGCCCAGAACGTCGGCCCGTGGCCGAGGACCACGAGGTCCGGGAAGCTCTGCAGCGTGTGCTCAAGCTGCGGCAGGCCCGGGTCGTCATAGAGGCCGAAGTCGCCGCCGACCTGGTCGGATCCGTCGAAGGTGACCGGCAGGCCGACATCCTCCGCGTGCATGAAGAGGTTCTGCACGAACGGGTCCATCATCGGAACGTTCAGCATAACCTCCCCGAGGCCCTTGCAGCCCTGGTCCCGGTAATGTCGCAGCACGTCCCCCAGTGGCGCGTTCGGCGAGTTCGTCAGCACCCGCGGGTCGATGTTGCACCACGGGATGATTCGGTCCGGGTACTGCTGCGCCATCTCGAGGATATCCTCGTTCGCCTGCGGGAAGTAGATCTCGGGGCTTACGATCGGCAGGACGCAGCCGCGCTCGATGTTCTCCTCGTCATAGCGCGCGATCAGCTCATCCGGCGTGCAGAAGTTGCACAGCGCCGGCGGCTTGATGCGGTAGGCGTGGCAGTGGATGTCGATGAACATGCGCGATCTCCTTGCGTGAGGCCACCGGCGTATGCGTTTTGTGCATGGGCGAGGTTGAACGCGAGGGGCCTTCAGACCTTCCCCCGTCCACAGTTGCTAATGCCCGCTACTTTTCCTCCTTCCCGAAGGTCCCCGCGCCCCGCGCGCCGAAGAACCCGCCGAAGTCGTTGCCGTGCCGTTACTGGCAACTGGGAACTGGCAACTGATAGCTGGAGGTGGCCGTGCTCATGGACATCCGCACCGTCGCGGTCTTCGGAGCATCGGGCAAACTCGGCCGACACTTCGTCCCCGTGATGCTCGAGCGCGGGATGAATGTGCGCGCGCTTGTGCACCGCACGCCCGTCGAGGCCGATGGCGTCGAGAGCATTCAGGGCTCAATCACCGATCCGCGCGCGGTCGCGGAGGTCGTCTCCGGTGCCGACGCCGTGGTGCAACTTGCCACCACCAAGGAGGACCCGGACACCTTCTTCGACGTGTCGGTGAAGGGCACGCTGAACGTCCTCGAAGCCTGCCGCGGCGAGGAGATCCAGCAACTCGTGCTCCTCGGAGGAGACGCGGCCTTCGGCATCTGGTTCTACGAGCAGCCCGTCCCCATCGACGAGAATCACCGCCTCATGGCCTACCCCGGATACTACGCCTTCACGAAGGTCATGGAGGAGGTCATGGTCGAGCAGTACTCGATTCAGTACGACATCCCTTACACGATCCAGCGCTGCTCGTGGGTGTTCGAGAAGGACGACCTGCTCGGCCACTTCTCGCTGCTCGAGAACGTTGATCCTGCCGAACCCGGCCACGGCTTCGGCGAGGTGCCCGCGGACATCATGGCGCTGGTCGAGGCGGGGGAGGAGCGCATCGCGGCGCAGGTGGACGCCGACGGCACGCCCTACCATCGCCACATCGTGCACATCGACGATGTCACGCAGGCGTTCGGGTTGCTGCTCGGCAATCCCGCCGCCATCAATCAGAGCTTCAACATCGCCGGACCGGCGCCGTTCAACTACCGCCCGGCGACCGATTACCTGTCCGAGCAGACCGGCACGCCGACCATCGACGTGCCCGCGCCGGGCTACCACTCGTTCGAGATCGACATCAACAAGGCCCGGTCGATCCTCGGCTATCGCCCGGAGAATGACGTCTTCACAATGATCGATCGGGCGCTGGAGTGGCCGGAAGTCGACTGATCAGACGCAGTCCGCAGCCCCGGCAATACTTCCGGTGGTGTTTCTGCCGTTCGTAGGACGGGCTTCCAGCCCGTCGCCGTGGCTGCAGGTCGTGATGGAGGCAACCATGAGCACAATCGACATCGGATCGCGGCTCGAACTGATGGTGGACGACTATCTCATCGACGAGATGGAGGGGGTCGAACTCCGCCTGCAGCACCCGACGCCACGCGAAACGGTCTTCTCCTTCAACGCACCGTGGGAGGGATCCGGCTGCGGCTACGTGACGGTCTTCGAGGATGAGGGCCGCTACCGAATGTACTACAAGGCGTGGCACCTCCCGGTCGGCGAGGACGGCGTCGTCACAGACGGCTCCACCCTGCAGATCTGCTACGCTGAAAGTCCCGACGGCATCCACTGGGAGCGCCCGGAGGTCGGTCTTTTCGAGTACGATGGCTCGAAAGAGAACAATATCGTCTTCTCCGGCCCCGGATCGCATGGCTTCTCGCCCTTCAAAGACCCGAACCCGAGTGCGCCCCCCGAAGCGCGTTACAAGGCCTTCGGCCACGGGAAGGCCCCGGACGGCAGCCGCGTCATCTGGGCGCATCAGTCCCCCGACGGCATCCGCTGGGAGCGGATGCGCGAGAAGCCGGTGATGGACCAGTACGCGTTCGACTCGCAGAACCTCGCGTTCTTCGACGAGACGCGCGGGGAGTACCGCGCCTACGTCCGCGAGTTCAGTGGGCGCGAGATGGGCAAGGGCATGCGCGGGATCATGACCGCGACCTCGCCGGACTTCCTCGACTGGACGGAGGCCGAGTGGCTGGAGTACCCCGGCGCCCCGGACGAGCAGCTTTACACCAATCAGATCGCTCCCTGTCCGCGCGCGCCGCACATCTTCGTGGGCCTGCCGGCGCGCTATATCGAGCGCGGCTGGTCGCCGTCGATGCGCGCGCTGCCCGATCCGGAGAATCGCGAGATGCGCGCCCGCACGAATGAGCGCTACGGTACCGCGCTGAGCGATACGCTGCTGATGACCAGTCGCGACGGCCGGACCTTCAAACGCTGGGGCGAGGCGTTCGTGCCGCCGGGCCCGCAGCGACCGGGAACGTGGGCCTACGGCGACCACTACGTCAACTGGCAGATCGTCGAGACGGAGGCCACCATCACCGGCGGCCCGAACGAGCTTTCGATCTACGCCGTCGAGGACTACTGGCAGGGCAATGCTTCCAGCCTGCGCAGATACAGCCTGCGTAAGGACGGCTTCGTGGCCCTGAATGCGCCCCTCTCGGGCGGGGAGATGGTGACGAAGCCGCTGACCTTCGGGGGCGCGCGACTGGTCCTGAACTTCGCGACCTCCGCGGCGGGCGACATACGCGTGGAGTTGCAGGACGCCTCAGGCGCGCCGATCGCGGGGTACATGCTCGACGACTGCGATCCGGTCTTCGGCGATGAGATCGAGCGCACGGTGACGTGGCGCGACGGCGAGAGTGACCTGAGCGCGCTGGCGGACGGACCGATCCGGCTTCGCTTCGTCATGCGGGATGCCGATCTGTTCAGTCTGCGGTTTTCGTGATCCTGCGGGAGGGAATGTAATCCCTCCCCTCCAAACGGCTGGGCGAACGAAAACGAACGCACGGACGCCCCCCCGGCGAGGGCGCCGGGGCCACAACGACAACGGCTGACGACCATGAGGAGGCCCGTAATGCGCAAATTCCATCACATTGGGATGCCGACGACTGAGCCGAAAGAGGGCGAGTGGTACGTCGAGGAGACGAAGGTGTGGGTGACCGACCCCGAGGATGATGATTTCATGGTCGAGTACCTGCGCTATGAGGACGACAGCCCGGTCGAGGGGCCGCTGCGGGAGATGCCGCACGTGTGCTTCGAGACCGACGACTACGAGAGTGAGATCGAGGGTTGCGAGGTCATCCTCGGCCCCTTCCGCCCCGATGACGAGCGCACAGTCGTCTTCGTGATGCAGGACGGATGCGTCTTCGAGTATATGCAGTACGACGCGGGCATCGACCGCGAATAGGGGATAAGCCTGATGGAGAACGAGATAGTGAGACGGGGCAAAGCTGTCATCCGCCACGCGATACTTCCGGTGCTGATAATCGCACTTACCGGAGTTGGGACAATCGCCCAGCAGGAGGGAGCCGAGACCACCATGACACTCGATCAGCTTCGCGAGGCGCGGCGGGAGCTTGCCTTCCAGCCGCGCGGGATCCTCGCCAACAACGACGGCTGCGATGCGCTCTACTTCCCGAAAGACCAGGAGGTCACCGTCGAAAACTTCCTCGACATGCGCACGACCGCCCTTGCTGACGAAGACTCGCAGGTCGGCGCCATCTCATACTGCTCCATCAGTTCAGGCTTCAGCTTCTTCACCCACGACACCGAGGTCGGCACCGTGCTCACCCGGCAGCCACAGGATTTCGGCCTGCGACCGGACGCCATCAACGCAACACAGGCCCTCATCGACCTCGGCTCGGACTGCCTCAAGAGCGTCGTGGACTTCGGCCATGACAATGACATCGAAGTCCACTGGTCGATGCGCATGAACGACACCCATGACGTCTCGCATTCGCCGGACAATCCCTACCTGCTCTTCCCGCCGCTGAAGGAGGAGCATCCCGAGTGGCTCGTCGGCGCACATGACAACCGCACGCCCTTCGGCCGCTGGAGTTCAGTGGACTACGCGGTCGAGGAGATCCGCGACCTCGCCTTCGGCTACATCGAAGAGGTCTGCCGCAACTACGACGTGGACGGGATCGAACTCGACTTCTTCCGGCACCTGTGCTACTTCGAAAGCGTCGCCCGTGGCGGCGTCGCCACCGACGAAGAGCGCGAGGCGATGACCGACCTGATGCGCCGTATCCGCGCGATGACCGAGGAAGTCGGCCTCGAGCGCGGCCGTCCGATACTCGTCTCCATGCGCCTTCCGGACGACGTGGAGTTCTGCCGCGACATGGGCTTTGACATCGAGACCTGGCTCGACGAGGGCCTTCTCGACATCCTCATCACCAGCGGCTACTTCCGGCTCAATCCGTGGGATTACACCGTCGACCTCGCGCACGAGTACGGCGTGGCCGCCTACCCCTGCCTGACTGACTCCCGCGTGAGGGGCGAGTCGCGCTTCCGCCGCCGCTCGCTGGAGAGCTACCGGGGCCGTGCGATGAATGTCTGGGCTGCGGGCGCGGACGGCGTGCACACCTTCAACCTCTTCAACCCGAACTCGCCGATCTTCCGCGAAGTGGGCGATCCGCAGGGCATGGCCACGATGGACAAGCTCTACTTCGCCTCGATCGTTGACGGCTCACCCGAGCGCTGGCTGGCCGGCAGCACGAAGTACCGGCAGATACCGGTGCTCACCCCGACCTATCCGATGACCATCAGCCCCGAGGAGTCGCTCACGGTCGAGCTACCGATCGGCGAGGACTTTGAGGTTGCCCGCGCGGCAGGTGGGGAGCCGACGGTCATGCTGCACCTGGAGATCCCCGGCCTCTCGGACCCCGAGCAGGTCCAGGTCGCGATCAACGGCCATGCGCTGGAGGGCGGCACCGTCGAGGACTCGTGGCTCGACTGCCCGGTCGATCCCGACTGGATCAACCGCGGCGCCAACACCGTCGAGATCGTCGCCAATCCCGACGCCCTCGCGGATGAGAACCGCTGGACCATCGACTGGGAGGCCACCGAGGAGCCAGGGTCGCCGTGGTACCGCGATCGGGGTTCGGAGCGCACTGAGGCGCGGCTTGAGGACGGCGCGCTGCTTGTCGCCGACCGCGGCACCGAGGGCGGCGACTACATGCATTACCGCTACGCGTGGGGCGCCGGTCCGGGCGAGCGCACAGTCGTGGAGGCCGAGGCGAAGGTCATCAGCGGCTCCAGCTTCCTGATCGTCTCCAACGGCCCCGCGCAGGAGCGGCTGACACTCTGGCCCGATCGCATCCAGCTTCACCACCACCAGGACATCACCCACGAGATGGACACGACCGATGACTTTCACACCTACCGCGTCGTCACCGAGGGCGAGGACCTGCAGGTCTTCGTCGATGGCGAGCTTGTCATCGACGCCCCAGGCACATACACCGGCAGCGGCTCGGGCGCCCGGCAACTGTCCTTCGGCGCCGCGAACAGCCCGATGCTCGGCGAGGCGCTGTGGCGGTCCGTCCGCGCGCGCCTGCAGAGCCAGAGCTGCCGCGACCTGCTGGTGAGCGTCAACTACGACTGATCGACCAGACGCACAGCGGAGATGGCCGATGAACTGGGAGAAGCTCAAACATACGCCGCACTACGGGAACGTCTACCGCGCCCGGGTACCGGGAGGATGGCTCGTGCTTGCCGACACCTGGGCGCGGCACGAGGAGCCGGAGGGTGAGCGCCACTACGACTCCACCGGCGTCGGCGTCACGTTCTACCCCGACCCGAACCACGAGTGGACCCTGGAGCCGGAGAGCCCGGATGAGACGTGACCGGCGGCCCTCGCCGTCGGGTTTCCCGTCGCGTCCCGGCCGCTCAAAACGAGGAGGCACCACCATGTCACTGACCGACAGGACCGTCATCATCACCGGCGGCACCTCCGGCATCGGCGAGGGCTGCACGCGCCACTTCGCCGAACTCGGCGCGAAGGTCGTCACATCCTCGATCCAGCGCAACGAGGGCGAGGCGCTGCAGGATGAGCTTCGCGACGCCGGCCATGACGTGACCTTCGTCTACGCGGACATGACCGAGGAGACGCAGGTCGCCGCGCTGGTCGAGCGGACGGTCGAAATGCACGGCCGGATCGACGGCGTGTGCTCGAACGCCGGTGCGTGGGTCGAGGGCACCGTCGAGGACTTCGACGACGCGCAGTGGGACCTGGTGATGGGCGTGAACGTGCGCGGGAACTTCCTCCTCGCGAAGCACATCGTGCCGGTCTTCCGCGAGCAGGGCGAGGGCGTGCTGCTGATCACCACCTCCACCGCCGCCTACGTCGGCTTCCCGGCCCACGCGCTTTATTGCGCGTCCAAGTCCGCGCTCGTTGCGCTGATCCGCTGCCTGACGAAGGACCACGCGGGCTACATGCGATGTGTCGGGATCTGCCCGGGCACCATCGACACGCCGATGCTCGCCGCCAGCGCGGAGGGATTCGACCAGCCGCTCGACGAACTCTATGCTGAGGTCGCGGAGAAGATCCCGGTCAGGCGCCTCGGCCAGCCCGAAGACGTCGCGAAAGCCGCGGCATTCCTGCTCAGCGATGACGCGGGCTTCATCGCGGGGAGCTCAGTCTTTCTCGAGGGCGGGACGCTCGCGCTGCCGCCGTGGTGAGGGAGCGCGCGCCGTCGCCGTGTGCGTCGTTTGCAGGACGGGCTTTCATGCGTCTGCCGTGGCGATGGAGCTTTCGCCCGCCGCCGTCCGTCGTTTGTAGGACGGGCTTCCACTCACATTCGAGAAATTGGCGCGTGCCTGGAAATCACACTGGTAGTCGGGCGATTTGACGCCTTCGAATGTCGTCAAGGAGGGGCGGCCCTCGCGTTGCGCCGTTTGCAGCGCGAGGGTGAGGCGCCATGCGCTGTCGTTTAGCGCCCGCCGAAGCTTCCTTGCCCGGGCGCCGGAGGCGCATGCCGTTTGCCGTCCGAACGAAGAACGGCGGGCTGGCAAGGAAGCTGTCGCCCTCGTGCCGCTACACGACAGCGGACACTCGGGTGCCACTTTTCCGGCGCAGGTATGCGCACGCCGGGGGCGGCGTCGGGAAAAGCAGCCCCTCCGTACGGCTTACGGCACTGCACTTTCTTTGATGCCTTCGCGATTTCTGGAATACGAGTTCCAGCCCGTCTGCCTTACCTTCTTCACCCACGGCCACTCGGGCGTCGTGCAGGGAGTTAATCATGGCAAAGAGCAAGACCCAACGCATAGGCATCTTCACCGCAGGCGGCGACTGCCCCGGCCTGAATGCGGCGATTCGCGGTGTGGCGAAGGCCGCTCGGCGCGAGTACGGCATCGAGGTCATCGGCATCTTCGATGGCTTCCAGGGACTGATCGAGAATCGCTGGCGCACGCTCGACTGGGATGACCTGTCGGGGATACTGACCGTCGGCGGCACCATGCTGCGCACCTCGCGCGTGAAGCCGCACAAGTATCAGCTTCCCGATGGCGACACCGTGGACATGACCGCTCAGGCGTACGAGAACTACCGCACGCTCGGCCTCGATTGCCTCGTGATACTCGGCGGGGGCGGCACGCAAAAGAACGCGCTCAAGCTCGTCAAGGCGGGCTGCAACGTCATCACGCTGCCGAAGACCATCGACAACGACATTGCGGAGACCGATGTGTGCTTCGGCTACGACACCGCCGTAACCGTCGGCACCGAGGCCGTTGACCGTCTGCACTCCACCGCCGACAGTCACCGACGCATCATGGTCCTTGAGCTGATGGGCAACAAGGTCGGCTGGCTGGCGCTAGGGGCGGGCATTGCCGGTGGCGCGGACGCCATCCTCATCCCCGAGATCCCGTTCGACATCGAGGTCGTCGCCGAGAGCATCCGTGAGCGCGACCGACATGGCAAGCGTTTCAGCATCGTGGCAGTCGCCGAGGGCGCCGAACCGGCGGGCGGCTTCGCCGATGATGACGACTACGAGCATGCCGGCGAGGGCCACCACGTGGGTACCCGGGTCGGTCGCAGACTGGAGGCGCTTACATCGCTGGAGGCTCGCGTGACGATCCTCGGGTACGTCCAGCGCGGCGGCTCGCCAACCTCCGCCGACCGCCTGCTGGCGACAAAGCTCGGCACCGCCGCGGCGGACCTGCTGGCCGATGGCGATTACAACGTGATGGTCGCCAGTCGCGGACAGGGCTGGAAGGCCGTGCCGCTCGAGGACGTCGCCGGCAACCGTCGGACCGTTCCGCTCGATCACGACTGGATCCGCGCCGCACGGCTCATCGGCACCAGCTTTGGAGACGAGTAGACGATGGACCGGCGTTTCCCAGCCGACCGGGAGTGAAGCATGTGATGCGACCCAGGCGCCGCGGTATCATCCTCGTCATCCTCGCGATTCTGTGCGTTGGACCTCAGCTTTCGGCGTCCGAAGTCGATCTGCGCGCACTGCTCGATGGCGTCGAGCGGGTCAAGGTGGGGGGCGTGCCCGGCCCGGTCGCGCCGATTGCCCCTGAAGCCTTCGCGGTGCTGACGGGGGAGGCCGAGGGGACGCCGTGGCCGGTTGTCGCCGCATCACGCTACGGCGAGGGCCGGGTTGTGGCGACCGGTCACTTCAGCTTCCTCGACGCGAATTCACTCCAGTTGGCGGACACCGCGCGGCTCATTCTCAACGCGATTCGCTGGGCCTCTGCCAGCGACAATCCGCGTGTGGGCGTATTCCGTCGCGACGGCTTCGCCGAGGCTCTGGCGGAACGTGGCCTCGACGCCCGCCAGATCGATCTGTCCGACCTCTCGGATCTCGACTGCATCGTCGTCGCTCCCGAGCGCGCCCCGGCCGAGCGCATGGATGCGCTCGATCGGTTCGTGCGCGAGGGCGGTGGCATGGTTACCGCCTTCCTCGGGTGGGGCTGGCTGCAACTGAATCCGGACAGGACGCTCGCGAGGGACAGTCTGAGCAATCGTCTCCTTGCGCCGATGGGCATCGTCTGGCTCGACGGCTATCTCCCGCAGCCTGACGAGGGATACGGCGTCGGGGAGGGGCCGCCCGCGCCGATCAACGCGAACGCGGCGCTTGATGCCGCGATCGCCCACGAGACGGGGGAGAGGGAGCTTTCGGAGCGTGAACTGTCGCTGGCAGGAGCGCTGCTGTCTCGCACCGCCGGGGCGTTACCGGCCGAGGACCGCACGCTCCGTCCGCGCATCAACGAGATGGTGCGCGAGCGTGGCGATGTCATCCCCACCGCCGAGCAGCCTGTCACCGCCGACCGCGTCCTCGACCGCCTGGCGCTCACGGTCCGCGTGCAGGAGATGATGGCTGCGCCGCCCGGACAGATCCGCGCACACCCGGCCGCGAGGGTATGGCCCGGCGCGGTCGCCGACGACGCCCCCCGCACCGATCGCCCGCTACAGGTCGACTGCTCCACCTGGGGCTGGAAGAGCACCGGCCTCTACGCGCCGCCGGGCGAGGTCATCGAGGTGGAGTTGGCCGATGGCGCTGCCGCCGCCGGGTTGGGCCTGCGTATCGGCTCATGCACCGATCGGCTATGGCACAAAGCCGAGTGGCAGCGCGTGCCGGAGATCAGCCGCCATTTCGCGCTCAACGCGCCGGTCACGCGGGCCGCGAACGCCTTCGGCGGCCTCATATACCTCACAGTGCCGCGCGACTGTGACCTCGCTGTCGCAGAAGTCGTCTTGCGGGGTGCCGTCGAGGCGCCGCTTTTTGTGCTCGGCGAGACAGACGTCGACGACTGGCGCGCCCGTATCCGCAACTTCCCCGCCCCGCGCGCCGAACTGGCCGCGCACAAGGTGACCCTGACCGTGCCCTCTGGCGTCATTCGCGATCTTGATAACCCTCGACCGCTCCTGCGGCTCTGGGACCGTGTGATGGACCTCAACGCCGACCTCGCGGCGCACCCCGGTCGTGAGCGCGACCGGCCTCTGCGCTACTGTGCCGACGTGCAGATCTCGGCAGGCTGGATGCACGCGGGCTACCCGATCATGGTACCGGCGGTCACCGCCGAGCGGCTTGTGGACTACGACCACCTGCTGAACGAGGGCGACTGGGGATTCTTCCACGAGATGGGGCACATGCATCAGAGCGGCGACTGGACCTTTGGCGGAGCGGGCGAGGTCACCGTCAACCTCTTCACGCTCTACGTTTTCGACATGCTCTGCGGCAAAGACAAGTGCACCTCACACCGCGGGCTGACCGGCGAGAAAGCCGTCCAGAAGTTCCAGCAGTACTTCGCCGATGGCGCGCCCTTTGATCGCTGGAAACGCGATCCGTTCCTCGCGCTGCGAATGTACGTGCAGTTGCAGCAGGCCTTCGGCTGGGACGCATTCAAAGCCGTGTTCGCAGAGTACCGCGACCTTCCTGAAGAGCAGCGACCCGAAACCGACGACGATAAGCGCGACCAGTGGATGGTTCGCTTCTCTCAGCAGGTCGGGCGCAATCTCGGGCCGTTCTTCGAGGTTTGGGGTGTGCCGACCAGTGAGGACGCGCGGAAGTCGATCGCGAACCTGCCCGAATGGATGCCCGAGGACTTTCCACCGACTCCGTGAACCCGCCGCGCACCGGTCACGCGCCGGCAAAGGTCTGACCGAATTCTGCAGGTCGATAGGAACGGCGACCTTCCCCGCCCAAGCATCGACTGCGTGCTTCGCGCGAGTCTTACGCTCGGGCACCCCCTCCCTGGCGATGCAGACGGCGCATCGCTGGCGGGAGAGGGATTGCGTCAAGCTATCGGTCGGTCGATAAGCATGTGTTCACCGATCACAGTTGTGTCCTCCCCCTCTCCCGCCTGTTCCGCCTGCCGTTTAGGCGGGACCAGGGAGAGGGGGCCGGGGGGTGAGGCCGCCGTGAGCCGTTGACGCAGGCGCCCTGCAAAACTCGGTCGCCCCCCCCCCGGCAAAAGGAGGGTTGACCTCACACAGGACGTTCACGTATTGTAATCCCTCATGTACCACTTCAGAACCCCCGAGGAGGACCCACCTTGAAGAAAGGCTTCACGCTCATCGAATTGCTCGTCGTCATCGCGATCATCGCGATACTTGCCGCGATCCTGTTCCCGGTCTTTGCTCGCGCTCGGGAGAAGGCGCGCCAGGCCAGTTGCCAGTCCAATCTCAAGCAGATCGGTCTTGCCGTCCACATGTACGCGCAGGACTATGACGAGGTCCTGCCGCGCGGTTACACCGACGTCCGGCCGCAGACGATCTCGGGAGGCTACTTCCACGTGCCCGAGCTTCTGCATCCCTACATCAACAACGCGCAGATCTGGCAGTGTCCCAGCGAGAGATCGAACTACTCCAGCTTCGACCACGACATCCGCTGCACCTACGGCTACAATCAGTCGCAGTTCGAGGTCCAGTCGGTCCGCTTCGACCGCTCGCTGGCGATGGCGCAGGTCGAGGACCCCTCCGGCACGATCATGTTCATCGACGACACCAACGTCTGGGCCGGGCCCTATGACCCGGTGGTCCCCGCTGACTACGACCCGGGAGCAGGCGTTCCCACTGAGGTCACGCGCGCAGCTCCGCGGCACAACGAGATGTTCAACATCGTGTTCGTGGACGGGCACGTGAAGTCGCAGAGCACCACGTACTATCGCGATTGGAGTTACATCAAAGACTGAGGCGCGTCCTCGCGCAGAACGCAACGCGCCCCCGGCAATCCGCCGGGGGCGCGTTCGTACGTCTGCTGTGCCTCAGACCGGTGGCGAGGGCGCCTTGCCCTCCGGATCGTAGCTGCTCATCAGGAAGATCGCCTTCGTCGGACAGGCGAGCATGCAGGCGCCGTCCGAGATGCAGTCCTCCGGGCGTACCGGCTTCGCCACCCCGTCCACGATCTCCAGCACGTTCGGCCCGAGCTTTGCGCACAGGTCGACGCAATTGCTGCAGGCCAGACAGCGCACCGCGTTGATCTCGGGGATATTCCCCTTCACAAACGTTCGTCCGAACGCCTCAGCAGTTTCAGCTTCCATGCTTCTCCGACCCCTTTCGCCAGTCCTCAGCGGTTCAGCGGCAGCGCTGCCGCCAATTCCGTGTCCTCAACTGAGGATTCGGCGCGAGGCCGTCAGGCGCCTACCACTCGATCTCGATTTCTTTGCCCGT
>JBNJEK010000100.1:0-14320 GCA_051745855.1 Armatimonadota bacterium
TGTGGTCAAGGAGCGATCCCCCAGTGTGAGGTTCGAGGATGGCCTGTGTGGGCATTATGGACGCCACGAATATTTCACGCAGGCAAGCCCTCAGACCTCCGTTGCGCTCACTGCTCTTCGCCCAGCAAGCCGCCTACCACCGGGATGTAGACCTTCTTCAGTGGTATCATTGCCTGGTACTCGGCTCCATCTTCTCATAGTGCTCCGTCAGCAGGTCCACGAACTGATCCCGGTCCATGAGCGTTAGAGGGGCACCAGCCTTCTCAGGCTCACGCAAAGCCTCGGAAGTATACCCGCCGGTCGAGACGATGAGGCCCTTTTCGTGCTGGCCGACCACGGAGCGAAAGCTACGCACGTCCGGCGCACCCATGCTGCCCTTCGTGTGCTTCACCTGCACCTTGATGACCGGCTCTGAGAAGCCGAACGCATCGGGATGAGCGACGATGTCCTTGCCACCGTCCGGACCGGGTGGACTGACCTTGGTGCGCAGGCCCATCGCTCGAAGCGCCGCCGCGACGAGGTCCTGAAAGTCATATGGACCGATCTTCGCCAGTATGTCCGAGATGAGTTCGTCCGCCCTGGCCACTGTCTCTGGATAGAGGTCATGCAGACCCTCTGTCTCATCAGGCTCCGGTGTCTTGTCGGCAAGCAGTACGTTCACTTCTGCGTCCCAGCCCTCAACGGCGAAGATCGTCAGCCAACTCGTGACAACGCTCGCCAGGCCCGGCGTAAGGTCGTCGCGAGAAATGCGCCGCACCCACTCCACCGGCCGGACCTGCGGAACCGGGACCGCGCTCTCAACATCGCATTCCGCTACCTCGGTGACACGATGGCGGCCGAAGATCTCGCGCAGGAGGCATTTGTCCACATCTACGTGCAGCGCCGACGGTTCGACCCCTCCCGGGGCTTTTCCCCGTGGTTCTGCCGCATCCTGACGAACCTGTGTCTCGATCATCTGCGCCGCGAGAGACATCGCGGTGGTCACCTGAGCCTTCTGTCGGAGGATGAGGGGCGGAACCACCGGACGATCAGAGGGCGGCGTTGCGTGACGGACTGGAAGGATTCTTCGAGCAGTAACCGCAGAGTCTGCGCGGGTCACACGTATGCACTGATGAAGCGAGGAGAGAGGATGAACTGCAGAGCGTTCAGACAACTTGTTTCGGCGCACCCTCGACGGCGAGCTTTAGCGGTCGCGCGACACGGACGTTCGCGTACACATCGATCGATGCGATGAGTGCGCGCGCCACCCGAGGGGAGCTACTTGCGGTCGGCAGACTGCTCGATGCGCCGCCCCCCGCTGGCCGCAGGGGAGGACTTCACCGCGGGCGTTCTCGCTCGGGTGCGGGATCGGGAGGCGGAATCCGCGCCGGCGCGGCTGCGTCGCTCTTTGTGGAGGCCGATCTCGCGTGGGGCGGTGGCGGTTGCCGCCGCGATCGTGCTGGGGGCGGGGCTCGGGTGGCTGACCGCTCCGGCTGCGGAGCCGTCGCCTACGGCCCGCCCCGAGATTGCACAGCAGTTCGGCCTCGGGGCATTCGATGAGTTGCCGGAGAGCAGCGTTGCCGGAGCATACGTGCAGGTTGTGTGGCCGCAGGGTGGTGACGTGCGATGAGGATGCGCGCCGGTGTCTGGGTCGTAATCGCCATCGCGCTGGGCGTCGGCGCATACGCGGTCACGAAATACTCCGCGCGTGACACACACAGGCATCAGGCAATGCTGCAGTCGGGGACGCTGGCGGCGAAGCTGCAACTGACTGAGGGGCAGCGCGATGCCATCGAGGAGATCAACGAGGAGTTTCAGCGGCGGCGTGAGGGACTTCGCGACGAGCATCGCAAGCAGCGCCGGGAGCTGATGACACTGCTGCGGGAGAGCCCGCCGGATCGCGAGCGCATTGACGCAAAGCTTGCGGAGATCGGCGAGGTTCAGGCGGAGATGCAGCGGCTGGCGGGGAATCATATATTGGATGTGACCGATCAGCTTGACGATCGGCAGCGGGAGAGGCTTTTCGAGTTGATCGGTGAGGCGATGTGTCCGGGCGGCATGATGGGCGGGGGACGAGACTGTTGAGCGGCCGTGCAGACTGCAGTGATTGGAAGGATATCGTTCATGCGACATCTCAGGATTGCCTCCGGCATAGTGGCCATGTGTTTGATCGCTCCCGGGGGGGCTCTCGCGGAGGAGACCGAGCCGCTGACACTCACGGAGGGCGTGGAGTATGCCCTCGCGCACAATCCGCGTATTGCGGCAGCGCGTGGGCGGATCGAGGCCGCGGCGTCACGCATCGGTCAGGCGTCGTCGGCTATGAAGCCGCAACTCGACGCGCGGACCGGATACACCGACAGCACGCCGGCGTCACGCGACTTCCGCAACTACAGCGCGACCCTTTCGGCCCGCCAGCTTCTCTACGACAGCGGCGAGACGGATGCGCGCACCGCGCAGGCCCGCTGGCAGCGCGACGCGATCACGGCCGACCTTCGCGCACTCGAGCTGGACATTGCGAACACCGTGGCAACTGAGTACTTCGGCGCATTGCGGGCGCGACGGCTGCTGGAGGTCGCGGTGGAGGTACGCGATCAGGCACGCGAGCATCACTCGCTGGCAAAAGCGCGCTACGAGGCCGGGACAGTCGCCCGCGCCGATGTATTGCGGGCAGAGGTCGAGGTGGCGCGGGCGCACCTCGATGTGATCAGCGCGGAGAAGACCGAGGAGCTTGCACGCGCACGACTGCGAAAGACGCTCGGGATGGGGCAGGACAGGGAGTTGCGACTCGCGGACATCGAGCCGACCTTCCCGCCGCCGATCGACCGCGTGGCTGCGATGAGCGCCGCGGAGGGCAATCGCAGCGAACTGATTGCCATCGATGCGCAGATACGCGCGTCGGAGGCTGCGGTGCGGGCGGCGAAGGCCTCGACGCGACCGGAAGTCGCGCTTCAGGGCGACTGGGGCGCGCGGGACAACGACTTTCCCGCGACCGATGAGGCGTGGACGATCGCCCTGACCGCCTCGACGAGCCTCTTTGACGGCGGCCTCACACGGAAGCGGGTTGACGAAGCCCGCGCGAACGTGCGTGTGCTGCAGGCTGATCGCGACGACCAGGCACAACTCATTGACCTGGAGATCGCGGAGGCGCTGCTGAATGAGCGCGAGGCGCGGCAGCTGATCGAACTCGCCGAGGAGGAGGTCGCGCTGGCGCGTCACAGCATGGAGGTCAGCAGCGGGCGCTACCGCGTCGGCGAGGCCACGCTGATCGAGGTCATCGACGCGCGCACCGCGCTCAGCAGAGCCCTCGCCACACAGGCGGAGGCGCTTTACGACTACCACCGGGCTCACGCGGATGTTGCCCGCGCGATGGGGCTGCTGCCGGGGGCCGAAACGTACGAGGAGTTGCCACGGGAATGAAGAGAAGTGGATGGATCGCAGTCATCGTCGCGACAGTGATCGTGATCGGCGGCATTGTGTGGGCGGTGGCGTTTCGGGACAGAGGCGAACGCGAGGGGCCGCAGACGGCTGAAGTCGCCCGGCGGACGCTCTCGGTGGGCATCGAGGCGCTGGGCGCCGTGCAGCCGATGGTCGGCGCGGAGGTGCGTGTGGGGGCGCAGGTGTCAGGCCGTGTGGCCGAACTCTACGCAAACGTGGGAGACATTGTCGAGCGCGGCCAACTGATCGCGCAGCTTGATGGCAGCGAGCTGCAGGCACGGGTCGAGCGGGCACAGGCCGACATTGAGTCTGCCGAGGAGAAGTGGGGCGAGGCCCGGGCCGCGGCGGGGGCCGCTCCGGAGCAGATAGCCGCCGCCGTGGAGGAGGCGCGCAGCAGTCTCGACGCCGCTCGGGCGCGTCTGCGGCAGGTCGAGGCCGACGCGGGCGCCGAACCCGAGCGCGCCGAGAGCGACGTGCAGCAGGCTCAGCGGACACTGGAGGCCGCGAGCGCCCGGCTGGAGCAGGCACGCTCCCGAGCCGAAGCTCAGCAGCCCACCACCGACGCGCAGATCGCGCAGGCGAGGGCCGCGGTGCAGAGCGCAGAGGCGAAGCTGGCGCGTGTTGAGCGCGGCGCCCGCGCGGAGGAGATCGCGAGCGCCGAGGCGTCGGTGCGCCAGGCGGAGAGCCGCCTGCGGGAAGCCCGGCAGAACCTTGAGCGAGCGCAGGAGCTTTTCGCGAAGGACTACATTGCCGAGCAGGAGGTCGATCGCCGCAGGACTGAGCGCGACGTCGCGCAGGGCGACCTCGACGCCGCTCGCGAGCGCCTCGAGCTGCTGCGCACGCAGTCGCTGCCCGAGGACCTGGAGCAGGCGGAGGCCGACCTCGCGCAGGCCCGCTCGCGGCTGGCCGAGGTGCAGAGTCGTGGGGTCGAGGTGGAGCTTGCCGAACGTGATGTCACAGCGGCGGAGGCCGAAGTCGCACGCGCCGAAGCCGGGGTTCGGACGGCGCGCGCGAACACCAGCCGCGTGCCGGTGAGCGAGCAACAGGTGGAGGCAGCCCGTGCGGATGTGCAGCGCGCGGAGGCAACCCTGCGGAAGGCGCGGGCGCAGCAGGTGGACGTTGAAGTGAAACGCCGCGCCGCCGCCGCCGCTCAGTCGCAGATCGAGCAGGCTCGCGCGGCACTCCGCGAGGCCGAGGCGAAACTCTCGTACACGCAGATCCACGCGCCGATCTCAGGGGTCGTGGGGTCCGTCACCACGCAGGAGGGGGAGACGGTCGCCGCCGGACTGTCCGCGCCGACCTTCATCACCATCGTGGACCTCGACCGGCTTGAAGTACACGCGTTCGTCGATGAGACGGACATCGGCCGTGTGCAGGAGGGGCAGGAGGCGCTCTTCTTTGTCGATGCCCATCCCGACCAGGAGTTCACTGGTGAAGTGACGGCCATCTACCCTCAGGCGGAGATGGAGCAGAACGTGGTGGAGTATGACGTGGTGATCGCGATCGATGACACCCACGGGCTCCTCAAGCCGGATATGACCGCCAACGTGACAATCATGATGGAGGCGCGCGAGGATGTGCTGACGGTGCCCAACGCTGCGATCCGCCGCGAGGGCGGCAGGCGCGTGGTCTACGTTCAGGAGGACGGGCAGTTTACGCCGAAGGCGGTCGAGACCGGTCTGCGCGACACATCGTACACGGAGATCGTCAGCGGGGTAGAGGGCGGAGACACCGTGCTGACGGGTGAGCTTGAGCCGACAGAAAGCAACGACTGAGGCCAACTTAGTCGCGATGGGAGAGTGACGTGAATGATACAAATGCGTTCGATCACGAAGCGCTACGGTGAGGGTGAGACCGCGGTGGATGCGTTGCGCGAGATCGACCTGACCATCGAGGAGGGCGAGTTCGTCGCCATCGTCGGGCCGTCCGGCTGCGGCAAGTCCACGCTGATGAACATCGCGGGCTGTCTCGATCAGCCGACCGAGGGAGAGTACCTCCTCGACGGAGAGGACGTTTCAGGGCTGGAGGACGAGGAGCTGTCTCGCGTGCGCAACGCGAAGATCGGCTTCGTCTTCCAGTCATTCATCCTGCTGCCGCGCACGACCGCGCTGGAGAACGTGCAGTTGCCGACGATGTACGCGCGGGATCCGCTGGACGGCCATGAGCGCGCGCGGGCGCTGCTGGATGAGGTCGGCCTCGGAGACCGCACGCACCACCTTCCCACTGAACTCTCCGGCGGCCAGCAACAGCGCGTGGCCATCGCGCGCTCGCTGATTGCGGACCCCGCGATTCTGCTCGCCGACGAGCCCACCGGCGCGCTCGACAAGCGCTCGGGTCTGGAGGTCACTGCGATCTTCCAGCGCCTGCACCAGCAGGGCCGGACCATCGTGATGGTCACCCATGACCTGGAGTTGGCCGCACACGCCCACCGGATCGTCACGCTCGAGGACGGGACAATCGCCTCCGACGAGCGCGTCGATGAGCCGCGTGACGCCGAGGCAGAGCTGGCAGACGTTGCCGAGGCCGCCGAGGAGGTGGCGTAGCCATGACCACCGCGAATGTGCTGCGCACCGCATGGAGAGGCATGTCGAGGAACAAGCTGCGCTCCTTCCTGATGATGCTGGGCGTGGTGATCGGCATCGCCGCACTGACTGTCATCATCGCTGTCGGCGCAGGGACGAAGCGCGGGATCGAAAAGAGTGTCTCGGAGATGTTCGCCGAGGCGCCGATTACAGTACTTGCGCGGAAACCGGGCTCAGGCTTCGGACGCGGCAGCGAGGCCAGCGTGGAGAGCGCCCCGACCACGCTGACCCGCGATGACGCGCAGGCGATACTCGATCAGATCGCAAACGTCAGCGCGGTGGCGCCCACGCAGCGCCAGGCGCAGGTGCCGGTGAAGTACCGCGACGCCAGCAAGAACACGATGGTCTTCGGGATACTGCCGCAGTGGCAGCAACTGCGCAACTACGACCTGACCGAGGGGGAGTTCATCACCGACGAGGATGTCAACGCCGCGAAGCGCATCTGTCTGATCGGGCAGACGATCGTGGACGAGCTTTTCGACGGGGAGTCGCCGCTGGACGAAACCATCCGCATCGAGGATACGCCGTTCACAGTCAAGGGTGTGCTCGCGCCGAAGGGCACCTCGCCGATGGGCGGTGACTTTGACAACCGCGTCGCGATTCCGCTCTCGACCTTCTCCCGCAGGCTCTTCAATGTCGACCACATGTCGCAGATCGTCATCGGTCTGCGCGACCCGCGTCAGCTTGACGCGACCGCCACGGAGATCGAAGGGCTGCTCGACGACCGTCACGGCATCCGCAACCCGCAGGACCGCGACTTCCAGGTGCGAGGGGCCGGAGAGGTCGTCGGCTTTGCCGGCCAGACCTCGCGACTGCTTACCATCTTCCTCGGCATCGTTGCCGCCATCTCGCTGATCGTGGGCGGCGTCGTGATCATGAACATTATGCTTATCTCCGTCGGCGAGCGGACGCAGGAGATCGGTTTGAGACGCGCGGTGGGCGCGAGTCAGCGGGACATCGAGCGGCAGTTCCGTGCAGAGGCGCTGCTGGTGACGCTGATCGGCGGCGCCGCGGGCGTGGGCCTCGGAGCGCTCGTGGCGTTCCTGTTGCCGATGGTGACGCAGGTCCCGGCCGCATTCTCGTGGCTGGCGGTGCTGCTGGCGGCTGTCTTCTCTGTGGCCGTTGGGTTGATCTTCAGCGTCCAACCGGCCCGCCGGGCGGCCCGGCTCAACCCCGTGGAAGCGCTGCGCACGGAGTGATGGTGATCTCGGCGTGAGGATGCTGCGGGTCGTGAAGGCCGGATGGCGCGCCCTCGGCGCCAACAAAATGCGCACGCTGCTGGCGATGCTCGGGATCACCATCGGCATTGGCGCGGTCGTGGCGGTGGTGTCGATCGGCGAGGGCACACAGCGGGAGATCGAACACGCGATTGAGGCATTCGGCACAAACCTGCTGGTTATCTCGCCCGGGGAAACTCGCATCTCCGCCGGGCGCAGCCAGCGCGCGACCACCGTCACCACGCTCACGGGCGATGACGCGGAGGCGATCGAGGATGAGTTGCGCGAGGTCGAACTCGCCGTCCCGGCCGCGACGAAGCAGATGGAGGTAAGCTGGGAGGGCGTCACCGCACAGACAACCGTGGTCGCCACGACCCCCGACTTTGAGGAGGCCCGGAACTTCCACGCGCAGCGCGGTCAGTTTGTCACCGAGCGCATGGAGCGCATCCGGGCGCGGGACGTCGTCCTCGGACAGACGGTGGCGGAGGCGCTCTTTGGCAGCGGCGACCCGATGGGAGCGCGGATCCGCATCGGCCGGGCGCCCTTCGAGGTCGTCGGCGTCATGGAGCGCAAGGGCCTCGACGTCGGCGGTCAGGACCAGGACGATCAGGTGTTCATCCCGCTGAGCACCGGCCAGCGCCGGCTGTTCAACATCGCGCACGTGACGACCATCTACGCGAAAGTCCGCAGCAGCGACCGGCTTGACGACGCACAGGAGGAGATCGCGGCGCTGCTGCGTGAGCAACATCGCCTGCGTGAAGAGGCCGAGGACGACTTCACGGTGCTCGACCAGTCCGAGATCATCGCCGCGCAGCAGCAGATCAGCGGATCGTTCACGCTTCTGCTCACGAGCGTCGGCGGCATCTCGCTGCTGGTCGGCGGCGTCGGGATCCTCGCGGTGATGCTCATGTCGGTGCGCGAGCGCACCCGCGAGGTCGGCCTGCGCCGGGCGGTCGGGGCGACCCGGCGCGACATTCTCGTGCAGTTCCTCACCGAGGCGGCGGTGCTCAGCGTGACCGGGAGCATCGCGGGCGTCGCCCTTGGAGTGGCCGGAGCCGCCGTGACCGCCCGGCTGACGGACTGGTCGATGGCCTTCAGCATCCCGGCCGCGCTTGGTGCGGTCATCGTGTCGATCGCCATCGGCATCGTGTTCGGCATCTACCCGGCGCGCCAGGCTGCGCGGCAGAACCCGGTCGAGGCGCTGCGTGGCCGGTGACGTCCCCTATTCTTCGGTTACACCCGCCCACCTTCGGTCCGGATCAGCACGGTAGCCCGGGTGCTTCCGATACTGTCGTCTCGTGGGAATGGACGAATCTCACAGTGGGCGCCGGGAACAGTGGAGGCCATGACTTAAGCCAGCGCGTTCACATGCCCGCACCAATCGGCCGTCCAGGGGCACGGCTTGCGTTCCTCGGTGTCTATGGACTGCTGTTCTCCGTGATGTGCATACTGTCGGTGCATCCTACGTTGGAAGTGGCGGCCAATTGCGACCGCTGTCGCCCGCCAAACGGATGAGACTGATCGGAAAACACAATCTGTCTTTTCCGTAAGTGAACGAGATCGCGCACTGTCAAAGAAGGAATCGTGTTCTGTTAAGCGACGAGGGGACCACTGAACGTCTCAGTTTCAGCTGCTCGCGCCGGCAGACAACAACATAAGCTCCGCTCTGAGTGTGGTTGTAACTCCAGAGTTAGGGATACAGAGGCAACCTGGTGTGTTTCTAACTCGGAAGGTCATGTCGCTCTGCGATATCTGCACGAAGGCCACCTGTCGTGCGTCAGGGGCTCCGTTGGCGGCTGTGCCCTCCGCTCACACTCGCAAAGCACTCCCTCCGTCGGCATCCAGCAACTGGCATAGAACTGTCTTCCTCAGCTGCAGGATCGATCTCTCGCCGCGCCCGCCTCGGCCGGCCCCAGGTTCATGGATATTCGAGTGACATGCGGGGGCTCACCGTGGCGTGAACTCCGAGTCGTTGTCCAGGCGCTCGCGAGCGAGCGCTGGTAGTCCGGTGCGCCGCGCTGGGCGAACAGATCCGTCAGCCGCTCCAGCACGCGGTCGTTGCTCAGGTGCCAGCTCCACGATCCTCGCGCGCAGCCTGGCCTCGTCATCGGCCACCACCCGCTTGCGCCGCTGGGTCGAGCGGGCATGGCCAGGGCTTGGGCGCTGGCCCGACACTGCCGCCGGAGCCGGTCCATGAGGGAAAGACGCTGACTCAGTGGATCGCACAGCTTGACAGCCAAGAGGTCGGCGAACGACGCCTGGCCGCGGCAGCGCTGGGTGCGATGGGAGACGATGCAAGAGGGGCGATCGGGCGGCTGAACCGCGCGCGGATGTACGACGGCCACGAATTGGTCAAACACCAGGCATCAGTTGCGCTGGCAAAGATCATGACTATGAGCGATGCGCGTACCAGGCCAGAAAAGCGAGCGCGGCGGTGGCGATCGGCGAACGGATGATGGAGGTGGTGCCGCTCATTCCCTTCTACCAGCCGATCATGCCTGACGACATCCTGTCCTACCTGAATGACGTGCTCACCCACTACCAGCGCGCAGCACAGACCGATCCTGAGAACTACGCGGTCAGTCCTGAGGTCCTGAAAGAACTCATCGCTGTGTGCACCAGCTCCCCAACTCAGGCCAAATACTCGATGGCTGCAAAGCTCGTGGCGATGATCGAGAACCGCCTTGCCGACCCGAGGCTCCAGGCGAACGAGTATCAGTACGCCGACGCACACGTCCAGAGGGCGCTGGCGTATATGGCCCTCGCCAAAGCTGCCCTCGCCTACCAGATGGACATCGACGGCTTCCTCCGCTACTGGTCGCTGGCGCTGGCCTACAAAGACAGGTGCGGCTCGGGAACATGGGGCACCATGTTCCGCGACTTCGACCTGGAGAAGAAGCGCGAGGGATGGCCGCAGCCGGGCTGGTGGAACCTGGGCGTGGATGAGCTGCAGCAGCCCACTCTGGCTGAACTTCTCGCGGATGCGCAGGGAAGCGGTGAGGGCGAGGGAGACGGTGCGGGTGAGGGCCGCGGAGACGCGGAGGGCGGTCGACGCCACTGCCGCGAGCAAGCAACTGGCACAGATCGCACAGGATGCGGGCGGGGAGACGCTGGGAGCCGTCCCGAAGATCAGGATGACTGTGCCGGAGGTACAGGGAACGTTCGTGCGGCATTTCGAGGGCACGGACCCCTTCAACTTCACCGACGTCGAGCGCATTGTGCTGAAGAAGCAGATCGCCCAGCAATGGGCCCTGCGTCTGCTGGTCGGCGACTATGACGGCCACGGATTCAACATCAAAATCGGTCCGGACGGGAAACCGTGCGCGATCGACTGGAACCTCGCGGATCTGCTGGAGGAGGGCAAGGGCATCGACCTTGTGACCGTGCTTGGCAAGCCCGGCGTAGCAACCGATCCGGCAGGTCTGGCCGCGGACGTCGAGAAGCTCATGCGCCACAGGCTCAGCATACTCCAGGGAAAGGTCCGCGGCAACCGGCCGCAGTACCAGTGCATGAGGCATGTCGCCAACCAGGTGGTCTTCGAGGACTTCGCGGAAGCGTTGGAAGCCATCAGGAAGCTGGATCGCACTACCCTGAAAAAGTTGATCGGCGATACATACGGCAACCAGACAGAGCGAGTGCTGGACGTATTTGAGGCCCGGATCGAATGCATGGAGAGAGTCCTCAAAGAATTCCCGTCGGTGCAGACACCTGCGCCGGGCGGCACGGCAAACCGGGCCCCCTCCCCCGACCCCCTGCGCACGTGGCGCGTGTCGCACGTCCCGCGCGTAGCTGTCCACCCCGCTGCTACCTTTCGACTGCCCTGCGGAGGCGAACAGCTTTGTAGAGACCGGAGTCGGCGAAGCCGGAATGAATGCGTACGACCAGCAGGTTCTTCCCGCCGGCCTTCACCTGCTCTGCCGGCACTCTTGCGATGAACGGCGTCGCCCACAGCTCCCCCACCGTCATCCCCGTGGCCTCCACCGTGTGCTCGTACACCAGGTTCCCGTTCACGTATACCCACACTTGCTTGTCAACGCCCTCGAAGAGTAGCTCAATGTCCTCGTCGGACCAGTCCGCGGGCAACTCGAATGACACGGCGTACCACCCGTACCCGTTGTAGGGCCCGGCCGCCGTGGCGGACAGGTAACTGGGTACTTCAACCTCCGTCCAGCCCGTCGCGTCGAATGTCTCCGGTGCGAAGTCCGCTTCACTGAGCCCCTCGTCCTGTGGATCCTTGCGAAAGTACCACGTGCCCCATGGAGTGGACCAGCCCGTGCCGATCTCAAGGGCCGCAGACTCCGGTTCGGGTGTCGGGATATTCCCCTCCAGCAGGTCGGCCAGGTGTTCGTAGGTCCTGTTTTCGATCCAGCCGGCCGCCGCATAGTCGGCGATGAAATGCTGCTCATGAGCGCGCCGGAAATCCACCAGCTCAAGCAGCGCCTGTCGGGCATCCTCGAACTCCTGCGCCCTGTAGAGACCGGCGAAGCGCGCCGCAAGCTGCGCGTGCTCCAGGCCGGCCTGCAGGAACTCCACCCGCGCGGCGAACTCGGGAAGGTCTGACGTCTGCGCCAGCGTCAGTGCTTTTTCGAGCAGCTTCTCGGCCGGAGCGAAAACTGCCGCTGGATACAGCTCGCCCACCTCGGAGCAGTTCGACCACTTCAGGTCATTGCCCGGCACTTCTGTGGACGAGTAGTCCTCCCAGTAGTCGAAGTAGGCTCTGACCTTGCGACTGGCAGGACCGAAGGCCGAGTAGTATTCGTCCAGCACGTCCACTACACGCCGAGACGGATTCGTACCGAGGCGCATGTGCATGTAGAGCATCGGGCCCTTCGTCGCCCAGTGGCCCCAGAGGCTGTCGTAGTCGAAGCCGACCATGCCATGCTCCGCCGCAAACCTGAGCATCTCGCCGGTCTGCTGCGTGCTCAAATGGGGCATCACATAGCCGCCAAGCAGGTAGTTCGGGCGGTAGGCCATCTCCATTCCGGTCTGGCTCCAGCCCTGCCACGCCCGCTTGATGTCTTTCAGTTGGGCTTGCGTCATCGGGTACATGCTTGCGTAGCCCGAGCCCCACGGGACGAACTCCCCGTACATCCAGGACAGGTCGGCGTCGATCGTAGGGGCGTGGGTGTAGTCCATGTACAGGAACATGGGTATCCTCACGTCCGGGTTGCGCTTGACCGCCAGTTTATGGACGGCCCGGGCGAAGCGCACGTAGCGGTTGGATGTCGAGTACCCCTTGAAGTCCGTCGGCTGTGGCTCGTCCCAGGCCTTGCAGTCAGGACACCGGCAGAACCCGCGGTGGTCGGCCTCACCCAGAGAGAGCACGTCCCCGCCGTCCCACGCCTGCTCAACGATGAAGCGCTGCAGCTCGGGATTCGAGACGCACATGCGCACCTGGTACGTGTTCGGGTCCGCCGGTGCCGGACCGCGGCCGCCATCGTCCCGCATCCTGAACCATTCCGGGTGCTCCTCGCTATACTTGCCCCACCAGCCCTGGAACCGATGACCCACCCTCGGTTTGGGCTCTGTATCCCCCTCCTGGTGAATGAGCAGGTAACGGCGGAGCGCGTCGTGGTAGCGATGTAACCCTTCCTCGCTGAATGCCATGCGGTCCATGACGGCTGAGCCATAGCCGCCCGTCGCGACAGGCGCGGTAATCCGCCAGATGCGGTATCTGCGGTACCTGAAGGCCGGCGCGTCCGTCACGTCGAGGTCGGCGTCCACAGCCAGCGTCTCACGCCGCGGCACGTACGTGCCCAGCTCGCCCGGCCACAGCCAGCGGACTCCGAGGGACCTTTCCAGGAACTCGGTCACACCGTAGAACGTCCCCCGACGTGTATCCCTGGCAATCGCATCGTGTCTGTCGCCGTCGATGAACAGCTCATCCCCGTCTTCGCGCCCCAGGATGAAGAGGTTCCCACCTGCAGCCTTGATACGCCAGGCTTCGTCCAGGAGTGCGATGGGGTACAGCCGAACCTGTCTCGCCGCATCTGTCGCACCGACGTAGACCCTCACGCGGGGATCATCCGCCGGAACATCGGACTCGCGCGCGATTTCAAGCCGCGCCCCGGTGGCCTTCTCGATATGCGCCACCAGTTCTTCCGCCGCATACTCCGCCACCGGCGAGGGCTCGTCGGCGGTCACGACGACCGACCGGGCCTCGCCGCTTTTGACGAGAACGAGCGAACCCGTGTCAGCGTCCGCGATCCGGGCATCCGCGCAAATCGACAGCACGCCCACGACCGCTACCAACAGGAACCTACTCGTAATGCTCCGCATCATGTTCCTGACACCTGCCTCGGTCCAGCTAAGACCGCATTGCACTGATGTGAAGACTTCGGGCACCGTCTCCTCTCGCGGGACGGCCCGCGTCTCTGGGCCTCTTTCGCAACGGTAGAAGGCGTCCCCTCCTGTCGCGGACAGATGGCCCCGATGGCGCGAGGAAGGGGAGGCGGGACAGTTCGTAGGAGCCGATGGCACTTCATCCTGTCCCGGAGCGCTCAGGCCGATGCGCCTGCTCTGCCGGCGGGAGCAGCCAGATCGGGCTCGACCAGCCGATGTCACCATTCACCGTCGTAACGCGCAGATAGTAGTAGGCACAGCGCTCCCCGTCCAGCGGGCGCTCCAGGAGCTGTCTGTCCACATCCTCGGCGTCCTCCCACTCGAGCTGCCAATCGCGCACACCACCGCCGCTGACCGCGTGCACGACCTCACCGTTGCGGATCACTTCGATCCGATCGATCGCGTCGCAGGTGATACACCGACCGCTCACCTGCCGCGGCCCACCGGTCGCGTGCAATTCCGTGCCCATGAAAGCGCCATCAACCCGAAACGTGACGATCATGCGCGGGCCCGAGGTGGCAAATGTGCGTCGCGCCATGAGCGCATCGAAGATCGCCTCACGGGTCAGCGACTCGGCGTAAACCCCCGTGATGCCGCCAAGCGCCGGGTTCCCGGCCTCAGCCTGATGGTTGTCGGTGCCTCCCGTGAAGCCAAACTTGTAGCCGTAGTCCAGGCCCGCACGGACCGACAGCGGTCCGCCTTCCTCGGAGATCCCCCAGTTTGAGCATATCTCGATGAGCCGTTGGCGCTCGGCATCATGCGGGC
>JBNJEK010000101.1:0-14245 GCA_051745855.1 Armatimonadota bacterium
GTCGTATGAATACGTGTTCTCCCACGATCCGCTGCTGCCGGGCAGTCGGACCGATCTGCTGCTGGCCTACCGAGGCCTCGGCCTGCACGTGCTGGGCCGATCGCGGGAGATCGTGGCCCTCTCAGAGCCCGGCGCGGTGGCACTCACCTTCGACGACGGGCCCCATCCGGTGATGACGCCCCGGATACTCGACCTGCTCGATCGCCACGACTACCGCGCCACGTTCTTTCTGGTGGGCAAGCAGGCCGTGATGTACCCGGACCTCGTGCAGGAGATCGTCGAGCGCGGGCATGAGATCGGCAGTCACTCGCACACACACAACAACATGTGCACACTGGGGCGTCTTGGCGTCGAGCAGGACCTGGTGCGCAGTCGCGCGGCCATCCGGCAGGCCTGCGGCCGGACGGTGACGCTCTTTCGCCCACCTGGCGGCAATTACGATGACACGGTCAGGCGCGCCGCTGCCGCCACCGGCTTCACCACGGTCTTCTGGAGCGAGAACATCGGCAACTATCCCGGCCGCGACGGCGCGCAGATCGGATCGTCGATGGACCGCAAGCTTGCCGAGGGCGGGATCGTGCTTCTGCACAACGGCTACGATGAGACCGAGGTGGCGCTGCCGCATCTGCTCAGGCGCCTCAAAGCGCGAGGAGCATACTGCGACACCATCAGCGCCCTCACCGACGCGCGATGACGACCGGTGTCGCGGGAAGAACCTGCGAGATGGGCGAAGCGTGCGAGACGCGCGTGCATCGCGCCATGCAGCGAGTCGACCTCTGGAGATGACAGTGATTTGATGGAAGACTACCGTCGCGAGGCCGAGCATTTTCTGACAAGAGAGACGCAGTTCCATCTCGGCGTTCTCCCCACTGAGCAGCCGCACCCGAAGACCGTCGGACTGGCCGAGACGCTGCAGGAGGACTGTGCGGCCGGAGTGCGCATGCTGCAGAGCGTCGATCAGGACGTCAGTGAGATGGCCCATCGTGTCCTCGGCGGCCCCGAAGCGACGCGCCTTTCCCGCGCTCTCGCCGAGGCGGTGACCGGCGGCAGGCGCGTCTGCTTCTCAGGCTGTGGCGCCACCGGGCGCCTGAGCATACTCCTCGAGGCGATGTGGCGGTGCTTCTGGCGGGATTTCGCCGACCGGTGGCCCGACCACGCCGCGACCGCTCGCTCAATGGCCGACCGGATCACGAGCATCATGACCGGCGGCGACTACGCGCTCATCCGCTCGGTGGAGAACTTCGAGGATTACATCTCGTTCGGCCGCGAGCAGGTGAGGGAGGCCGGCCTTGGCGAGGGGGACGTGCTGGTCGCGATCAGCGAGGGCGGCGAGACCTCCTCGGTGATCGGCACGCTGCTGGAGGCGCTCGACCGTGGCGTCGAGGCATTCTTCGTCTTCAACAACCCGGCCGAGATACTCGCCGAACACGTCGAGAGGTCGGCGCGGGTGATCGAGGATCCGGACGTCACGGTCCTCGACATCTCGACCGGCCCGATGGCGCTCACCGGCTCCACGCGCATGCAGGCGACGACCGCCGAACTGCTCGTCGTGGGCGCGGCCCTTGAGACCGCTCTCGCGCAGGTGCTGCCTGAGGTGCTGCCATCGGCCGTGGTCGAGGAGTTGCCCGAACACTGGCTCAGCCCCGCGGTCGGCGCCGAGCAGTTCGATGCGCTTCTGACCGATCTCGCCGACCCCGGCGCAGTTGAGACACTGGCGACGTGGACCGATCTTGAGTACGAGCTTTACGCCGAGGGCGGTCTGATCACATACTTCGCCCACGAGTGCCTGCTTGACATCTTCACCGACACCACCGAGCGGGCGCCCACGTTCATGCTGCCGCCCTTCCGGAAGTGCGATGACACCGTCTCACCACCATCGTGGCCTTTCGTGAAGGATCCGATGTACCCCACACCGCAGACGTGGCTGAGAGTCCTGGGGCGCGAGCCCCGCTGCCTCGAGTGGACGCCGGAGACTTACAGGAGGCTCGGCGCCGCCGAGTCGATCGTCGAGTCACCGCCGATGCTCGGACGTGAGGAACTGATGAAGTTTCTCATCGGCCGGGAGAGCGACGCTTCGCGGACTGAGACCGAGCCGAACGTCGCGATGCAGGTCCGGGCGGTAAGGGAACTGAGGGCCGAACACGCCGATCAGTGGAGCGAGGCGTTTGAGACCGCCTCATCGCGATTCGGCGATCAACGGTCGGTGGTCATCGGCGATGCCGCGGACCTCCCGGCCGCCGACGAGCAGGACCTGCTGATCCCCTGCAGACTGCCTCCGACCGCCCTCCACCTGTGGGAGCGGTTGGGCGTGAAGCTGGTGCTCAACACGGTGTCCACGGCGACCATGGGTCGGCTCGGGCGGCTGGTCAGCAACTGGATGGCGAATGTGGAGACCTCGAACAAGAAACTGATCGACCGCGGCACGCGGCTTGTGGCGGAACTGACAGGGCTCGACTACGCTTCGGCCTGCCGCGAGTTGCATCGAACGATCGCCGAGATCGAGGAACGCGCGCGGCCGGGGGATGAGCGGGTGTCGCCGGTCGCGGCGACGGTGGAACGCCTCGGGCGCGGGCGTTAGCCCGGCCGAACGGCGACGGCCGACCCGCGGAGACGCACTGTCCCTGTGCATGCGAAATTCGATGCAGTCTCGGGGCGGGATGTTCTCTCGATCCAGCGGCGATCGGCCTTGCATTCGGGGCATGGTTCCGCTATAATGATGCTGTAGTAGCGCCACAACCCAGAGTTTGACTGCTGGGAGTGGGCCCCACGGCCCACTCCCATTTCTTTAGGCGGCCTCGAAGCGCGGGGTCGCCGTTGATGACGCGGAGTGTCATGACGATGAACATCCGCAAACATCCGGTCGTGCGCCGAATTGAGGACGACGTCGAAGAGTTACTGGATGACTTCGGCTACGAACTGGTGCAGATCAAGTACGGTGGCGAGGCCGGGGGGCGGACGCTCTCGGTGCTGATCGACAAAGAGGACGGGATCACCGCCGACGACTGCAGCGAGATGAGTCGGCGGCTGTCGATGCTGCTGGACACGCTGGACCCGATCCCGGGCTCTTACACACTGATCGTCTCGTCGCCGGGGCTTGACCGCCCGATCACACGCGACAGCGACTTCGATCGCTTCGCCGGCGAGAAGGCGGCCGTCCGGCATCGAACGGACGAGGGAGGACGTCGGACCGACACGGGACTGCTGTGCGGGGTAGAGGACGACTCGGTCAAAATCGAGGTCGACGGAGAGACGCTCCGAATTCCGCTGGCGGAGATCGAGGAGGCACACCTCGTCTACGACTGGGAGGCGGAGGACGCGAGCTGAGGTCGCCCTCCCGCAGGAGGTAGAGTGCAGTGAATGGTGAGTTCATAGACGCGCTCGAGCAGCTTCAGCGCGAAAAGGACATCCCTCTGACCGCGCTGATAGAGACTGTCGAAGCCGCGATGGCGTCCGCGTATCGCAAACACTACGGCGTCAGCGACGACGTGCGCCTCGAGGTGGACTTCGAGGATCGCACGGTCCGCATGTTCGCGCGCTCACTGGTTGACGATGAGGAGATCTCTGACAATCCCGACGACACGCTTGCCGGCGTCCACGCCGAGGAGAAGGAAGTCGATGCCGCCGATTTCGGCCGCATCGCGGCGCAGACCGCCAAGCAGGTCGTCATGCAGCGGGTCCGCGAGGCGGAGCGTGAGATCGTATTCGACGAGTTCAGCCATCGAGTCGGTGAGATGATCACCGGCGAGGTGCAGCGCAAGGACGCTCGCAACGCATTCATCGCAGTCGGCCGCACCGAAGCCGTCCTGCCCGCGAACGAGCAGATCCCGGGCGAGACGTTCCGCTTCGGCGACCGCCTCAAGCTCTACGTGCTGGACGTGCGCAAGACGACGCGCAATCCTCAGATCGTGCTGTCGAGGCGGCATCCGGGGCTGGTTGTGCGGCTCTTCGAGCAGGAGGTTCCGGAGGTCTTCGACGGGATCGTGGAGATAAAGTCGGTGGCGCGGGAGGCCGGCGCCCGGTCGAAGGTGGCCGTGATGTCGAATGATCCGCAGATCGACCCTGTCGGCGCCTGTGTGGGACATCGCGGGGCGCGCGTGCAGTCGATCGTCGATGAACTCCGGGGCGAGAAGATCGACATCGTGCGCTACTCTGAGGACGACGAGGAGTACCTCAAGAGCGCGCTGTCGCCGGCGAAGGTCTCGAAGGTGGCGCTGGGCGACGATGAACGGTCGGCCGTGGTCGTAGCACCCGACGATCAGCTCTCACTGGCCATCGGCCGGCGCGGGCAGAATGTGCGATTGGCCGCGCAGCTTACCGGCTGGCGCATTGACATTCAAAGTCACACGCAGTATCAGCAGGAGGCGGCGAAGGCCGCCGAAGAGGAGACGGCCGAGGCCGTGGAAGAGGCCCGGCGCGTGCGGGTCTACGAACTGGCCAAGGAACTCGACGTGCCCAGCCCCGAACTGGTGGAGATCATGCAGGAGGAGGGGATGGATGTGTCCAGCCACGCCTCCAGCGTCACGGCGGAGGAGGCGGATGTCATCCGCGACCTTCTCCTCGGTGGTGAGGGCACGCTTGACGACATCGAACTGGGTAACATCGAGATCGACATTTAGGGCGACCGGCAGGGTCGCAGTGCCGCGTGAGCGGCACGAGGCGAAGGTAGTAGTGACGCGCGGAGGTGCTGGTTTTGGCGAAACAGGTTCGAATCTTCCAGCTTGCAAGGAAGCTTGGGCTGCGTACCGAGGCATTGCTGAAGGTGCTCGGCGATCTTGGCGTGGATGATGCAACGGCGGCCACGAGCATCGACATAGAGACCGCACGAGCGGCGGCGGAACTGCTGGCCGAGCAGGCCCGGGAGGCACGTAAGCGTGCCGAGGAGGAGGCCGCGGCCGAGGCTGCGCGCGAGGAAGAGGCCGCGGAGGCCGAAGCGGCCGAGGAGGAGGCCGTCGAGGAAGAGGCCCCCGCGCCAGTCGAAGAGGTTGAGGCGCCCCAGGAAGTCGATGTGGAGGAGGTCGTCGAGGAGGCCGAAGAGGAGGAGCCGGAAGAGGCCGAGGAGGATCGGCGCTGGGCTCCCGCCTGGGCCGCCCCGGAAAGCCTTCGCAGCCTCGAGGAGCAGCTTGCCGAACTCGAGGAAGAGATCGAGGAGGAAGAGGAGGAGTGGATCCCGCTCCCCGAGGATGCGCAACGACCGCGCGGCGATCGGCCTGAAAACGCCATCGACGTCCCGCCGGTCGTGTCCGTGCTCGGACACGTTGACCACGGAAAGACCACCCTGCTGGACTCGCTCCGTGAGACGAGCGTGGTGGACGGTGAGTCCGGTGGCATCACCCAGCACATCGGTGCTTCGGAGATCGAGGTGGACGATCAGAGGATCGTCTTCGTGGACACTCCCGGTCACGCGGCGTTCACGCAGATGCGGGCGCGCGGCGGACAGGTGGCGGACATCGTGATCCTCGTGGTGGCCGCCGATGACGGCGTCATGCCGCAGACAGTCGAGGCGATCGGCCACGCGAAGGCGGCGGACGTGCCGATCATCGTTGCGATCAACAAGATTGACATGCCCGGTGCCGATCCCGACCGGGTAAAGCAGGACCTGCTGGAGTATGAGCTTGTCGCCGAGGACTACGGTGGAGACACGATCATGGTCCCCGTGTCCGCGGAGTTGAAGCAGAATCTCGATGAGTTGCTCGAGATGATCCTGCTGGTGGCGGAGGTGCAGGAACTCTGGGCCGACCCGGACGCGGAGTTCACCGGCGTGATCGTTGAGGCCGGGATGGACGAAAGCCGTGGCCCGATCGCCACGGTCCTTGTGCGCAACGGCGAGGTGAAGGTCGGCGATGTAGTCATCTGCGGCACCGCATGGGGGCGGATACGCCGCCTCAACGACTGGCGGGGCAAGTCCGTGAAGAAGATGGGCCCGGGGCATCCGGTTGAGATCATCGGTCTCTCGGAGGTCCCCGAGGCCGGCCAGGTCATGCACTCCGCGGATGGTGTGAAAGAGGCGCGCTCGCTGGCTGAGGAACGTGAGGAGCAGTTGCGCGAGGAACAGATGGACGGGACCGCCCGCGCCTCGCTCAAGGACCTCTACCGCGAACTTGGCGAGCTTGGCGTGAAGGACCTCAACCTGAGCCTGAAGGCGGATGTGTGGGGCTCGGTGCAGGCTCTCGAGGGCGCGCTGATGGAGCTTGACGCACAGCTTGAAGAGGTGGACATCCAGGTCATCAGCACGGGCGTCGGCGAGATCAACGAGTCCGACGTGCTCCTGGCCATGGCGTCCGAGTGCATCATCCTTGGCTTTCACGTGGGCGTGAGCGACGCCGCCGAGCGCACCGCCGAGACCGAGCACGTGGAGATCCGCACCTACGACATCATCTACGAGGCGCTCGAGGACATTCAGAACGCGATGGTGGGAATGCTCGAGCCGATCTTCGAGGAGAAGGTCATCGGGCACGGCCGGGTGTTGCGCACCTTCCGCATCTCGCGTGTTGGCGTCATCGCCGGGACGGTGCTCACCGACGGCTATGCCGAGCGCGGTGCGGATATGGTCGTTACGCGGCAGGGCGAGGTCGTCTTCGAGGGCACACTCGAATCACTGAGGCACTTTGAGGATGAAGTCCGGCGGCTCGAGGCGCCGAACGAGTGCGGGATCTCAACCAGCGACTACCGGGGCTGGCAGGAGGGCGACGAGATAGAATTCCGCGCCGAGGTGGAGGTACCGCGCACGACGACCTTCACCAGCGCCCGATAGCTGACGCAGCCCACCGGAGGTCTGCTATGCCCGTGGTGGTCGGCCTGCTCACCGTCGAGTTGTTCATCTCCGACGCGATGAGCCTCAAGGACAGACGGCGCGTTGTGAAGAGCCTGATAGATCGGCTTGCCAACCGTCACAACGTGGCGGTGTCCGACCTGGGACCGGATCGCGCGAATCAGGCGGTCCTTGCGATCGCCACCGTGTCCAACGATGAACCGCACGTGCACCGGGTGCTCGACGCCGCTCTCCGCCTGATCGAAGGTGAGCCTCGTGTCGTATGTGAGCGAGTTGAGACGGAGATACTCTGACGCCCGTGCCGCACACCCGCCGGATCGGGGAGGATCGAGCGATGACGACACATCGGCAGGAGAGCGTCGCCAGGGAATTGCAGGAGGAGATCGGCCGGATCATTGACAGAGAGATCGATGATCCGCTGATTGGCTTTGTGACCATCACTGGAGTCGACATCTCACCTGATCTTCGTCATGCCCGCGTGTACTACAGCGTACTCGGCGATGACGAGCAGAAGCGCGAATCGGGCCGGGGAGTGAGGCGCGCGGCGAAGTACATCCGCGGACTGATCGCCGAGCGCATGGACCTGCGTTACACTCCGACGCTGCGTTTCGAGCTTGACGAGACCGCGGAGAAAGCCCAGCGCATCGAGGACCTTCTGCGCCGGGAGGCCGAGGAGCTTGACCGGGGCGAAGAGGGTGAGGAGCCCGAAAGCGATGCCACCGACTGACACCACCGCGGACTTTGCCGAGGCGGTGGCCGAAGTTGCCGCGGCGATCAGCGACGCGGAGAGCATCTTCATCGCCGCACACGAGAACCCCGACGGCGACGCGGTGGGAAGTCTGCTCGCCCTGCGCGCGATCCTCATCGCCCTCGGGAAGACAGTACATGCCGCGACCCCGACCGCTCCCCCCGACCGCTTCGCATTTCTTGACGGCTTCGAAGCCATCCTCACCGAGCCTCCCGCCGAGCCGGCGGACCTTGGGATCGCTCTTGACTGCGACGGCGCCGACCGTCTCGCGGATCTTAAGGACGCGATCTTAGCCTCAGCCACGGTCATCGACGTGGACCACCATGAGGGTGACAACACATTCGGAGATATCCAACTCGTCGACTCGGGAGCGGCGGCCACCGCGGTGCTCGTCCGGAAGATCGCGCGTGAGTTGAAAGCCGGGGAGCTTAGCCCGTCGCAGGCCAGCGCGCTCTACGTGGCGCTGATCGCCGACACAGGCTGCTTCCGCTTCACGAACACCTCCCCTGAGGCGATGCGTCTTGGAGCCGAACTGATCGCGGCGGGCGCCGACCCCGCGGAGCTGGCGCGGAGGGTCTTCACCATCCGCCCGATGGAGGCGGTGAAGCTTGAGGCGCGCGCTCTGTCCTCGCTCACCACCACCGACGGGGTGGCGATCGCGAGTCTCACCCACGACGATTTCGCCGAGGTCGGCGCGCAGCCGGAACTGACCGAGGGCATCATCGACGGCTTTCGCGATGCGCTCGGCGTGCGGGTGGCGGCGCTGATCAAGGAGACCGAGCCGGGCGTGTGGCAGGTGAGCATGCGGGGCAACCGGGTGGACGTGGCCGGTGTCGCGCGCAGCTTCGGCGGTGGCGGGCACAGGTTCGCGGCCGGCTGCACCATCGAAGGCGAGCGCGCGGGAGTGATCGCGCGGCTGTCCGAGGCGCTGCAGGAGGCCGTGGACGTGTCGCAGGGGGCTGCTCTGGATGCCTGACGGCCTGCTCAACGTACTCAAGCCCCCCGGGCTGACCTCCCACGACATCGTTGACGGCGTGCGCCGGGTCACGCGGATGCGGAAGGTTGGCCACACGGGCACGCTCGACCCGGCCGCGGCGGGTGTGATGATACTCATGCTCGGGGGCGCGACGAGGTTGAGCGAGTACCTGATGGGCTGTGACAAGACCTACCGGGCGGAGATCACACTCGGCCTGAGCACGGACACCCTCGACGGCGAGGGCGTGATCGTGGACGAGGCCGACGCGAGTTCGGTGACCGAGGCGCAGGTGGGCGAGGCGCTGGGAGGGATGACCGGCGAGATGGAGATGGTACCGCCGATGCACTCCGCTGTCTGGCATGAGGGGCGGCGCCTTTACGAGATAGCGCGCGAGGGGGAGACGGTCGAGGTTGAGAGCCGGCGGGTGACCGTGCACAGCTTCGAGCTGCTCGACTTCCATGCTGGTGAGCGCGCGCGGGTGATGACGGAGGTCGCCTGCTCGAGCGGCACGTACGTCCGAAGCCTCGCGGCGATGCTCGGTGAGATCGTGGACTGTCCGGCATACCTGTCATTTCTCGTGCGGACGAAGGTCGGAGCGCAGACGGTGGCCGATTCACTGACCGGGCGGGAACTGACGCAGGCCATGCGCGACGGGCGGCTGTGCGACCTGATGCAGCCACCGGAGACGGTGCTTTGTGACTGGCCGACCATCGAGGCCGACCGCGAGACGGCGATCCAGCTTTGCCGCGGAATGCAGACACCCGCTCCGTCACTGCTCGCCCCCGGGGAGCGCCTGCTTGTGATGAGCGAAGGACGGCTGCTGTGTGTCGCCGAGATCGTGGCGAACGGCGAGGAGACGGTCATTCAACCCCGGCGAGTCTTGCTCTCAGAGGACGAGTTGTGAAATGAAGCAGGTGCAGTGGACGCCCGATCTCGAGCTTCCCGACACGCCCCGCGTGGTAGCGCTGGGCGCTTTCGACGGCGTACATCTCGGCCATGCGAAGACGATCCAGGCGATGCGCAGCATCGCGCACGAACGCGGGGCCGAGGCGGCGATCCTGACCTTCAACCCCAGCCCGCGGGAGTTCGTGGCCGGCGAGCGCCAGCCCGGGCGTCGCCTCACCACGCGCGACGAGCAGTGTTACTACCTCCGCAAGCTCGGCGTCGATCTCGTGGTCGTCTTCGAGTTCCCCGGCGAGATTCACATGGTCTCCCCCGAAGACTTCGTCCGTCGGATACTCGTCGATCAGATCAACGCCGTCCAGGTGACCGCGAGCAAGACCCATCGCTTCGGCCACATGGGCAGGGGTGACATTGACCTGCTCCAGGATTTGGGCGCGAAGCTGGGCTTCGACGTGGAGATAATCAGGCCGCTGATGGTCGGCGGCGACCGTGTCAGCAGCACTCGTATCCGCAACCTCCTCGACGCCGGCGACGTGCACATGGCGGGGGCGCTGCTTGGCCGGCCCTACGCGATCCACGCGCCGGTGGTGAGCGGTCAGGGCCTCGGCGCCGAACTCGGCTTTCCGACCGCCAACCTGAGCATTCCGCCGGAGAAGATACTCCCGCACGACGGCGTGTTCGCCGGGATGGCCGGGAAGGTGGCGGAGGGCGACTACCAGTCCATCGAGCAGCCGCGTCCGGCGGCCATCAACGTCGGACTGGCGCCGACTTTGCGCGGTGACGAGCGGGTCGTCGAGGTGCATCTCGTCGGCGTACAGTGTGATCTCGCCGGAGCGTCGCTGAAGGTTGAGTTCCTCCGCTGGCTGCGCGGAGAGAAGGAGTTCGACGGAGTGGCGGAGCTTTCCGATCAGATCGCCCGTGACGTTGATGAGGTCGTTGAGGCCACGAGTGCGGAGCGGACGGAGGAGTTGGAGGAGTTCGACCGGCTATGTGCCACCGACTACGTCGTGCGTCGTCCGGGCTGGAATTGACCGCGATGCGGGCCCGCCCGACCGCCGCCCGGTCGCTTTCGTCACGCGCTGGCGCATGCTCGCTCAGACGCCGAGCGGGGGTCTGCCTCGCCGCCGGCATCGCGATCATCCTCTGCGCGAGCCTGGCCGCGGCACAGTCCTCGGCGGGCCTGCTCGGTGAGGGCGTTCCTGTGCTCGATCCGAACGCCGACGGCCTGCCTGCCAGCAGCCTCGTGGACTTCAGCGGACTTCTCGACGGCCCGTGCGGCACTCGCGGGCGCGTCTTCACGGGCCGCGACGGGAACTTTTACTTCGAGGACGGGACGCGCGCGCGCTTCTGGGGGATCAACGTCGCCAAGGGCTCGGTCTTCCAGCCACCCGAGCGCATCGAGATGGCGGTGGATGCGATCGCCCGCGCGGGCTTCAACCTCGTGCGCCTTCATCACATCGACGACGTCGAGGGGCTGCTTCCACCGCAGCGTGCCGGGACGGATCAGCCGATCGACCCCGACGCGCTCGCCGCCGTCGATCACTGGATCGCCGAGTGTGGCAAGCGCGGCATCCACGTCTACCTCGACCTTCTCGACTTCCGCACTTTCTACGAACGCGAGGGAGTTCCCGCCGCGGGCGAGCTTGGGCGTGGCGCCAAGCCCTACGCGCTCTTCAATGAGCGGCTGATCGAGTTGCAGATGCAGTACGCGAAGGCGCTGCTGATCGACCACGTGAACCCCGTGACGGGGATGTCCTACGCCGACGATCCGACCGTCGCGCTGATTGAGCTTTGTGATGAGAACGGCCTCTTCGCCGCGCAGCGCCGCCGGACGGAGCTCGTCTCGCCCTACCGCGAGGAACTTCAGCGGCGGTGGAATTTCTGGCTGCGCGCGAAGTACGAGGACACCGACAGCCTCCGTCTCGCGTGGACCGACTGGCGGGGCCAGTGCGCGCTCGAAAGCGACGAGTCCCTCGAGCAGGGCACGGTCGCGCTCCACGACTCCTCGACCGCCCCGGGCCTGCTCGCGACACCGCTGGGCACCGGGACGGGATCGGCCGGCCGCCTCAACGACCTCGCGCTCTTCATGGCCTCCATCCACCGGCAGTACTTCGAGCAGATGGTCGGCTTTCTGCGCGACCGCGGCGTTCAGCAGCCCATCAGCGCGGTGACGGACTTCGAGGCCATCCCCGATCTGCGAGCGGTCCATGACTCGCTGGACTTCATGGGCGCGAACTTCTACTACGATCACCCGCGTCTCAAGGACGGTCAGTGGAAGTTGCCGATGTACTTCGTCAACCACTCCCCGATCGGCGATGCGACCGAGAGCTTCGCGCCGAAGCTCGCGCGCAGCAGCTTCGTCGGCAAGCCGATCGTCATGCGCGAGTGGGGCGTGTGCTGGCCCAACAAGTTTCGCGCAGCCGGGATGATCGACGCGATCGCCTACGCCGCCCTGCATGACGTGGACGCGATGATACTCTTTACCTACGACATTCGCCCCGAGGCCCGGCGGCTGGACTTTTTCGACGTGAGCCGCGATCCGGCGCGCTGGGGGCTGGCGGCGCTCGGCGCGAGGGTCTTCCTTCAGCGCGACATCGACGAGGCGGAGCGCCTGGTCGAGGTCGGATACTCCGAGGTGGACAGCCACTTCGTGGACGGCGAGCGTACACTCGCGCAGCTTCACCGCGCCGCGAACGTCTCTGCAATGCGCGGGCGCTTCTTCGGCGAGGCATTCGACGGTGAGGCAGACCTGATGGTCGCCTCGGGGCTTTCGAGCGGCGCGGTCTATCCTGGCGAGCGCACGGTCATCAGCGCCGAGCAGCGCGCGGAGGACCTGCTCAACCGCCGCCGCGAGGCGACGCTGGCCGAGCGCAGCGGCTATCAGGTCGGGACGACGCCCGCGCAGAGCGTTGTCTTCGAGTGGGGCGGAACGCTCTACGAGTCTGGCGCTCGCGTCGAGCGCGCCACCCATCCGGGCTTTTCACTGCAAGAGGTGCGGAACCACGAACACTACCGGCCGATCGGCGTCGGCGGCACACGCGCATTCGGCCTCCGCGACATGCGGCGCAACAACTGGGTCTACCACGCCCTGCAGCCCGAGGACAAGCTGCGCGCAACCCTCGACGCCCTTGGCCAGCTTTATGACGAGCGCATCTCGCACGACTACCTCGAGACCGAGCGCTTCATCTCGGACACCCGGCAGATCGTCCGCGACGAAGGCACCGAACTGATCATGGTCAACACCCCGACCTTCCAGGCGATCGCGGGCGCGCTTGAGAAGGCCGGTCGCGCCACCGGGCGGATGGCCATCCGCTCGAGTGACACCATCGGGGCGGTCTGCTGGCTGAGCCTCGACGGGCGGGGGCCGGAGGAATCGCGCCGCTGGATGCTGAAGATGGTGACGATCGCGCTCAACACCGGGGAGGAGAAGTCCCTCCATGTCGGTGAGCGCGAGCGCGCGATCTTCGCGCTTGAGGGTGCCGGCAGCGCGCCGGTCACCACGCTCGGTCAGCCGGTCTCAGGAGGAACCACGGTCACCCTCGGGGGCACCGAGACAGCACGGGTCGGGATGATCAACGGAGCGTGGGAGATCGTTCGAGACGGCGATCGCCACCACGTCTACTGCGACACGCCGGGCGTGGAAATCAGCATCCCCGGGGCCGCCGGCAGGGCAGTTGCGCATACTGATGATGGCGATGAGATCGAACTTGACTTCGACGGCACGCTCGTCTGGCCCGAGGGCGCGCGGATGGTGACGGTGGGGTAGGTCGGCGTGGCGTTCAGGAGAATAACGGGAGGCTCTTTCTACGATGGATCGCTTCGACTGCGTATCACCGCTTGATTTCCGCTACTACGACGAGAAGCTCCGCGAGATCTTCGATCCCTACGTCACCGAGGCAGCGCGCGTGCGCTCCGAGGCGATGGTCGAGGCAGCGACGACACGCGTGCTCGCACGGATGGGCGTCTGCTCCGAGGAAGTCGCCGATGAGGTCGAGGTGGCGGCGAAGGCCGTCACCCCCCAGGAGGTGGCTGAGGAGGAGGCGCGCATACATCACAACATCCGCGCACTCGTTAACTCCATGAAGACCTACGTCTCCGATGAGGCGAAGCCCTACATTCACTTCACGCTCACCTCGTTCGATGTGATCGACACCGCCACCGCCTGGCGCTTCAAGCACGCGGCGACCGAGGGGCTGCTGCCCATGCTCGAGGAGCTTGAGCGCATCCTCATCGACCTCGCGCGACGCGAGGCGGACACGCTGCAGGTCGGCCGCACCCACGGTCAGCACGGCTCGCCGGTGACCTTCGGCCTCGCGATCGCCGAGTACGTCTCCCGCCTCGGCGGGCGGATCGAGAAGATCCGGGCGACCGCCGAGGACCTGCGCGGGAAGATCTCGGGCGCGGTCGGCGCGTACAATGCAAGCTCGATCATGCTCGATGACCCGCTGGAGTTCGAGCGGCAGGTGCTCGCGGAGCTTGGCCTGAAGCCCTCGCCGGCCTCCACGCAGGTGGTGGAGGCGGAGTTTGTGACCGACTTCATTCACGCGCTGGTGTCCTGCTTCTCTGTGCTGGCGAACCTCGCCGACGACATGCGGAATCTGCAGCGGACGGAGATCAACGAGGTCGCGGAGGCGTTCGAGGCCGAGCAGGTCGGCTCCTCGACGATGCCGCACAAGCGCAATCCGTGGAACTTCGAGAACGTAAAGTCCATGTGGAAGCAATTCATGCCGCGGATGGTCACCGTCTACTCCGACCAGATTTCCGAGCACCAGCGCGACCTGAGCAACTCAGCATCCCAGCGCTGGCTGCCGGAGATCATCGTCGGGCTGGCCAACTCGGTGGCGCGGCT
>JBNJEK010000102.1:0-13921 GCA_051745855.1 Armatimonadota bacterium
GTCACACAGATGCCGTTCTGAACGGACGCGGGTAGCAGCCCGCGCTCAGTTTGCCCGAAACTCCAACGGCGCCGCCCTCCCTCAGGGCGGCGCCGCTTTATTGAGGAGGATGCCGCAACACGTGTCGCGAAAGACGTTGCATGAAGATAGCGCTGTCGCTCTCAGTGTACGAACATGCCGCGGCTCTCATCGATGTGACACCTTGGGGGGCCAGTCGGGACGAGGAGTTGTGCTTTGAGGCGCATCGTGAGGCGTGGCTGCTCTACGAGCACTTCCCGGTGGTCGTGGGGATAGACATCTACAACCTCGAGGCTGAGGCGTACGGCTGTGAGGTGCGCAGGCCCGCCGGCACGGGCATACCGGCCGTCACCGAGCCGATCGTGTCGTCGTGCGCCGAGGCAGGTGCACTGCCGCTGCTCGACCCCTCCACCGGGCGTATCCCGATGATGATCGAGGTGGGGCAGAGGCTGGCCGGGGAATTCCCGGAGGCCGACGTGCGGATCCCCGTGAGCGGACCGTTCTCGGTGGCACAGAGCATCGTGGGTCTCAGTGGCGTGATAATGGACGTGGCGCTCGCGCCCGAAGCGGTCCGCGCGATGCTTGAGCATCTCGTGGACGGCCAGGTGCGTTTCGCGCGGGCGGTGATCGAGGCGGGACTGGGCGTGGCATTCTTCGAGTCCGCGGCCGCGCCCCCGCTGCTGTCACCGCGAGCCTTCCGGGAGGTCGAGGCGGCGCCGCTGCAACGCGCGATGCATGAGGTCGGGGAGATCGCGGATGCGTCTATCCCGTGCATCATTGGTGGCGACACCGCGCCGATCGTGCCCGAACTGCTGGCGACCGGGACGGGCTTTCTCATCTGCCCGGCGGAGACCGACCGGAACGCATTCCTCGAGGCGACAGCAGATGCGCCGGAGGTGAAGGTGCGGGTAAACCTTGATCCGGCCGTCTACACGCGGGGAAGTGAGGCGGAGATCATCGCGGCCATCGACGAGGTGATCGCACTGGCGGGTAAGCGACCGAACCTGCTGCTGGGGACCGGGGCGATTCCCTATGAGACGCCGCCGGAAAACCTGCTGCTGATGAAGGAATATTGCGAGGCCTGACCGGATCGTCGTGCACGGTGCCGGTGGAAACAACCTTTCACGCGCAAACTCAGCCTTCGGCATCGTCACCGTCAGGTTCGGGCGGGGTCTCCTCCCCGGCCTGCTGCTGCTCCTCCGCCGCAGGCTGATCGGGTTCGGCGTCATCCTCCGTGTTCGAATCCTCCCGCCGCTTGCCCACCACCTGTACATTTTCAGCGCGGATCCAGTCCTCCTCGGTGGAGATCACCACTCGCGGCGAGCGCAGTTCGTCGCCTTTGTCGGTGAGCACGCGCACATCGCCGGTGAGGGTGACGAGGTCTTCCTTGCCGTCATGGACCGCTCTGTCGGCGTAGACCGTCTTGTCCTCCTGGACGGCCTTCACCCGCCCGGTGGCCGTCGCCCGCTCCACGTCGTCGGCGTATTCGTACACGATCTTCTCGCAGGTGATCGTGGTGCGCTTCTCGCGGAGTTCTTCGAAACTGCGGGGCGGCCCATCATCGCCGTCGTCGTCGGGCGCTGGCTCCTCACCTTCTTCGAGACGCTTCCGGGTGACGGCGGTCACGTTGTCCGCGACGGTCGCGACCTCCGCCTCGAAGTCGGCCTCGATGACATCGCCGGTGATGGTGGTCTCCGGATCGACGACCTTCGGATTGCCGGTGGCGACCGCCGAGTTGTTGTCGTAGTCGTAGACCGCCTCATCGCAGTAGAGCTTGATCTCTTTGTGTGAGAAGACGACGTTGCCGTCGAGGTAGTACATCGCCTCGGTGGGATCGTAGCGCAGGTGGTCGGCCTGCTCGATACGCGCGCGGTCCTCATCCTCGACGAGGCCCGCGGCCTCCTCGGGCTCCTGCGCGACCGCCGCTGTCAGCGCCAGGCAGGCGACGGCGGAGACAACCATCATCAGTTTCCTCATCGCAGCCTCCCCAGCTCCTCTCGGGCGTCATCCACAGTGAAAACCGCCTGGATCGAGTCGATGGTGTACGCATGTGTCTGCAGATCGTAGACGAGGTTGCGGCCGCTGAGCTGCCCGTGCTCAGTCCGCACCTGGACCCGGCTTTGCGTTCGCGCGACATCCTCCGGCACTACCACGTCGAGATTCTCCGTGCGCACGGTCGCGCCCTCGGTTCGCATCGTGACCTCGCGAGGGCAGTGCAGCGTCTGCGTCTCCGGCAACCACTGCACCCTCTCCGTGGTGATGATCGCGCCCCGGTGGGAGACGACTCTGACGCCGCCGGTCACCTCAAAGCTCCGGTCCGATGTCTCGTAGGTGGCTTTGCCTGCGGAGATGCGCACCACGGGCTTGCCGGCGTCGTAAACCAGCCCCTCGCGAAGGTCGCTTGCCGCCACGGCGCGACCGCCGCCGGAGACCTCGATCTCCTCGATGCTGAGCTTCCACGCGGGCTGCCCGCCGCGGCTGTGCTCGACGACGGATTCGCGGATCGACACCGCCGGTTTGCCCGGAGCCCGGCCTTCAAGGTCCGCGTCAGCATCGGGCCGGTCCCGCGCAACCCACTGCACCGCGAGCACAATGCCTGCCGTCACCGCGGCGGCGATCAGCATCGTTGCGATGATCTTCCGCCATCTCCCGCTCAGCATCGCGTACTGACCGCCTCGTGGACGGCCGCCGCCGACATCTGCGTTGCGCAGGGGAGTTGGCGCATCATGGTAGAACTGACGACTTCACGCACTGAAACGTTCTCCTGACCATCCTGAGGTTGAGTGCGCCGGCGGCGGCTTACTGCACAGCCAGCAGGAAGTTGACGCCATCGACGACAACGCCGCCCTCAGGCACGGTGACCTCGCGCGAGATCTGCCGCTCGCCGAAGACCACCCGCACGTCGTAGCGTCCGGGCGGCACGAAGAGCCCGAACTCGCCGCTCGCATCGGTCTCATCCTCGTCCACCACGGAGCCGGTGTCAAGGGAGACTGCGCTGACGATCGCCCCCGAGTTGTCAGGCGCGCCGGTCAGCGTGACGCTGCCGGTGATCGTGAACGGTCCGGGCGGCGGATCGCCGGCGGCCTCGAAAAGCTCCAGCGTGACATCGCCCATGCCCGGCAATACACGTACCCGCGTAGTCAGGTCATCGTACCCATCGGCGGTGACGGTGATTGTCCGCTCGCCTACGAGCACGTCGGTGGCACGGAAGCGCCCCTCAGCATCAGTGACGACCGGATCCGCGTCACCCACGGTGACGGTGGCTCCTTCGACGGGCTGCCGGGTCAGCACCTCCACGACCACTCCATCCACGCGCACTGTGGTGTCGCCGGCCACCAGTTCGAACTCGAGGTCCTCGTTGTCGCCATCGGCGTCGGCGACGATGGTCACCGTCGTGGGCTCGCGCGGAAGGAACTCCTCCGCCTGCACGTTTACCTGTCGTCGGCCCGCGGGGATGCCGCCGATGATGAACCGGCCGTCGTTGTCAGTGTATCCTCCGACGCCGCGGTCCTCCTCGTCACCGGGTTCGGTGAACTGCACGAACACGTTCGGAATCGGCTCGCCGGTGTCGGCGTCGCGCGCCGTCCCGGCGACGGTGCCCGTGGTCTCCGGATCGGCCTTCGCGAGTTCGACGGTGACCCAGGTCGCGGCGGTCACCTGCATCTGCACGTCCTGCGTCCGGGTCACGAAGCCCTCAGCGGTCGCGGTCAGCGGCTGAGTGGGCGGGGTGCCACTGCCGATCGGAACATCATCGAGGATCAGTTGCTCGTCGGACGGCCGAAGCTCGCCCCGAACGCCCCCAACGACGACGCTCGCGGGGACCTGAAGTGGAGCCGAGGTCTCCTGCTCCACCACGAGCACGACCACGGTGCCGCCGCCTTCCTCTTCGCTCGCCGGTGGCAGACCACCGCAGCCCATCAGGCCGACGACGATCGCGCAGCCGGTCACGACCATCGCTCGCACCAGCGCGCGTACGATTCGCTCGGATGTCGGCTCCAGTTCTCTCACCTGTGGTGACGCTCCATCTAACGCGTAATCTGCAGCGGTCGCAGCGCCTGTGTCTGGCGACCGGTGTCATCCCGTGCTTTCATCCGGACGAGATACGTCCCGCCCGGAACCATCGAGCCTGTGTTGTCGCGGAGATTCCAGCTCAGCGTGTTCTGCCCCGGATCGCTTGCGCCGATGCTGAGCGTGCGCACTGCACGCCCGGCGATGTTGAGCACCTCGATCTCAACGTCGGCGGCGTTTGAGAGTGTGAAGACGATCTGCGCGGTGTCGCTCGTGGTCTGCATCGCGGACATGCCCGAAGCGATCAGCGGCTGTGACGATCGCATCCGAGTCCTGATCTTCAGATCGCGATGCACGCCCTCGTCGCCGGCCGAAAGTTCGTACGATCCCGAGGTGCGCATGTACACCCGCCGTCCGGCGGCCTCGTCGATGAGCACCGGTGTCATCTCCTCCGGCAACGCGCTCATATCCGGCCACCTGAGGCGCACCGGCGTGTGCCCGAGCGTGCTCCGAATCTTCAGCGAGTACGTCTGCTCCGGGGCCGCCGACGGGCGCACGTCGCGGAGGTATCCGGCGGTGCCGGTCTCCTCCGGATCGAGCGTCACCTCGACGCGTGGTCCGAACCCCGGGGGCGCCTGCATGTCGTGGCGATCGACGCCCTCGGTCGCGTCCGAAGCCGCCCCGATCCGCGCCGCGCCGCTCATCTCGCCTGCCTCCGCCACGATCGGCAGCGACCAGTCCAGTGTTTCGGAGTTGATGTTCGATGCGCTCCGCACCGAGGCCGACCCGGTTCCAGCAGCAGGGAAGCGGATGATCGCACCGTCGGCATTCAGGCAGCGTATCCAGTAGCCCTCGAAGGCCACAAGCTGATCGCGCTCGGTGTATCCGGCATCCTGCGAATATCCGAAGACGCCGGGCTGGATGATCCGTTGTTCGATGGCCTCCTCGTAACCCACGGCGGTCTCGCCGTCCGCCTGGAACTCAAGCTCGCTGACATCCACCGGGTCCAGCCGCGGCGAGCCGATCTGATTCCAGCCGACTCTCAACTGGACTTCAGCAGGCCGATCCTCCGGCAGCACGACCCCCTCGAGTTCGAAGTCGAGGTCGGAGAAGACGCGGATCCAGTACCCGCGGCCGGGCGCGATCGGGTCAGTGCGCGGCCAGATGGAGTACTTGCTGTCTCCCGGTGACTGCGGATCCCAACGAGCGACGAGAAGGCCGTCAGCGGGCATGTCGAGCAGTTCGGAGAGGTCGTGTGTCAGCGGGATCAGCGGGAATGAGATCATATGCATCCCGGTGCCTGCCGCCGAGATGCTGTGTGTGAGGGTCTCCTGCCGATTCCCCTCGACGAAGACCACGTAGCTGTCCCAGGCGACGTTGATGGTGCGGGTGACGGTGTCCTCGTTCTCATTCGTGAACGACACTTCAAGCTGGCGCGGCGAAAGGTCGCCCTCAGTGATCCGGTCGCCCCAGACGCCTCTGTCGACTTCCACGTCCTCGAGACCCGCGCCGCCCTCAACATCGACCACGCCCTCGATGGCCCCGATGGTCGAGCCGTAAAGGTTGTTCTCCCCGCGCTCAAAGCCGCGCTGCCCGTAGGCGAAGGGCAGCATCAGCCTCAGTGAGCCGAGATCGATCTGCACCGTGATGTTCTGCGGGCCGCCGATGTTGAAGAACGTCGGGATCAGAAAGCCCTCGCCGGCGTTGTCGCCTGTCGCCGGGATGGAGATGGTGTTGCCCTCTTCTGCGAAGAGCGAGACCGCGAAGTCGTAGCTCCAGTAGGTGGTTCGCGCCTGTCCGCCTCGCGGCTGCTCATCGCCGTCGATGGTGGTGAAGTAGTACTCGGCGATGAGCGCGACCGAGCGCGTCAGCGGGACATTCCACACGAAGAGTTTCTCGCCGAGGCGAAGGCTGGTGTCGAGGACCCACTGCTGCTGGAACCACGTTTGAAAGGGCATCCCCTCCACCCGGGGAAGCACCTCCGAGGCGAGCACCCGCAACGCCGGGACGTTCCCCGGCAGGTCTTCGGTGAAATTCGCGTAGTATGCTTCGTTGAATCGCCTGAAGAACTGATCGTCCTCCACCCAGCACTTGAACCATGCGCTCCGCGACATCGCCACCCGCCACACGAGCATCCCCGTCCAGCCGGACTCGGGGAAGAACGTCGGCCCGCCGAGGGCCTGCTGATTCTGCGGCTCGTACACGGATGTAGCGTAGAAAGGCCCGGGGGTGATCGGATCGTAGCCGGGCGCGACACCCGAGCGTGTCTGAATGACCTTCGCCGCCGCGCCCGCGAATCCGATCTCCCAGGCGTCGTAGAAGAAGCCCGCGTCATCGTGGAAAGCCTGAAGCACCAGGATCATCAGCACGAAGGTGTCCTCCGAGAGATTCCCTGACAGCGGCGCCATGATGATCTCGTTCTCACTCGCGTCGTAGACTCCGCCCTGGATCGACGCAAGGTCAGGGTCGAGGCGGACGGTGACGTCGAGGTCGAATGCGGGCCGGCCGTAGACGTTGTACGCGACTGGCAATGCGCGTCCGAGATAGTCCCGCAGAGCGGTCTCGTCGCCCGAACTGAAGCCCTCGAAAGTGAAGCGCAGCTCGTTCGTTGATTCTCCGAGGCGTGTGTTCATCTCCAGCGCCTGCATCAAGTCCGGGGCGACGATTTGCCCATCGCGAACATGCACCAGTCGGCGCGGGAATGTCACCTGCGCCTCAGGGCTCTTCAGGCCGAGGCGCTGGAGCGTGCGGAGGCTCTGCTCGGCGCGGCGGAGGCTTTGTTGCGAGTGCTGTGACTGAACTGCCTGCACAACCGCCTCCTCGCGAGCCGCCGCGCTCGACATCGCTGAATCGTTGACTACGATCGCGCCCTGAGGACCGTTGGAGACGGTTGCGAAGGGTTCGTTAACGATGTTTGTAAAAGGCCCTGCGAACGCGGTCGAGCAGCCCAGCGCCGCAAGGAGGATTGCCACGTAAGCACGAGCCCGACTAATCATACCACTGCCACCACCGGTCCACGCCTTCCTGGAGGCATCGCCCGCGCCAGTCGTCAGGCTGACGGTCGTCCGTCGCGTCGGAGAACGGCGGACGCGGCCCGATCTGGCCGTTCTCGCCGAACTGAGTATCTCGCTGCTGCACCGTCGGGTCCTCCTGCTCCTCAAAGTCGCCGAGGCCGGTCTCGAAGCCATCCCGCGCCCCGGTTGTCCCCTCGTACTGCGCGCTGCTGCCCCGCGTATCATCGGGGCCCGCGAAAAAGTCGGTGCTCCGTCCGGAGAAGCCTCCGCCCGGCCCGCCGAAGGGGCTCGTCGAGCGCCCGGAGCGGCCGAGTTGATTCCGGTCGTATGACCTTCCCGAACTGAAGTCGCCGATGCCGCCGGCCTCGTAGCCGTATCCAACGGTCCGTCCGGCGCCGTAGCCGCCGAAGCTCGAGAGGGCTCCGGAGAAGCCGCTTCGCTCCGTGCTGGTCCTCCCGGAGGACCCGAGACCGCTGGCGAAGTTGCTCGAAATCTCCACCATGAATGTCTGAGCGATGTAGTCCTGGCCGGCGATTGCCCCCGTCTGAGCGCCGGGCAGCGGCAGGGCGGGGTCCCCCGAGAGGTTCTTGATGAAGCGGTAGCCCACGCTCACATCGGCGAGGTCGCTCACCCGATAGCGCAGGCCAAGCTCGCTGGTGTCCTTCACGAAAGCGGCATAGCCGCTGTCATAGTCCGCCCGACCCATCCGACCGAAGAGCGTCATCCCCGGACGCAGTTCGTAGCTGAGTTCGCCTGAGATGTCGAAGAGATCGGTGGGAACTATCCGCGTCACGCGGTCCCCTCCCGAACTGATCGTGGTCGGACTCGAACCCGTCTGTTTGTGCAGGTTCATCGACACCGCCCACGGCTCGCCGTTCGGTCGGTAGTTCACACCAAGCGCGAGCATGTCGTTCTTGACCGCCCCGGCGCCCTCTTCGAGGAAGACCTGATCATCCCTGCCCCACGTGGTCGTCAGCGCCAGTTCGTCGGTGGGCCGCCATCCGAGCGAAGCGTTGTAATACGTCTGCTCGCTGTCGGCGAGGTAGCCAATGCCGCCGCCGCTCGTGTAATCGCGGAAGCCCGCTGAAAGCGTGAAGTTCAGGTCATCCGCCGGCCGCCACGACACGTCCATCCGCGTATTTGCGTCCTCATACCTCGTTTGCTCATCGGTGTCATCGTCATCATCACCGATGCCGCCGCCCCCACCGCCGGGGTTGTCGATCTGGAAGGTTGAGAACCGGGACGTCGACCCGGTGGACTCCGAACGCGTGTGATCGAGGCTGAAGCTCAGATCATTCGATGGATTCCATCGCGCCGAAAGCTGGGTCACGACGCCGTCGGAGCGGTCATCGCTGCCTCGGGTGTTCGATCGGTTCGTCCCATAGTGCCCCGACAGCGACAGTGTCGAACTGGGCGTGTACGTCGCCGAAACCTGCATCTGTTCGGTGGACGAACCCCGCAGTGTACTTGTCGCCTCGGGATCTTCGTCGTAGTCAATGTCAGCGCTCGATAGATTGAAGTTCACGGTGAAGGGGAGATCGTAGGGCGCGTAGTTAAGCGACAGCATATCCGAGGTCTGCTGGCGACCTGAGTTCGTGCCGCCGCGATTCTCCAGCGTCTGACGGGTCAGACTCAGCGTCGGCCACCCGGGGTAGTTGACGTCGATCCCGAAGTCGTTGCGCTGCGTCTGATTTTCCAGCGTCGGCGGCGTGGTGGCCTGGGCGGTGTCCATGCCGAACGGGGTGAGCGAGTCACCTCCGCCCCCGATCGATCCGAAGCTCAAACCGCTGTCGCTCTTGAGGTCCGAGAAACGCTCGTAGACGGAGATATGCTCGTTGGCCTGCCATTGCGCGGCGAAGTTCAGGCCCTGTTCCTTACGCTGGAAACCAACGGTGTCCACGTAGCTGAAGTCAGGCTGCACATCCCGCATCTCGAGGGTCGCAGTGAGATCGGGCCGCGAGTACGCGAGGTTGCTCCGCCACGCCTGGCCGCGAGCACTGCCCTGATCGCTTTGCGCCCAGTCGGTCCTGAAGGTCAGGTCATCAGTGATCCGGTAGCCGAGATCGACGCCGAATATCTGCGAGTCGCCCGCGAACTGCTGCTCACCGAGGTCGTAGTAGTAGCGGATGATCACAAGCGCCGTGGGCGGCACCGCGCGGCGGAAGATGATGCGTCCGATCTCATGATAGACGTCGTAGTCCACGCCCTGGACCTGCTCCACGTTATCCACCAGCACCACGACCGTCTGGTCGATGGTCTGCCTCTCCCCGTCGATGACGACCGTCGAGCCGTTGGGCAGCAGTGGGCGGAAGTTCGTGTCAAACGGTCCGGTGGTACCGGAGGCCTGATAGATGTCCTCCTGAAAGCCCGCGGTGTCGCTCGCATTGTTGCCCTGCTTCTTGTCCTGCATCAGCCCGGTCAGGCCCAGCAGCATGTCATTATCAAGCAACTGGACTTCCGCGCGAGCCCCGTAAAGCGCCCCGGGGCTGCTCTCGTAGCCGAAGGACTGGTAGGACACCGAAATTGTCGAGGTGCTGGGAATGACGCGCGGCGGCGCGTCCACCGGCTCAAAGCGAAGCTGGCCCGTCTCATAGTCAAGCCGGTAGTCCTCGCCGAAGCGCATCACCTGCTCATCAACCTTCACGACCTCGCTGCCCTCAATGATCGGCGTGTACCGCAAAAAGAACGGGCCCGAGGTATTGTTGCCGGTGATCGTCTCCCGCCGGGTCAGCCCTTTCTCCTTCGAGTAGAACCCGCGAAGAAGTCCGCCGGGGATCTCCTGGTCGATCTGCCAGCCCTGGAGTGTCTTGTTGAAGCTTGCGAACTCATTGCCGCCAAGCCTGATGTTCAGGTCGCCGTAGTAAAGGGCCGTCTCGTCGGTCGTCCAGCCCATCACGTAGCGGGTGTAGCTGTCACCCCAGCCGGTGGACGAGATGTCGGCCTGGATGCCGAGATTCTTCCAGATCGGTCCCTCGACGTGCAGGCTGCTTCTTCGCACGAGCGTGTCAGTGTCCCAGCGTTGACCCTGAAACGCGGACTCCGACCCGTCAAGCGCGTGCTCCTGCAGCGTGAATGTGTTCGAGCCGGAAACTCGGATGCCCTGGAAGAGCCCCCAATCTTCAAAGAGGCGCCCAACACCCTCAAAGAGGTTCTCGGCGCGCACTGGCGGCGCTCCGAGCAACATGATCACTGCGATTAGTACCGGAAGACAACTTCGACGCATTCCCCGGACAGCTCCATGGCGTGGTTTGCGGAGGATTTTTTCACCGATGATGTTAGTAGGACGGGAGCCCCCTGTCAATTGTTCCGACCGGCTGGGTGTAAACGCAGACTGGCTGCCTCCGTGTTATCTGTTTCCGGGGAAATCTCGCCCCGAGTCTGGAGTCCAGGCGCCTCGCCTGGACGCCGTTTCCGCTTCAGACGTCGGCCTAATAAGACGACTCTCCGGGCGGGGGCGCCCGGAGTCCGGGTTCCTTGCTGAACGCTGCTGCGGCGCCGACAATCTCAGGATACACCCGACCGGCTGACATCAGGCCGCCAGCCAGGTATTCGTCATTTGCTTTCAACTCTCGAAGGACCTCCTGGCCCTGGTGTGGAAGAGGTTGCGCGAGGGATCATGTTCGTCTATCCGAGGGAGTCCGATCGCCATGAATCGCCATCTGCATATTGCTGTCAGCGCTGCGCTCGTCGCCTCACTGGTGGCCCTCGCCGGCTGCCCGTCCGATGATCGAGCGGGAGACGTGTACGACGGTCCGCCAGCTGGCGACGCCGCGGGCGAGGCAGTCGAACTTGAGATGTGGGCGATCTGGAGCGCCGAACCTCGCAAATCGGCGCTCGAGGAGATCGTCGAGGACTTCCACGAAGCCAATCCCGACATCCACGTCAACGTGACGCTCGTCGAGCCGGACACGTACAAGACGCGCATCCGCGTGGCCACCGGATCGGGTGAGCCGCCCGACGTGTTCTTCGTGTGGAGCGGCGAGTGGCTGCACAACTTCGTGCGCGGCGACAACGTGCTCCCGATCACCGAGGCCCTCAATGCGAACGAGGGCGAATGGCGAGGGCGCGTTATGGGCGACGCGCTCAAGTGGTACACCTTCGATGGCGAGACCTACGGGATCCCGTTCCTGCGCCAGTGCACGTTCTTCTTCTACAACACGCAGATGTTCGAGGAACATGTCGGCGAGATGCCCCGTACGTGGGATGAGTTCACGTCGGCCTGCGCCAGTCTCAAGGGGGCGGGCGTGACTCCCATTGCGCTCGGCAACTCCGTGAAGTGGCCCGCGCATCACTACGTGTCGAACCTCTGGCAGCGGATGATCGGGCAGGATCAGCTTCAGGAGGACTTCGACCCGATGGGTCCCGGCGAATACTCCGATCCGGACTACGTGCGGGGGCTGGAGATGTTCCGCGACCTCGTCGAGGCGGGCTTCTTCAGCGATCATCCCAACGGGACCACGCGCGAGAACGCGCGCGCTCTCTTCTACACCGGGCGTGCCGCGATGTTCTACACCGGCACGTGGAATCTCAACAACTTCCGCGAGGGTGGGGAGGCGCCGGAGGAGTTCCACGACTCGTGGGACTGGTTCAACTTCCCCGCGGTCCCCGGTGGTGACGGCAACCAGGAGGCGCTGCATGGCGGGGCCGACGGCTACGTGATCTCGTCGAAGACCGACCATCCCGACGAGGCCATCAGGTTCCTCCAGCACCTCAATTCAGTCGAATCAGCGCAGTTGTTCGTCGAGCAGTGCAGGGAGCTTGTACTGGTTGATGGATCAGTCACCGAGGACAACGCCGACGAGCACCTGCTGCGCTACGCCCGCCAGGTGGAGGCCGCGCCGACGATCGTACCATGGGCGGATACGCTGATGGAGCGATCGGTCGCGGAGGTGCTCCTCGACGGCTGCCAGGCGCTGATCGACGGCTCCGCCACCCCCGAGAGCATCATGGAGAACATCCGCACGCGCCAGGCCGAGGTCAAACGCAGGCTGGAGAGACTGGGCGGGAGCTCTCTGGAGGTCGAGGAGACGGGAGCGGCGGGGTAGAGGCGGCAGAGTAACGGCCGTTTTCGGAGAGGCGGGACCCTGCTCCCGGCTGTGCCGTTCTCGCCATCCTCCGGCACAGGTATTCCCAACGGCATGGCGGGGCACAGGTCCCCGCCCTACAGGGACGCTCGCACCACCACACAATCCTATGCGTCATCGACCACTCACAGCATGGCTCCTCGCGCTTCCGGCCCTCGCGGTGTTTGCGTTCTACATCACGTACCCGCTCATTCACACCATCGTCCTCAGCGGGTACTCGTGGAGCGCGCTGAATGTCGCGAAGACGTTCGAGGGGCTGGGGAATTACGTTGAGCTTGCGCAGGACCCGACGCTGCGCACCGCGCTGCTCAACAACGGGATGTGGATCGTGCTCTCGCTGGCCATCCAGCTTCCCCTCGCCATGCTGCTCGCCGTCGGCATCGGCTCCGCGCTCAGACGCCACCGGATCCTCCGCACCGTTTACTTCTCGCCGCTGATCATCCCCGCCGTCGCCGTCGGGCTGATCTGGACACTCTTCTACGATCCGAACTTCGGCGCGCTGAATTCCCTGCTTGAGATACTCGGCCTCGATTCGCTCACCGCCGGGTGGCTCGGTGACCGGCGCCTCGCCACACCCTGCATCATCGCGGTAAGCTGCTGGCGCTACACCGGCTTTCACATGATGATACTGCTGGCAGGGCTGCAGGCGATCCCCGAGGATATCTACGAGGCGGCCGAGATCGACGGGGCGAGCGCGTGGCGCACCTTCTGGCACATCACACTCCCGCTGATGAAGCGCATCGTGCTGGTGGACGCGCTGCTGATCACCGTCGGCTCCGTGAAGATCTTCGACCTGATCTGGGTCATGACCGGCGGCGGGCCGAATCACGCCAGCGAGGTGCTGGCGACGTACATGTACCGCGCGGCCTTCGCCGATGATCGCATGGGCTATGCGGCGGCGATCGCGACCGTGATGCTGGTGCTTACGATGATCGCTACGGTCATCTACCTGCGACTCACGCGGCAGGAGGAGGCTGCGGGATGACGCGCAAGCTCGCCTCACGAATTCGCGACAGCCTCTTCGCGCTTCTTGCGCTGGTCTTCATGCTGCCGCTGATCTGGACGGTCATCGGCAGCTTCCGCGGGGCCAGCACGCTGCGCACCGAGCCATGGGGCCTCCCCGAGGCGCTCGACTGGTCGAACTACGTGGCTGCGTGGGAGGGAAAGATCGGCCTCTACCTGCTCAACTCCACGATCGTGACGGTGGTCGCGGTGACGGTAATCATCGCTCTGAGCGCACCGGCGGCCTATGCCTTCGCGCGGCTGCGCTTCAGCGGATCGGAGCTTGCGCTCGGCTTCATCCTGACGGGGCTTTTGATCCCCGCGCATGCGGTCCTCATCCCACTGTATCAGCTCAATGCGGCGCTTGGAGTGGGGGACTACCTCGCGATCATCGGGCCCTACGTGGCCTTCGGCCTGCCGCTGTCGGTCCTGCTGATGCGTGCGTATTTCGTGGAGATTCCCGCTGAGTTGATGGAGGCGGCGATCATCGACGGGGCGGGGCACCTGCGCATCCTCTGGTCGGTCTTCATGCCGATTGCCAGGCCCGCCATTGCGACCGTCGCGATCTTCCAGGCGGCGTGGATCTGGAACGAGCTTCCCTTCGCGCTCGTGTTCATCCAGGAGGGTGCGCATTACACCCTGCCGGTGGGCCTTCTGAGCTTCCAGGGCGAGCACATCGCGAACTGGGGAGCGATCCTCGCGGGCGTGACGATCGCCGTGGTGCCGCTGATGGTCCTCTACCTTGTCTTCCAGAAGCACATCGTCCGCGGCCTCACGGCGGGCGCGGTGAAGTGA
>JBNJEK010000103.1:0-13814 GCA_051745855.1 Armatimonadota bacterium
GCCTCCGCGATGCGCGCGTCGGTGTCCACCGGCAGGTGCGGGCCATGCTCCTCGGTGGTCCCGACCGGAAGGATCACCAGCGCACCGCGCTCGATCTGCTCTGCCAGCATCGGCGACGTCTGATCGCGAAAAAGCAGTGACATCGGTCTAATTCCCCTCATCACAACAAAGGAGCGCGGACTGCTCAACATAACGCTCAAATACCTGCTCGTACGCCTCGGCCAGGTCCGCCTGGGGATCAAAACGCCGCGCGGGCACGTACCAGGCTTCCGCGGCTTCCTCCAGCGTCGCGAACTGCCCCACTCCGGTCGCCGCCAGCATCGCGGCCCCCAGTGACGCTGCCTCGGTACATGCGGGCCGCTCGACCGGCGTCTGCAGCATATCCGCCTTCATCTGCAACCAGGCGTCAGACCGAGCCGCTCCCCCGAGCGATCGAATCGTCTCCGGCGTGAACGAGCCAGCTACCAGCGGCTCCAGCAGTTCGCGCAGCAGGCACGCACAGCTTTCCATGATCGCGCGGGCGATCTCCGCGCGTCCGTGGCCGAGCGTGAGCCCGAGGATCGCGCCGCGCCCATCCGGCGCATTCGGCGTGCCGGAAAAGTGCGGGATCACCGTCAGTCCGTCCGCTCCAGGCGGAATCTCGTCGATGCCCGCAAGCAGTTCGTCCCAGTCTTCTGCACCGCACAGATCGCGGAACCACGTCAGCACGATTGCCGAGATTGCCGCGTAGGGCATCGAGTACCAGGCCCCGTCAGCGGCATGCCGGCCCGCGAAGAATTGATCGCTGTCCACGCGCTCTTCAGTCGTGGCAACAACCGCGAGCGCGGTGCCGGTTGTCTCTGAGACCACGCCCGGGCGCACGTTGCCCGCCCCGATGGCACCTGCAAGTTGATCGTTGCAGCCCGCGCAGACCGTCGTGCCCGCTTTTACGCCGAGGAATGAGGCCGCCTCCACGCTGACCTCGCCCACGGGCGTGCCCGGTACATGAATTGACGGGAGTTGCGACGCGTTGATTCCAGCTGCTTCAAGCATCTCCGCGGACCACTCGCCGCGCCCGACATCCAGCAGGCCGCCCATCTGCGCGATGTTGAAGTCGGTTGCGAACTCTCCGGTCATGCGGAAGATCAGGTAGTCCGGCAGACAGAGGAACTTCGCAGCGCGGTGCGCCTCGGGCTGGTGTTCGGCAAGCCAGCCGATCTTGAAGACGGTCAGTTCGTGTACGATCCACGGGTAGCCTGTGATCGCGCGGAACTGCTCGGCGGTGAGGCCCTCGCGCTGCCGGCGCTCGGCGAACTCGCGCGCTCGGCCGTCGAGCCACACGATCACCGGTGTCAGCGGTTCACCCGCCTCGTCGAGCGCCACGAAACTCTCGCCCTGTGAACTGAGGCCGATCGCCTCCACGGCGTGTCCCGGCATCCGCGCCTCCTCCAGGACCATGCGCGTCCCAGAGGCCGCCGCCTCCCAGTAGGTCTCAGGCGACTCCTCCATCCACCCCGGCCGTGGAGCCTTCGGCGCGTATTCCACTTCCGCCAGCGCCAGCACCGCGCCATCCTCGTCGATGAGAGCGGTCTTGAGGGCGGTCGTCCCGATGTCGAACGTCAGATACGCCATGTGCATCACCCAGAATCCGCAGCCTCTGCAGTTCTCCCCCTCTCCCGCCTGTCCCGCCTGCCGTTTAGGCGGGACCAGGGGGAGGGGGCCGGGGGGAGGGGCAGTCGTTGTCTACGCGTACCCCAACTCCCGCTCCACCTCGTCGATTGCCTCTTCGACAATCGCGAGGCCCCTGGCTGCAACGTCCTTCTCCATCACGATCGGCGGGGACATTCGCAGGATATGCCACGCGGGTACCCACGCGAGGCCCTTCTCAAAGGCGCGTTGGTAGACGAGTCTCCCGGCCTCCTCGAAGGGCTCGCGGGTCTCGCGGTCCTTCACAAGCTCGAGGCCGAGCAGGCAACCAACGCCGCGCACGTCCCCCACGATCGAGTGGCGCTCGCGCATCGCGCGCATCTCCTCGAGCATGAAGTCACCAAGCTCCAGTGCGTGCTCAAGCAGCCCCTCCTCCTCCATCGCCTCAATGCTCGCGAGCGCCGCCGCGCAGGCCATCGGATTGCCGCCGTAGCTGGTGGACGCGGAGATCGTGGCGATCGCTTCCTTATATCTGTCCGAGACCATCATCGCCGTCACCGGGAAGCCGTTGCCGAAGCCCTTGCCGATGGTTGCCACGTCCGGCGCGGTGTCCCAGTGCTCCATCGCGAAGTACTTGCCGGTGCGCCCCATGCTCGTCAGGACTTCATCCGCCATCAGCAATATCTCGCGCTCATCGCAGAACGCTCGCAGTTTCGGGAAAAAGTCGTCGGGTGGCACGACCGACCCCGCCCAGCCCTGGATCGGCTCCAGCACGAAGGCCGCGACCTGTCCGGTCGTGGCGTTCTCGATGAACTGATCGTAGAAGTCGAGGTACGCGTCGGTGTCGATCTCACCGTCGTCTTTTGTGAACATCGGCCGGTAAGGGTTCGGCCTGGGGACCATGTAAAAGCCCTGGGAGCGGCCGGGTCCGTTGACTTCGCTCATCCGCCCGAGACTGACCGCGTGGCCGGACTTGCCGTGAAAGTCCATGAAGCACGAGATGAACTCGTGCTTGCCGGTGGCGGCGCGGCAAACGCGCAGGCCCGCCTCGACCGCCGTCGTGCCGGAGTCGTAAAGCTGGATGCCGCGCAGGTCCCACGGCTGGATCTCGGCCATCTTCTCCAGCAGTTCGACTTTCACCGGAGTGTTGAAGTCGTGGCAGTTCATGAGCGTGCGCGCTGCGTCGGCGACCGCCTCGGACACCTTCGGGTGACAGTGCCCGAGCGTGGTCACGTAGATACCGCTGGAGAAGTCAATGTAAGTGTTGCCATCGACGTCGGTAAGCGTCACTCCGTGTCCGCTCTCAAACGCGACCGGGAAGAGACGCACCTGGCTGGAGTATCCGATCATGTGCGTGGCGCCTCGGTCGTGCAACTCCTGCGAACGCGGCCCCGGAATCTCCGTCAGAAGCTCGGGAACGCTGCCTGCATCGATCTTTGCCCAGTAGTCGGCTGACAATGCCATCATTGGCACTCCTTATTTGCGTGCGATGTCGGGGACTTGACCTGACTGGTGATGCTGGTATTCTACCAGCGTCGCCTTAAGGCCTCCGTGCGGGGTGAGTGCAGTGGGAAAACATGATGCGGTGATGATCCACGGCGATAAGCGCGAGCAGGCGCTTGCCGAGATCGAGGAGCAGGTGCGGCGGTGGGGGCTGACACTGCCTGACGTTGAACCACTGCCGCTCGACTTCGGCCTCGGCAGGTTCCGCGAGATCGGTGAGACCGAGTACTGGATCGCGAACGAGACCGAGCACGGGTACTGCGGGAAGCTGCTTTTTCTCTTCGGCGGGCAGACCTGCCCCTGCCACGAGCATCGGGTGAAGCATGAAACGTTCTTCATCCTCCGGGGCACAATCGCGATGGTCACCGCAGACGAAGAGATCATGATGCGCCAGGGCGACACACTCGTGATGCCACCTGGAACCCGCCATGAGTTCACCGCGGTCGGCCCCGCACTGGTGCTGGAGGTCTCCATGCCGTCGATCGTCGGGGACAGCTACTTCGAGGACACGCGCATCGGTGACAACGGGGTCATCTGAAGCGGCAGACACGCCGAGCGCCGCGAGGCCTCGTCCCTCGCGGCTCCCGGTCGAGCATACGTCAGTTGCTGGTCATTGCTGCGGTGCGCCGCCCTGCCCGTTGCCCTGCCCGTTGCCCTGGCCGTTGCCCTGGCCGCGCTCTGTGCCATCACGCTGACCACGACGCTCCTGCTGCCCTGCCGCCAGCGCTTCGTCCGCAGTGATCTCGCCGTTGCCATCGGCGTCGATGCGCGCGAAGGCGTGGTCCGGACCGCGGAATTCGTCCTGCGAGATCGTTCCGCTCTCGTCAGTGTCCCACTGCTCCATCATCCGCTGCCAGCGAGCCTGCGGATCGACCTGGCCGCGGCGCTGGCCGTCCTCTGCGCGGCGCTGCTGCATCCGCGGCTCGGCGTCGAGCACTTCGTCCTCTGTCAGGATGCCGTTCTCATCTGCATCCAGTCGGATGAAGGCGTGCTCGGGGCCGTTGAACTCGTCGGCGGAGATGGCCCCATCGCCATCGAGGTCGCTGTGGTCAAGCAGCCGATCCCATCGTGCCTGCGGGTCCATGTTGCGGGCGGCTTCCCCGCGCAGGCCTCTCCGTTCGTGACGCGTATCAGCCGCCGCCGCGGCCTCTTCCACGGTGATCTGGCCATCGCCGTCGGCGTCCATCCGGGCGAATGCATGGTCGGGTCCGGGGAACTCGTCCTGAGAGAGTGTCCCGCTGCCATCGAGGTCGTAATCAGCGATCCACCGCTCCGGCGGTACTCCCTCCGGTCCGCAGTGCTCGTGCGCCGGTGCGGCGAAAGCAATTGCCAGTGCCGCAAGCATCAGCGCCGCAGCGATCGCGCCTGCTATTGTCTTCTTTGCTCGCATGTCATCCACTCCTCTGCAACTCGTGTTGTTGGTGGTGCGTTCGATTGCAGAGACGACATGCATTCCTCCCCGATTCCAGGAATTTCTATCTCACATTGATGATAATCCGGTCATCGGTCCGCGGCGTCCGGGTCGATGTCCGTGGGGCTGATCCATCCCGCCGGCTCAAGTTCTCCTTTAACGAAGCTCTCGTGAAAGTTTGTGCGCACGCCCTGCGGATCATACACCGGGTTCTCATCCAACGGCGGCCCGCCGATGATGCGTGGGTCGTTTTGAATGAGCAGCTTCTCGGCCAACTCACCGGCCAGTGCCCGCGTGATGTCCTCATACGCCGGATCCGCCGCGAGGTTCGTGATGCACGCCGGATCGCGGGAGACGTCGTAAAGCTCCTCCTTCGGCCGCTTGCCAAAAGACCACTCCCAGTACTGTGTCTCTCCCTCGCGCCGCAGCCTGATAATCTCACTCTTCGTCGGACTGCCATCGCAGTTCATGTACCCGGTCTCCGGATTCCCGGCAGGCCAGCGATCCGCCTCAAGGTTCCGGAGGTAAAGGTAGTCGCCTTTAAAGATCCCCCGGATCGGATAGCCGACATCGCCCGGCCGTCCGAGGTCGTGACGCTCTTTCCCGATAAGCACGTGATCGCGCCGGGGGTTGACTTGCCCCTCGTCCTCCGACTCGAAGATATCCGTCAGGCTGCGGCCGGTGATCGGCGCCATCCCCGATTCGTCCTCATCCACGCTCGCCACTTCGAGGAAGGTCGGCGTGAAGTCGATGAAGCTCACCATGTCAGAGACTGTGCGGCCGGGGTTGCGGATGCCATCCGCCCACATGGCCGCCAGCGGCAGGTGATTCGAGTAGTAATACTCCTGCCCCTTCGCCCGCGGGAAGGGCATCCCGTTGTCCGAACTGACGATCACGAGCGTGTTCTCAAGCTCCCCGCGCTCCTCCAGCGTGTCCAGCATCCGCTGCAGGTGCATGTCGAAGTTCTCGATTTCAAAGCCGTAGTCGAGCAGGTCGGTCCGCACGACCTCGTTGTCCGGCCAGATCTCATACACCTCGTCAACATCGGACGGCTGGTGCCCGTTCTTGTCAATCCCCGCGCGCCACTGATACTGCCGGTGCGGCTCGGTGCAGCCGTACCAGAAGCAGAAGGGGCGATCGTCGGGATTGTCGTCGAGAAAGTCCTCGAAGTTCGCCGCGTAATCCGTGCGGTTGATGTGCGCGGCCGGAGGCTCCCACTTGCGAGCGTTGTACGCAGGTCCGGTCAGCTCACGCGGCTTTCCGTCGATCTTGCCCGGGTTGCCCGGGGCCCATCCCTTCGCCGTGTGCCCGGTGTGATAGCCGTGTTCGGCCAGCGCCTCGAAGACCGATCGAAACTCCGTCGGGAAGTTGCACTGATGATTCGCCGCGTCCTTGAGTTGCCAGGAGTTGCGCCCGGTGATGATCGCCGCTCGTGAGGGCGCGCACTTGGAGTTGCACGTGTACGCCTCGGCGAAGAGCACGCCTTCCCGGGCCACGCGGTCGAACGCGGGCGTATTCACCCACGAGCAGCCGTAAGCGCCAAAATGCATGCCGGCATCGTCTGCGAGCGCAAACAATATGTTCGGTCTTCCGCTCATCTCAGTCTCTCCTCAGAATGTAACGTCCACCTTCCGAATCCGGGGAGGCCACTTTCGGCACCATGAAACTCTTCTCCTCTTGAAGGATTGCGGCGAGAAGGGGCGAAGCAGTCCTCGTGCGTGTCAATCCACCGAGAGGGGACCTTATAATGCGTTTCACTGCCATCACGGTCTGCTTCCTCATGTTGTTTGCCGCGGCTCTCTCCGCCGCGCCCGTGGAGATCGGCGAAGAATCGATCGTCCCGATTAACCCCCGCAGCGAGTGGTCGCGGTACGTCAACTGGCGCCCGGCCGACGGAGACACGGTCACACTCAATCCGCCACGAATGACCTGGTTTTACAACGCGGACGCCCCGGAGGATTTCGGCGATACGATGCACATGTTCACCCTCCAGATCGCCGAGAACCCGCAGTTTGATGATCCCGCGGTGGACGTCGTCACGCCCTTCAACTTTTACAACACCCTGCCTGCCCTCGATCCCCGCCAAACGTGGCACTGGCGCGTCGGCTACGACGTCGGCACTGAGCGGGAGCAGTGGAGTGACGTGCGCTCATTCGAGATCGCGTCTGACGCGACCACGTGGGACCGATCCGCTCTCGAAGACCCCGGTCTTGAGGAGGCCGGACACCCGCGCGTTCTTCTGAACCCGGCCATGATCGATGAAATTCGCGCGCTGGCAGCAACGCACGAGGGCTCCGCGGCGGCATTCGAGGCAATGCGGCAGGCTGCCGATTCCGTTCTCGAAAAGCCGTGGTGGGACGATTTCCCGGAGACCGACCGCGCTGATGAACCGGAGCAGGCGTTCTACCGCATTGCGCATGACCTCGCGATGGTCGCGTTTGTGTGGCGCATCACCGAAGATGACCGCTATTCCGGCGTGATTGACCGCGCGGTCACATGGGCGAGCTACCCGGCCGGCGGCAGAGCGTCACCCGAGGGCCTTGGCGGCGACGGCAACGAGGACGCTACCCAGGGCAACGAGTTCCTCGCTCTCCTCTTCGACTGGCTCTACGAGGACATGACCGACGAGCAGCGGGCCGTCATGATCAACTCTCTTGAGTGGCGGGTCGATCACATCATGAACTCATTCTCGTGGCGAGGGCAACGAAGCAGCGGCCCGATGCTGCGCATGACCTTCCGCAGCGACGCCGAGACGGCGACGTGGGAGGCTGAGGACCTGCAACTGAGCGGCGGCGCCCGCGTGCTCGACGATGAGGACGCATCGGGTGACCGCATTGTCGAACTTGCGAGCGAAGACGCCGAGATCGCCTTGGAGACCACACTCGACGCCAGCCCCTACGTCATCACCGTCGCCGGACACGGCCCTGACGGGAACAGGGACGCGTTCTTCGTCACGGTGGATGACCAGAACCCGAAGCGCTCCTTCATCCAGGACCGTGGGGAAGTTCAGATCAACTTCACCGTGGATGAACCGGGCGAGCACACGATTCGCATCACTCCCAGCGAGGTCGGGGTCCGGATCGATGCGGTGACTCTCAACGTTCATGGCGACCAGCGGTTGAAACTGTCGCAGACGCGAGACTGGAAGGAGTTCGAGTGGCAGGTGCAGGCGCCCGCGCAGGGGACTCGACTGCGTGTCGAACCTTTCAACTACTATGCGGGTGGCGAGGTCTGGTGGGATGATCTCTTCGTCGGCCACACCCCCGATGGCCCGAACATGCTGACCAACGGGGACTTCGACGAGGCCGGGGACGCTGGGCCGGCCGCATGGAGCTTCCACAATTTCGGCACCGATTCATCGCCCGGCTACGAGGACGGCAGGGCAGGGATCATCTGCCCCGATTCAAGCGACCGCGGAGCGTGGGGGCAGACCGTCGCGATCGACGAACCCGGTACCTACTACGTCCGTGGGCGGTACACCACCAGCGGTGCGATGATGACCGCGAACGTGCGCGAATCATCGCTGTCAGGCATGGTCTCCAGTCATCCGTTTGAGGCGAGCATGGCCACGGCCGTATGTGGCCTCGTCCTTTACGAGCACTCCGACCTCGGCCGCGAATGGTTTGACCTGATGCTCAACTACCTTCTCGGTGTGACCTCGGGCTACGGTCCTGAGGGCACGTGGAATGAGGGCGCGGGCTACGGCTCCTCCAAGAACAAGTGGTTGACCAACTCTTCCCTCTACTTCGACACCACGCTGGCCGGGGCGAATCTCGGCAATAACCCGTTCTACACGAACCTCGGCAGTTGGCTGCGGCGGATCATACCCGTCGGGATGGACCACCATGCGTGGGGTAACCAGCGCAACGCCTCGCGCGGCAACCACCTGGCGAGCTTCCGCAAGCTCGGACATCTCACAGGCGACGGGCGGTTCATGTACAACTGGTACGCCTACGGCGGCGAGGACTTCAACAACTTCCGGCCGTGGATCGAATACGTCCTTCCCGCGTTCTACGGCGAGCCTGAGGCTGTCCCGGAGCAGGAGACCACCGAGGTCTTCGACATCGGCGGCTGGGCGATGGCGGCGAGTGGACCGCCCAGCGACCCCGCCACCTACCAGGAGGGCGCGGGTGTGATCCTTCAGTGCCGCCCGCGGGGAGGTTACGGGCACTCGTTCAACTCCGACGGCTCCGTGCAGCTTCATGCCTACGGCGAGATGCTCAACCACGGCGGCGGGACGTCCGCGAACCTCGACGCATACCCGTTCCACACGATGAGTCACAACGTGGTGATGATCGACGGGCTTGGCCAGGCGCAGCCGCCGAGGGGCATGCGGTATCCGACCTACGGGCATATCACCGGCCATCGCGAGGGTGAACTCGCCGACGGTGGCCGCTACGTCTACTTCGCGGCCGATCCGACCGACTGCTACCCCGATGAGCCTGGGAGCTTCAGCCGCTGGAGCTTCCCGCTGCGCGAGCCTTACACGGAGCGCGCTCTCCCCTACCTCGACAGCTACGTCCGCCACGTGCTCTTCGTGCGCGACAGCTACTTCGTGATCTTCGACGACCTGCGCACCTCGCAGCCCTCGACCTTCACGTGGCTGTGGCACATCCTGCAGGATCATCCACTGCAGGTCGACCAGGCCGACGACCGCTTCGTCATCGACTACATGGCGGGTGACGTCCCGGTGCGCCTTATGCACATCGCGCGGCCGGAGGCGCTCGAGCTTGACAACCGCGAGGGCCTGGAGGGACGCATCAACCCCTTCACCGGTGAGGACTACCGCGAAACCCTCCGTGGTGACATCATCGAGGCGCACAACCTGTGGATCAGCAACGCCGAGCAGGCCGAGGACTTCACGTTCCTCGCGGTGGTCTACCCGCAGCCCCCGGGCGGTGAAATCCCGGCCATCGAGCGCATCGACGACTACACGGTGCGCGTCGGCGATGACCTGATCTGCTTCGATCCGGCGTCAGCGGCTGCCGGGGAGGCCGACCTGCTGATCGACCCGGGTGCGTTCATCGAGCAATAGGACCGTCGGGGCCGGTGCGATCGACCGCACCGGCCCCGTCATCGCCTATCCGCGCATCATACGCTCGTAGATATTGACAGCGGCCTCGACCTGCGCGAGTTCGATCCATTCGTCGGCCGTGTGCGCCTGTGCGATGTCGCCGGGGCCAAGCACGACCAGCGGGACCTCGCGCTCGGCGAGGTCGCAGCCGTCCGTGCAGTACGCAACACCGATCGGCTCATCATCTACGCCCGCGGCACGAACGGCCTCCCGCGACGCGCGCACGACTTCCGAATCCATGTCCGTCTCCACCGCACAGTCCTTCAGCGTCGGCAGCATCTCATCGTCGGGGCCCAGCAGCCCATCGAGTGTCGCGGCGATCTCATCGAACGCTCCGTCCGGCGTCTCACCGGGGATCAGCCGGCGATCCACCATGATCGTGCAAAGCTCCGGGACGACGTTCACCGCACTCCCGCCCTCGATCGTTCCGACGGAGAGCGTGGGCTTCCCGACCAGCGGATGCGCCTCCCGGCCGCGGAGACGCTCGGCGAGCGACTCGAGTTCCTGCACCACGCGGGCCATCCGATAGATCGCGTTCTCACCGGCGTCGGGGTTGGAGCTATGCGCGCTGACACCGCGGGTGATCACGCGCACCCGCAACGCGCCCTTGTGTGCGACGACCACGCGCAGACCGGTTGGTTCACCGATCACCGCCGCTGCGACGGGGCCGCTGTCCTGAAGGAAGCGCGCAATACCTCCGTGCAAATATTCCTCATCGACCACAGCGGCCAGCACCACGGTCCGCGAGGGCGGATCGCCGGCGGCGACTCTCGCCAGCGCGACCATCATCGCGGCCAGTGACGACTTGGTATCACACGCACCCCGGCCGTACATGCGCCCGTCCTCGATCCGGGGTTCGAACGGTGGGATCGTCATGCCGTCAACCGAGACGGTGTCCATGTGTGATTCGAAGACGATCGGCGTCTCCTCGCGACCGTTGACACGGGCAATGACGTTCTCCCGACCGGGTTCGACGCGCTGCAGATGACAGTCTATGCCACGTTCGGCGAGCCAGTTGTGGACGAAGTGGGTCATGCGCTGCTCGCCCTCATGCGGCCCCTGCGGTGGCGTTCCGGACGGGTTGACGCTGGGGAGACTGACCATCGCGGCCAGCAGATCGGTGACTTCGCTCATCATCTTCCTCCTGTCGCTTCGCTGCAGTGCGCGCGTGGCGCGATGAGGCGTTTCGCCGAAACCGCTGCGGCTCCTGCTATACATGAAGAAACGGCCATCACGAGCGCCGTGGACGTCGTGTGGCCGTACATGGGGAAACCCGGCCTCGGGTAAGGCCGGGTTGAAATCTGCGATGGTCGGGGCGGCCGGATTTGAACCGGCGACCTTACGGACCCGAACCGTACGCGCTACCAAACTGCGCTACGCCCCGACTGCGTTTACTATACCACGCTCGCGGGTGGTCGTCAACCTCGGTTTTGCCGGCAATTCCGAGAGGTGGCCGCTGCGGGAACCGAGGAAAGCATCGAGACGCGGCACGGCGTCCACGCCGTTGCCGGGTTGATGGCCCTCTTTCCCCCGGAATCGGGCGTGAGGGAGGTTGACAAGCCCCCCGCATGGCCGGTATACTTTACACCTGTAAAAAAGGTCATCGACGGCATGGGGCCGGATCAGGCAGATCAGCGTCCGGTCCTTTTCCATCTGTGGGCGCGGCCGAAGACGGCGCGCCATCGACCGGTTGTGGAGGTTGTAACGGTTGTTTGAGACCCTGACGGAGCGACTCCAAAGGACATTCAAAGAACTCAGCGGGCGCGGCAAGCTGCGCGAGAAGGACATCCGCTCGGGGCTTAAGGACGTCCAGATGGCGCTCCTCGAGGCCGATGTCAACTACGCGGTCGTCAAGGATTTCATCAAGAGCATCCAGGCCGAGGCGCTTGGCGAGGACATTCTCAAGGGCCTCAATCCGACCCAGCAGCTTGTCAAGATCGTCAATGACAATCTCATCGAGTTGCTTGGCGAGGAGCAGGTCGGCATCGAGTTCGCCGATCAGCCGCCGACGGTCATACTTCTGTGCGGCCTGCAGGGAAGCGGTAAGACCACGACTGCTGGCAAGCTCGCGCGCAGACTGAGCAAGGACGGACGCAACCCGCTGCTGTGCGCCACGGACGTCTACCGCCCGGCTGCGATCGAGCAGCTCAAGCAGGTGGGCGAAGAGGTCGGCGTCGAAGTCTTTACGCTTGGCGAGGGCGATCCGGTCCGGATCACGGAAGCCGCGGTTGCACATGCTCGCTCAAAAGGCTACGATGTGGTCATCGTAGACACCGCCGGCCGCCTGCACATCGACGGCGAGATGATGGACGAACTCGCTGAGCAGGCCGAGGTGGTGGAGGATCCGGAGGTCCTGCTGGTCGTTGACGCGATGACCGGGCAGGAAGCAGTGACGGTCGCCGAAGAGTTCCAGGGCGCGCTGGAACTGGACGGGCTGGTCCTCACCAAGCTCGACGGTGACGCCCGAGGCGGCGCGGCACTCTCCGCGAGGGCTGTCACGGGCAAGCCCATCAAGCTGGTGGGCACGGGCGAGAAGCTGGACGCGCTCGACGTGTTCCACCCCGACAGGATGGCCTCGCGGATCCTCGGCATGGGTGACGTGCTCTCGCTGGTTGAGAAGGCCCAGGAGGCCGTTGATCAGGAGCAGGCCGAGAAGCTGCAGAAGCGCCTGATGAGCGCGCAGTTCGATCTTGAGGATTTTCGGGACCACCTCGCCAGCGTTCGGAAGATGGGTCCGCTGGATCAGGTCATGAAAATGATCCCGGGGATGTCCCAGCAGATGCCGAACCTCGGCCCTGCCGACTTCGATGAGAGGGAACTGGACCGGGTTGAGGCGATCATCAACTCGATGACGCCACAAGAGCGACGCAACCCTGACGTGCTCAACGCCAGCCGTAAGCGACGCATCGCGGCCGGCAGTGGAGTTCGCGTGCAGGACGTAAACATAATGCTGAAGGAATTCCGCGAGCTTTCAAAGATGATGAAGCAGCTCACCGGTGGCGGCAAGGCCCGGATCGGCGGAATGCAGATCGGGCTTCGCTAAGCCCGGCGAAGGGAGCGACGTTAGCTTGGCGACGAAGATTCGACTTAAGAGGTTGGGCGGCAAGCATGATCCGCACTTTCGGATCGTGATCGCAGATGCGAAGAAGCGGCGCGACGGCAGCGCCATCGAGGAACTGGGCTACTACTGCCCGGTCGGCGACGAGAAGACGCTGCAGGTGAATGCCGAGCGCATTCAGCACTGGCTCGAGATCGGCGCACAGCCGACAGAGACCGTTCGTTCGCTCCTGATCAAGGCCGGGGTCATCGAGGGCCCCGAGGGGCAGTCCGCCGGGGCTGAAGAAACCGAGGCGGGCGCGGAGGAGGCCGAGGTCGAGGCCGAAGCCACCGATGAAGAGGCCGAGGAAGAGGCCTCCGAGGCCGAAGAGGGCGCCGAAGCGTAGCAGGCGCGCCCGGAGTCAGGCACGATATCCCGAGCCTTCACACACGCACCCGAACCCGCTCACACACTGGGGGCACATCCGATGCGAGAGCTGGTAGAGCTGATGGTGAAATCACTCGTTGACGAACCCGACGAGGCGCGTGTCAACGAGGTGTCCGGCGAAAGCATTGTTGTGTATGAAGTATCGGTGGCCGAGGACGATCTCGGCAAGGTGATCGGGAAGGGCGGCCGGATCGCCAATGCGATGCGGACCATCGTAAAGGCGGCGGCCGCGAAGACCGAGCGCAAAGCCACCGTTGAGATTCTCTCCTGACCGGATGGCATCCCGACGAGGGACCCGCTGTCTGAGTTGATGGGGAGCATATTAGCCGGCACATCCGGCTTGGAGGATTTTGTCATGGCCGATTCCGTCACGATCAACCGAGACGTTGTCCTGCGCGCGATCGTCACCGAGGGCCTCAAGCAGGAACTCGACGATGAGTTCTCCGAGGCCATCGAGCAGATCGACCAGCGCATTACGCAGCTTGACGTGGGCGCGCGACAGTACGTCACCGAGCTTCAGCGTAGCGATATCCAGCAGGCGATGGCGGTTCGGCAGCAGATCGAGGCCGAAAAGCGGCGCTTCCGCCAGGCCAAGGACCAGCTGATCCAGCGCCAGCGGCAGGTGGAGGAACTCGAAGAGGGCACGGAGATCGTCCGTGGAACCATCGAGAGCCACACCGAAGTGTCCGTCGGTGACAATATCCAGACCGCCCTTC
>JBNJEK010000104.1:0-13765 GCA_051745855.1 Armatimonadota bacterium
AGATCCGCGCCGATGTAATAACACGCGCACTTGAGGCCGCTGTCCTCGAGCGCCTCGACGATGCTCTCCTGATCGTACGTTTCGAAGCTGCGGCCGAAGATGTCCACCGTCTCAAGGCCCATGCCCTTGAGCTTGCCGAACAACTCCGCGACCGTCAACTCCTCGCCCTCCCACGTCGGAGGGTGGATCTGCCTGCCGTACCACATGATGCCTGATATCAATGACATTCGCTTGATCTCCTCACTTGCCTATTCGCTCAGCACAGCAGAGGCCGCAGGGCCCCTCCGGCGTGACTACGACACGTTTGTGGCCGGCGCGACTACAAGTCCCGCGCGGCCCACTTCATCCCGCGCGTCATGATCGTCAGCGGCTCCTCCTGCGCGGCGACCTCGGCGTTATGCCCCAGCGATGAGTAGAAGACCCGCCCCTGTCCCCATGTCCTCTTCCACACGACCGGGACCGGGGCGGTCCCGTAGCGCTGGAAGTACGTGACCGCCAGCACGTCATTGTTCGGGTCCACGTGCATGTAATACTGCTCGGAGGTGACTTCGAAGTCGTCGATCCCGGCCACGATGGCATGATCGGAGACGATCTCGACCTCGTAGGTCACGTCCGCCCCGCCCGGATGTGCGACCCACTGACCGCCCACCATGAACTGCCACTGCGTGGACTGGCGGAACGCGTCGCCCATGCCGCCGTGCAATCCGGCAATGCCCACGCCGCTCTCGACCGCCGCGAGGACCGGACCAAGCTGCTCCTTGCTTATCTCGCCCATGGTCCACTGCGGCACAATCAGATCGAGGCCCTTGAGCTTGTCCTCATCCTCGAACGCCTCCAGCGTGTCGGAGACCTCGACCTCGTAGTCTTCATTCCTCAGCGCCTCGGCAAGTATGTTGGCCACCGGTTCGGGCTCGTGGCCTTCCCAACCGCCCCACACAATCAAAGCCTTCTTCATGTCTGCTCCCTCGTTTCCATCAGGCTACGCCGTGGCGATGGATTCACCGCCGGGCAGCGTGGGACCTGCGTGCAACTCTCATTCACTTTCGAAGCTCCTCCGGCAGCGGCGGGATCGGCGGGCGATTCTCCCCGCGGATAAGCCGGCGTATCCGCCGCATGTTGGTCACGTCGTCGGCCTCCGTGCCGGGCGTCTCCATGATGAACGGGAGGTGCACCAGCCGCGGATGGTTGACAATGCGCGCCATCGCCTCGCGGCCGATCTCACCCCGGCCGATGTGCCAGTGGCGGTCGCGCCCTGAGGCGAAGCCCACTTTCGAGTCATTGACATGCAGCAGTGCAAGTCGCTCCATCCCGAAGGTCAGGTCGATCAGTGCCAGCGTCTCCTCAAGGCCTTCCTCCGTGTGCAGAGGGAGCCCCGCTCCGAATGCATGCGCGGTGTCCACGCAGCAGCGGACGCGGTCGGGGCAGTCTGTCGCCGCGATGATCGCGGCAAGCTGCTCGAACTCCGCGCCCACGATGTTCCCCTGGCCCGCGGAGTTCTCGAGGATCACGTCCGGGCCGTCCGGCGTCGCCTCACAGGCCGCATCCACGGCCAGCGCGACCCGCTCGACCCCCTCCTCGATCGTTCCGTCCGCCCCGACGCTTCCGAGGTGCATGATCACACCTTCGGCCCGCAGTTTTGCGGCGAGCTGCATCTCCTCACAGAGGTCCGCGACGGATTTCGCGCGCAGTCCGTCATCGGGCGAGGAGACGTTCAGAAGGTACTTCGCGTGTACGAAGTGTGGAGTGATGTCACGTCCTGCAAGGCCGTCCGCGAATGCCGCCGCCTCGGCGTCGGTGAATCCCGGCCGAGCCCACTGCACCGGCGCGCCGGTGAACATCTGCAGCGCGGTGCAGCGGCGGACAATTGCGCGGCGGATGCATCTGTCAAGCCCACCGGCGATGGAGACGTGAAAGCCCAGGCGCACGGTCAATCCTCCGCCCGTGCGGCCTCAGACTGGTTGCGGCGCTTCATCCGCCGCGCCACCGCCTGGTACGTCAGCTTCCGCCAGACGAACCAGGTGAGCACGAAAGCCATGTACACTGTCATCGCCCCGAGGATCGCCGCTGGCAGCCACGCCCACCACGGCCACCCCGCGCCATGCAGGAACCAGCCGAGGAGGACCGCGCCAACGAGGGCGAACACGGAGCGCATCTTCGATCGCAACTTGTTCATACGCTGATACTTTCGCTGTCTGGCCGCTCGAGTCCTCCGACCGCGACCGATGCAGGAATCGCGGTCGGAGAAGGCAAATACTCCTCCCCGTGAACGCCGTATGTGGAAGGGACGAATGCGCGTGCAAATCAGGATGAATGCGGTCGTCGTCGTGGTGATCGCTCTGCTTGCCGGAACGCAGGCCGACGCGCAACTTGATGTGCCCCGCTACGCGCATACCGCAACCGCGCTGCCCGGCGGCGGCGTGATGGTCTGCGGCGGCCTCGGGCCTTACGACGCCTTCATGCTCGGCACCGAGGTGGGGGAGGGGGCGGAGGCATTCACACCGGGCCCTCACGTACACCGCGCCCGGGCCTTTCACACCGCGACCGTGCTCCGCGATGGCATGCTGCTGGTAGCCGGAGGCTTCGTGCTGCCTTACTCGACCGCCAGCACCGCCGAACTCTTCGACGGCGAGCGCTTCACATTCCTGCCGCACAGGATGTCCGCGCCCAGGGAGTTGCACACCGCGACCTTGCTGGCAGACGGACGCGTCCTGATCGCGGGCGGCTTCGTCGGCGGGGTCACATCGCTGGCGGGCTGCGACGTCTACCAGCCCGATGTGCGGAGATTCGTCCCCACAGGCCAGATGGCGCAAAGCCGCTTCGGACACACCGCGAGCCTGCTGCACGACGGCCGTGTGCTCATCACCGGCGGCTCTCAGTTCCCGGGCGAGATCACGCTCCGCTCGGCCGAAATCTACGATTCGGCGACCGAGCGATTCACCGCTGCCGGAGAGATGGCCGAGGAGCGGGCGCGGCATACCGCGACCGTGCTGGATGACGGGCGCGTGTTCATCACCGGCGGCAACAGCATCGAGGCTGACGGCCAGCTTGCCAGCACGGAGATCTACGATCCGGCCACCGGGCGTTTCACTCCCGGGCCGCCGATGTGCGAGCCGCGGATGGATCACACCGCCACGCTGCTGCCCGACGGCCGAGTGTTGATCGCCGGCGGATTCAACGGAGTTGGCACCCCGCACACGCTCGACTCCTGCGAGGTGTACGACCCTGCGACCGGCGACTTCGCACCCGCCGAAAGCCTCCCGCTACCGGTGCATGAGCACAAAGCCACGCTGCTGCCAGGCGGAGGCGTCCTGGTGACCGGCGGGATGATCGTAGCCGATGGCGAGCGCATCGCAGTGACCGAGACCGCAATCATCAGACCGTGACCGCACCGAAGGGAGACAGGGCCGGCTGAGGCCCGTTGAACGATGAAGCAGGCGTATCTTGAGGCAGTGGGCGGACTGAGTGGAGACATGATGCTGGGCGCGCTGGTGGATGCAGGACTGCCGCTCGACGCGCTTGAGGAGACGATCGAGGCACTGGGGCTGAGCGACGAGGTGCGCGTGAGCACGCGATCTCTGAGCAAGTGTGGAATCGCCGCCACGAAGGTGGACGTTGAGAAGATCGAGCATCACCACCATCATCATGCCGGCGATCACCACGAGCACGAACACGAAGATGAGGACGCTCATGAACATCACCACGGAAGGAGCGCTCAGGAGTTGATCGAAGTCATCGAGGCCGCCGGTGAGCTCGATGTCGAGGTTCGTGAGCGTTCGGTCGCGATCATCCGGCGGCTGGCGGAGGCCGAGGCGAAGATCCACGACAGCACTCCCGAGGAGGTACACTTCCACGAGCTTGGCGGCCTCGACACCATCGTGGACGTCGTCGGCGCGGTGGAGGGCCTTCGGCGGCTCGGCGTCGAGGAGCTTCACGTCTCCCCGCTGCCGATCGGCCACGGCTGGATCAACTGTGCGCACGGCCGGTTGCCCGTCCCGGCCCCGGCCACCGCCGAACTTCTCCACGACGTGCCGACGTCCTCGGTTGACATCGAGGGTGAGACGGTGACGCCTACGGGAGCGGCGCTGGCAGCGGTGCTTGCCGATGACTTCGGGCGTCCCGACGGCTTCATCTCAGGCGCGGTGGGCTACGGCTGCGGCAACGCCGACTTCGATCCGGTCCCGAACATCGTACGCCTGACACTCAGCGCGCGGGAAGAAGAGGCACGGTCCGACGAGGCGCGCCTCGTGACCGTGATCGAGGCGAACATCGATGACATGACGGGCGAGCTTGTCCCGAACGCGATCGACAGGGCGCTTGAGGCTGGGGCGCTCGACTGCTGGTCTGCGCCGATCGTGATGAAGAAGGGGCGCCCGGCGCTGCTGCTGCGAGCGATCTGCGAGCCCGAGCACGCCGGCGCGGTGGCGGATGTGCTGCTGCGCGAGACCACGACGCTCGGCGTGCGCATGACGCAGATGCATCGGCGGTGCCTCGCGCGAAAACGGATGACAGTCACCACGAAATTCGGCGAGGTCGCTGTGAAGCTCGGCTACCAGGACGACACCATCGTGACCGCCTCCCCGGAGTACGAGGACTGCCGACGCGCGGCCGAGAAGCACGCGGTGCCGCTGAAGGCCGTCTACGCCGCCGCCATCGCCGCGGCGCACGAGGAGTTGGGCTGAACTCAGGGGCGCCAGCCGGTGACACGCCGCCGGGCCAGTGTAAAGAGGTGGCCGATGGCCTCGAGGATGATCCGGTTGGACAGCTTCGACTTCCCGAAGCGGCGGTCAACGAAAGTGATCGGCACCTCCGCGATCTCACCGCCTGCGCGGGCACATCGGAAGAGCAGTTCGGAGAGAAACGAGTATCCCTTCTGAGGTATCTGCCGGAATTTCGCCGCATGCAGGATGGGCGCGCGGTAGCCGCGGAACCCGCCCGTCGGGTCCGCGACCTTCAGCCCTGACGCCAACCGCACCAGCGCCCCTGCCGTGCGGCTGATCACCTTGCGTTCGACGCCCCAGTTGACGGTGCCGCCGCCGGGAACGTAGCGCGAGCCCACCACCACGTCCGCCTCCTCGAGCTTTGCGAGGATCGCCGGGATGCGCTCCGGATCATGCGAGAGGTCGGCATCCATCGTGATGACCGTCCGCGCGCCGTGATCGAGGGCGTAGCCGATCCCAAGTTGATGCGCCGAGGCGTAGCCCATCTTCGCCGGGCGGTGAAGGCTTGCGAACCTCTCCGGACGTTCCCGCGCGAGCCGGTCCGCGATGGCCCCCGTCCCGTCAGGCGAGTTGTCATCGACGACCAGCAGCCTCGGAGGCTCCTCGAGCGGTCCGCCTCTGTCACGTCCAAGCGCCGCGATTCCCTCGGCCAGCTCCAGCAGACTGTCGGCTTCGTTGTACGTCGCGGTGATCGCCCAGACCGGTCCTTCGATTGCCTTTTTCATCGCGTTCCTCGCGCGAATCTCATGATGATGGCGCTCAGGGAGGCTGGCTCGGCAACTTGAACACAACTCAGCGCCGCGCGAGCCGGCGGAGATCCGCCCGGCAGCACGCGGCGCTGCTATCTTTTCGGCCGACAGACGGCTACTGTGTCTCCGGTTCGATGAGGCCGTAGCCTCCCGACTTGCGACGGTACACCACCGCCACGTTGTCGGTCCGCGCGTCCGTGAAGACGTAGAAGTCGTGGCCCACCATCTCCATCTGCATGGCGGCCTCTTCCGGAACCATCGGCTTCACCGCGTGGCTCTTGACCCTCACGATGTCCGGCTCATTTGCCTCCTCGGTCGTTTCATCCCCCTCGTTCTCCGGTGGCGCCTCGACAGCCGGAACCGGGTCAAGCTGTCGCACACTCCGCCTTGTCCGGTCCTGCATCCGCCGCTTGTGACGGCGGGCCTGCTTCTCAATCGCCTCGTAGGCTTCGTCGAAGGCGTTGAGAACATCCCCTGCAGACTTCTCACTCCGGAAGACGTTGCGCGGTTCCTCCGCGGTGATCTCCACCGTGTACAGGCCGCGCTTCTCCTTCAGAACGACACGCACCTCCTGGAGTCGGTTCAGATACTGTGTGAGATTCTCCAACCGCGGTTCGGCGTGGTCGAGGAAGTACTGGGGTACGCTGCCGTTCTTACTGCGAATGTCAATTCTCATGTCCCTACCACCCTTCCCCCATCAAACGTTTCGCCCGCAAATTGCGGGGTCGACGAGGAAGATCAAACAGTATTTCGCTGTCGTCGCCGAACCTCCTTCCTCCCCGGCATTCCGTGTGCCGTGTTAACCATCCGCCCGGCGCCGCGCGGCCGCCGGGAAGGAGGTCAAGCCGAAGGCGGAGAAGACCTCCCGCGTGAGCGCATCATCACGAAAAAGCCCCCGTGAGGAGCGTGAAGTCGTTGGCAAAGCTGGTCGGCAACCCCAACCCCACCAAGATCGTCTGCACCCTCGGACCGGCCACTCACAGCGAGCAGATGATCGCCGCGCTGATCGATGCCGGGATGGACGTGGCCCGTCTCAACTTCTCGCACGGGGACCATGAGACGCACGCCCAATCATTCCGCATGGTGCGCAGCGTCGCTGACGAGACAGGCTGTCAGATTGCCATCATTGCCGACCTGCAGGGGCCGAAAATCCGGCTTGGTGAGCTTGAGGGCGGTGGGCCGGTCACCCTCGTGACCGGGGAGACGCTCATCATCGACACCGGGCAGGAGATCGGCACCGACGCCCGACTCTCCACGACCTACCCCGACCTCGCCCGCGATGTCGCCGCCGGCAATCGCGTCATGATCCAGGACGGACTCGTCGAGCTTAAGGTCCTGCGCACGACCGACACTGAGGTGGTGTGCGAAGTCGTCCACGGCGGGACGGTCCGCCAGCACGCCGGGATGAATCTGCCTGACACCCGCGTGTCCTCCCCCACGATGACGCAGAAGGACCTGCGCGACCTCGAATTTGCCATCGAGCAGGGCGCCGACTACATCGCGCTGAGCTTCGTGCGATCTGCCTCCGACATCCGGGAGATCAAGCGACGCATCGCCGACCTCGGCGCCGACACGCCCGTCGTTGCGAAGATCGAGAAGCCTGAGGCCCTCGCGGAACTCACGGAGATCGTCGGGGAGGCCGACGTCGTGATGGTCGCGCGTGGCGACCTCGGCGTGGAGACCTCCCCCGGGCAAGTGCCGGTCATTCAGAAGCGAATCATACTCGAATGCAGCCGGCAGCGCGACCCGGTGATCACCGCCACTCAGATGCTCGAATCGATGATCGGCAACCCGCGGCCCACGCGGGCGGAAGCCTCCGACGTGGCCAACGCCGTCCTCGACGCGACCGACGCGGTGATGCTCTCGGGAGAGACGGCCATCGGGGACTACCCTGTCGAGGCCGTCGAGACAATGCGCTCCATCGCTTCGATCGCCGAGAAAGAACTGCGCAGCGGGGATGTCAGCGCCTCCGCGCCGCTGGTCGGGATGGACTTCCTCGACTTCGCCGATGCCGTCAGCCGCGCGGCCGCCAACACCGCCGAGATCCTTGACGCAAAGGTAATCCTCGCATTCACCCAATCCGGCAGCACCGCCCGGCTGGCCTCAAAGTGCCGCCCACGAATGCCGATCATCGCCGCTACCCCGTTGCCTGAAACCGCGCGCCGATGCAACCTCTACTGGGGCGTGCAGCCACTTTTGATCGAGCCGGTTAATCAAACCGATCAGATGATTCATAACGTGGATCGGCAACTGCGCGACCTTGGGATCTGTGAGAAGGGCGATGTCATCGTGATTACCGCCGGGACACCGATCGGCCGTCGCGGCACCACGAACACGATGAAGGTGCACGTGATCGGCTCATAGCGGACGAGGCCGGTCGGTCCGCTTCCGCCGCGCCGCCCCACGACCGTCAGTCGTCTTGCGCGCGCTCCTGCGCCTTCACACCCGGCATCGCTTCAACTTCGCTCTCACAGCCTGCCGCCGCGAGGTGCCGCGTGTCATTCAGCCGCGAGACCGTTCGCTGTCCGAAGCGATTGATCGTCAGGATCGTGATCGAGGCGGGGTCGAAGTCGTAGGAGACGCGGCCCCAGTCGTCCGCGCCAAGCCCCAGCCACCAGTGTACGACCGCGGTTGCCGACAGCGTGTGCGTGACAATGACCGCGGTCTCAGGGCACTCCTCGCTCATCCGCTCCATGCAGCCGGAGACGCGCTCGTTCATCTGCCGCCAGTTCTCCGCCCCGGGGTAGGGCACATAGTCCACCAGCGGCTGTGTCGGCGGATTCTGAATCTCCTGCGCCTCCTCGACGGTCATATTCGCTGCCTGACCGTTGTTGAACTCGCGCAGGTCCCCGTCGAACTTCGGCTCCACCGGAAGCTGTCCGCAGATGATCCGCGCCGTCTCGCTGGCTCGCGCGAGGTTCGAGGAGTAGAAGCCGAACTCCGCCCCCTCAAGCATCTTCGAAAGCACCCCGCCGGTCACATGCGCCTGCTTCTCCCCGAGCGCGGTCAGATGCGATTCCGTCCATCCCCCGGTCAGCCCCTCTTCCGCGTGCTCGGCCTCACCGTGTCTGAGTAATACGATTCGCTTCATCTTCTGCCTCCGTTTGTGCAGCAACGAGAATGGCGTCCGGGCGAGGGCCGCCCGGACTCCGCATCTTGCGTCGACTCCCCGCGCCTCAGCCCGCGTACTGCTCCACCAGCGTCCCCTTCTCCAGCGCCGGCTGCAGGTCCTCGAGCTTCGGACGATCGGGGTTGCGGTAGATCACGCCGATCGGAATCTCCTCGCCCCACGTCATCGCCACGTCCAGCGCCGCGTGCATATCCTCCGGGTCGTGATCGTCTCCGATCGGTTGCACGCGCTCCTTGTACCACTGCGCGGTGTTGAGCTTGTTGAAGCTCGGGCAGGGCTGGAGAATGTCCAGCAGCACGAACCCGCCATCATGCCCGAGCGCGGTCACCATCATCTCCTGCAGATGGTCGCGGTTGTTGGCAAATGAGCGCATCACCAGCGACGCGCCCTCCACGATCGCGATCGCCAGTGGGTTGAAGGGCTTGAGCATCACCCCGTGCGTCTGAATCGGCGTCTCCATCCCACACTCGGAGGTGGGGGAGGCCTGGCCCTTCGTCAGACCGTAGACCTGGTTGTTGTGCACAAAGCACTTCACGCCGATATTCCGGCGTATCGCGTGGACGAAGTGATTCCCGCCCTCGCCGTACATGTCGCCGTCTCCGGAGGTGATGACCACCTCAAGCTCATGGTTCGCCAGCTTGATCCCTGTCGCCGGAGGCAGCGCGCGGCCGTGAAGCCCGTTGAACACATTCGCCCTGGTGTAATGCGGCAGCTTCGCGGCCTGGCCGATTCCCGACACCAGCACGAGCTTGCGCCGGTCAATCCCGGCCTCCTCGATCGCTTTGTCAAACGTTGGCAGGATCCCGTAGTTCCCGCAACCGGGGCACCACGCCGGTGATTCTGAGTGCAGTTTCCTCACTGTGACCCCTCCACCTTCGACACGATTTCTTCTGCAGTCAGCGGCAGTCCGTCGTAGCGCGTGATCATCTCGGTGTCCCCCACGATCTGTTGCTCGCGCAGGATCGCGGCGAGTTGCCCCCACGCGTTGCCCTCGACGCAGATGACGCGCTCTCGTTCGCCAATCTGCGCGCAGATGGCCTTGCGGTCGAGCGGCCAGACCTGCGCGAAATGCAGCATCGCGGCGTTGTGCCCGCGAATCTGAAGGATGTCCACGGCCTCTTTGCAGGGGAGATAGGTCGAGCCCCAGCAGATGAGCAGCGTCTCGGCACCGTCGTCATCGCGGTAGAGTTCAGGCGGCAGCGAATCCTCGATCATGCCGTCGATCTTTCGCATGCGCTTGTCCATCATCGCCTGCCCGATCGCCAGGTTCTCCGTGATATGCCCCTCCTCGTCATGCTCATCAGAGTCAAGGCATACAAACGCGTTGCCGCCGGGGATCGCGCGCGGGGAGATGCCGCTGTCGGTGAGCTCGTAGCGCCGGTATTCCTCGCCCGCATCGGTGACAACGTGGCGATCGATCGGCCGCTCCGTCTCATCCAGCGGCTCATTGTTCATGCGCAGATCAGTGAGGTACTGATCGGTGATGAAGATGACCGGTGTCTGGTACCTGTGCGCGGTCTCCAGCGATCGCCGCATGAGTTCGTACGACTGCTGCGGACTGCCGGGCGTGAAGAGCGCGCGGGGGAATTCCCCGTGTCCGGTCCGCAGCGCGAAGAGCAGGTCGCCCTGCGCGGTGCGCGTCGGCAGGCCGGTCGCCGGTCCGGGACGCTGAGCGAGCATCACCACCGCCGGAAGCTCCATCATCCCCGCCAGCGAGAGACCCTCGCTCATCAGCGCCAGGCCGCCGCCCGAGGTCGTCACCAGCGATGGCACACCCGCGTAGGTCGCGCCGCACATCATGTTGATCGCCGCAAGCTCATCCTCCGCCTGCTCGATGACGATCCCGTACTCCGCATCGTGCTGCGCCAGCCACGTGAACACGCCCGTTGACGGCGTCATCGGATAGGCGCAGCAGAACTTCACGCCCGCCGCCGCCGCTGACAGCGCGGTGGTCTCTGTGCCGTCGTAGACCTGCGGCGGCGCGTCCGCGGACTCGGGTGCATCAAGCGCCCCCGCGTGCTTGGAAGCTAACTCCGCGCCCCTGTGAACGAGGTCGGTGTTCGTCTCCACGATCTCCTCGCCCTTGGCGTGGAACGCCTCCTCGAGATAGCCGATGAGAGGGTCGAGGTCGTAGCCGAGGACGGTGAAGACCGCTCCGCCCGCGACGGAGTTCGCCATGATCGCGCTCCCGGCTTCTTTCGCGGTCTCGGTGAAGGGGATCGCGATGGCGTCGCCCTCGGCCTCTTCGCCGTCGTAGAGGATCAGGCCCCCCTCGTTGACTTCCTCGGCGAGTGTCTCCAGCGCCTCCTCGGTGAGGGCGACCAGCAGGTCCGCGTCCTCACGGCCGGAGCTGATCGGGTAGTCGGCGATGCGGATGTCCTGCCAGTTGAGCCCACCGCGGATGCGTGACATGTAACTCTGCGTGGAGAAGACCCACAGGCCCATCGAGGCGAACGAGTCCACCAGCAGATGGCCGGTGGTCTTGATGCCCTGCCCCGCCTCCCCCGCAATACGAATGTTCAGATCCATGGTCGTGCACCCCTCCGCCACAATCATTGTGTTCGCTATCACTCTTCGACACGAGAGACGGGTGGCCTGCAAGGATTGCTGCGATGGCGGTGAGATCTGCCCAGGCGATCGTTTGTCGTTGCCGTCCGTCGCTGTCGTTCGGAGAGGTCGGACCCCGCTCCGACCTGTGCCGTCTGCCGTTGGTCGTTTGCCCTGTGCCGTCCGGCGGTCGCACCTGCCCGGCCCCGACGCCGTCGCGTCACAACTCGCGCCCGATCTCCAGCGAGAATGTCCATCCGAGGTCAAGCGTGGGGGAGGGGCCGGTGTCCGGCGCCGGGGGGATGCGCCTGCGAGTGGTCATCCACGCCGGCTCGGTCAGGTCCTCGAATTCTCCCCACGTATCCCCGCCGAAGAGAGAATATGAGGCGCCCAACTCCCAGCCGTCGATCTCCCGCCCGACGCCCAGCGTGATCGAGCCGACGAGGCCCCCGCCACCCTTCAGTCGCTCCTCCCACCGCCAGTTCGGCGCCAGGAACGGCCCGGGACTGTCGACCGCGCGCGCGTGGAAGTCGAGATCCGTATGCATCACCGATGCCGCGAGTGTATACCGCCACCGCCCACGCGTGAGCGCCCGCCCCCACCGCGCGCCGATGGTCCGCGCGTCTGCGGACGCTTCCACCGAGATCTGCCCGTCGAGACTGCCCAGCGCGCCGTCGCTTACCCGCCCGCTCAGGTCCAGCGAGTGCATGATCCACGTGAGTTCGAAGTGCTCTGTCGCGCGCGCCCCCGTTCGCCGCCGGCCGACGCCGAACACGGTGCTCTCGGCGGACAGCGCGGCGCGCCCGCGGATCGCGTGACCGGAGGCGATGGCGCCGGGCGCGGGATCGACGTCGCTGCGGACGAAGTAGGCGAACTGTCGCTCGCGGGTCGGGCCGTGCGCCACCCACGCCTCGATCGTGCGCGTATCCGTGGCGAACGTGCCCGTGAAGGGCGTCCCCGACACCTCGGTCGCAAGCCGCGCGCGGTCGTCGCGCTCGGACATCTGCACACCCGCCAGCCAGCGCGCGGTCTCATATTGCGCGCCGAGGCTGTCCGCCCTGCCGTCCCAGCCGAACTCGAGGCGCTCGTGCCCGCGTCGCACCCCGAGGATGTCCGCGAGGTTGTCGCCTGTCGCGAGGCCGGAGAGGTCTGCGTCGCGGCGCGCGGCGCCGAGGGTCCATCCGCCATCGCGCCATGCCAGCGCAAGGATGGATCCCGTGCCGTGGCCGTGCGCCCGGTCGTCAAGCCATCGGTCGCGGTGGTAGACGCGCGCGTCAGTGGAGGTCAGGCTGAATCCGAGCCACCAGTGAGCCTCATCAACCTCGCCCGAGATGGGGGCCGCCAGTCTCGCCTCCCGCCTGTCGATGTGAAGGTCAACGAAGTAGCGGTTGCCCTGCACATAGGCGAAGGGGACGGTGCTCCCGGCTTCGAACGCGACCTCTCCGCACGGCGAGAGTGGCAGAGTCGTCGGCGCGTCAGGCCTCACCTCGCCGAGGATTGCCATCGGCGCCAGCGTGCCGCCCGCCGCCATGGATGCACGGTCCGAGCGCCAGTGACCGGCGGTGGCTTCGACGAGTGGTTGGGCGACCAGCGGAGGACGGATGGCGCACATCACTGTGATCACAAGCAGCGAGGTCCTCACTGCTCGCCCCGCCGATCGATGACGGTCAGGCGGTCCATCGATCCGTGCCTGATGGTGATATACGTCGGTCCTGTGCTGAGCATCTCCAGTACCGGCCGAGGCTGCGGGAAGACCCCGCCAAGCTCGGGCTCCGGGAAATCAGACGCGTCACGCGGAAGCGCCTCCCAGTAGCTTCCTGAGACCGGCCGCAGCGTTGGGAAGAGTTCCTTCAGGTCATCGATCGGCGCGTCCCAGAGCCGACTGAGGTCCATCCGTGTGCTGAAGCTTCCGGCCCCATCCGAACCGCCCTCATGTTCGATCTGCACCTGCACCTCGCGGTCCACCATCGCGTGGAGGTCGCGGAGCTTCTGCTGCGCGACCTGGGGACTGTCCGGGCGGAGCGCCTGGACCAGCATCGAGTCGTCGGGCGCCTCCCCGACCGCGGCGATCATCGCCTCCAGTCCGCCCCGAAGAGCGCCGCCGCTCCAGAGCATATTGGTGGAGTTGTGACGCCACAGGAAGGGATCGCCGGGAAGGTATTCTTCGACGGCCAGTTCCCCGTTGCCATCTCCATCACGGTCGGCCATCGAAGCTGTCCAGTCCCAGTCGTCGGGGTTGAACTGATACGCACAGAACTGCAGCAGCAGCGCGTGGCCGATGCGGAATGCGCCGCCGATCGCGCGGACGTCGGCGCGGTAGGCGTAGTGTGTGCCGTGGCGCGAGGGGAACTCCGCAAGACGAGCGGCGGGGCCGGCCGCGCTGCTCGACACCGCCTCAAGCCGCGTGCGGGCATGTCGCAATGCGGGAAGGAGGAACTTGCGGATGCTGATCTGCAGATCGGCCGACGAGAAATCCGGATCGGTGGGGCTGGGGAAGTCGGCAGCGGTGAGAGTGTGGCCCCCCGCCTCATCGCGCAATCCGGTGGACGCCACCTCCGTGACGGGGTCGAGAAGGCTCAGGATCTGACCGGTCGTGTACCCGGCGTCGATGCCGGCGTTAT
>JBNJEK010000105.1:0-13685 GCA_051745855.1 Armatimonadota bacterium
CGCATCCTCGGCAGCCACTGCCGGGATGCTGAGGCCGACTACCAGTGTTGCTGCGATGCATGCTACGATGAAGGCCTTCGTCTGCCGTTTCAAGAGCGTCACCTTTGGGCCCTCCCTGGAACACCGTGTCCAACGACGCCATCTGCCCGATTACGTGCAATATGAGTGCGGCACGCACCGGAGCGATTGGCCCCGGTGCGAGAAGATCACCAGTTGCTGCTGCCGGTATTACGGCTGCTGCCGAAGTTGCTGGTGCCACGGCTGCTGCCGAAGTTGCTGGTGCCACCGCTGCTGCCAAAGTTACTGGTGCCACGGCTGCTGCCAATACCGCCGCTACGTCCCCCAATGTTGCTGGAACCGCCGTAACCACCGCTGGACCCGCCGTAGCCGCCGCCGGCGCCGTATGCGCCGCCGGCCTCGATGATGCCGCCGCCGAAGATCATTGCCGCCCCGTCAGCGCCCAGGTACATCGGCCAGATGATCTCCATGACGGTCTCGCGTTCTTCCTCATCATCTTCATCAGCGGCGCCCCGGCGTGGCTCGTAGTCACGTACCGTGCGGGTCGGCGCCGGTGGTGTCCGCCCCTGCTGCGCGAAGGCCGGGTCAACCGTTCGATCCTGCACCTCGCGCTCCTGCGCCTCAGGCCGTTCTCTGATCACATAGCGCCCATTCTGCTCGACCGCCAGCAGGCCGTTGGGCTCGAGAATCGACTGAAGTGCCTGGTCGAGCGTCACCCCACGCAGATGCGTGGTGATCTGCGTGTCCGGGTCCACACCCTCGCCAAGTGTGTACTCCAGACCATAGCCGCGACGGAACATTTGCAGAACCTGGTTCAGGGACTCGGACCTGAAGTCCAGGTCCAGTCTCACCTCGTCGTCCTGCGCCACGGCCGGCACGGCGAGGCCACCTATCAGTACCACGGCCGCCAGCACGACTGCTGCCTTACGCATGATCATCCACTCCTGCCTGCAATACCCCGCACACGTTCAAAGAGTAGTGCGTTGACTAACCACCTGGTGGAGCATCCGGGAAACCACCGCCACCTCCACGGGGTCGCCGTGGCTGGCGCTGCGGCCGCGTCTGCTCCCTCCGCTCTGTGCGTGGTCGAAGCTCAAGCACCTGCGATTCGCCAGTCTGCGGATTCTCGACCGTCACGCCGGTGCGCGTGATCTCCTGCACGGACATGGGCGTGCCGGGAACCCGATCTCCGGGGCGAAGCTCGCCAGGCTGTCCCTCCGGCCCCTCGTATGCCGCCAGAGCCCCGCCTGACGCGTCCCACAGAATGCTTGTAATCCTGATGTCCTCACCCGCCGCCCGCTCGATGCGCGGCAGCGGAGGCGTCGGTGCCGACGGAATCTCCGGAGCGACAAAGCCCACCCGCTCTGCGATCGGAAGCTGACTCCAGTCCGGCCCGTAGTGAGGCTTGGCCATCACAGCGGCCACGTCCGGGGTGGCGACGCCGGGACGGGGAGCAAACGGATTCGCTCGACTCGGCTCGAGGGGGTCCGCCACCATACCCTCAGGAGCGGGCGGCTCCGCCGGGGCGGCGGCGCCGGGCCCTCCCATGCCTGGCGGCATCTCCTCGTCGAACATCATCTCGTCTTCCATGCCTTCGTCCATGGGCGGCTCCATGTCATCCTGGGCCATCGCCACCTGTGTCTGGCGCGCAGCAGGGATGACCAAAAGCATCAACACAACCAGACCCGTGACAAACAGGGCCACGCCGCCGGCGAATAGCGCTTTTGCCTTCTGCTCCTCTATCACGGTCCGACCCTTCCGCTGCATTCGACGTCTATAAGATTATACCAGAATTACGTTGCGAACCGAAGCCTGCACATAACTGTCTGTGTGTTCGCCGCAGTCACCGCCAGCCGAGATCGTCGCTACTCCATCTCCTCGGGCGGCGGACCGCCCTCATCCATCGGCATTTCCTCGCCCATGAACTCGTCTTCCATCATGCCGTCCATCCCCATCCCCTCCGGCCCCATCCCGGCACCTTCGGCGGGTGCTGCCGCACCCGGAGGCGCTTCGACGAGCAGGTAGAACTTCAGCGGGATCGGCGCCTGCATGATGTTGCCGGTTTCATCCACCGGCTCGAGAACCAGATCGCTGATCGTCACGACTCGCTCGAACTGATCGAGCGAGCGATAGAGTCTTTCGATCTGCGTCAGCGTTCCTGTGACCGTCAGGTTCACGGTCTGATTCTCCGGTATTTGCATGAAGCCGCTCGGCGGCGCAGATGGCGGTGTCATCGGTGGTGCCGGGAAACTGGCCCCGCTCTCAATGGTGCAACCTGACGACTCCACCCAGTTTTCGATGAGCGGCACCAGATCGTGGCGATATTCGTACCACAGAGCGATCATCGCGCCTGCCGGATGACCAAAGGAGATCGGAATGCTGCGCGACTCCCTGAGTGCCTGCAGTTCATCCTGGGCTTCAAGCCACTTGTCGGTGATCTCCTCGAGCTCAGCGGTGGCAGAATCGAGGCGCGCAGCCACCTGCTGCTCTTCTTCCAGGGCAGCTTCCTCCTCCGCGAGTTGTTCCTGCGCGGGCTTGACCATCAGCATGTAGACGAGGACTCCCGTCCCCGCGAGGAGGAAGACGCCTATCAGTAGGACTGCCCACGTCGGTATCCGGCCCATCTACTCGCTCCTGCGCTGCCGCGTGCTGCTGTCTGATACGCTGCTCGACGGATCTTTCCGCGACACTCTATTCCATGCCCGGATCTTCCGCCATACCCGGGTCCTCCATCATGCCCGGGTCTTCCATCATCATCTCAGGATCCTCCATCATCATCGGATCCATGCCCGGCCCCATACCGGGCCCGGCTCCGGCAGCGGCACCGGCACCGGGGGTCGGCTCGGAGACGGATTCAACAAGGGTGGCCGTGACGTTCAGCGTGATGTCACCCTCCGCCGTGGCCTGCGGGGCGGGGCCGCCGCCCATCGGGCCCATGCCCTCATCCATCATGCCCTCGTCCATCATAGGCTCGTCCATCATCATCTCGTCTTCAGGACCGCCCATTGGCTGGAAGCCGCCGGCAGTGGTTCCCGTGACACCCTCGATGCTCATCCCGGCCGGCAGGCCGGACACGCTTATGTCCGACAGGGCCGGCGAGTGGACCAGGTTCAGCACGAACCTTGCCGCGTCGGTGGTGTCCCCGACGACGACGGTGAAGTTCACCGATCCGCTTCCGGTGAGGCTGAAACGGGTCATCCTCGCGTTCTCGTAGATATACTCATTAATCGTGTGGAAGCGGTCCCAGTACTGCTCACCGGACGTATTCGCGTCCTCGATGAAATCAATCTTCTCCTGGATCGGCGCCAGGTCAGCTTCCTTCGACGCGATCTCGTCATCCTTGTCGCGGACCTGGTCGGCTATGGCCTTGGCGTCGGCGAATGCTTCCTCAACCTCCGCCTGCTGGCCCTTGATACTACCCAGCATCACAGCCAGAGCCCCTACTTCCAGAAGAAGCAGCACGATGATAACGGCCACGAGAATCTTGTTCATTCTCGCAATCGCTATTTGTCGGGGCAGCAGGTCGATCCTCAGCACGTGCGATCCCTCAGATCAGTCGGCCGTGGCCGTCGATTGTCCGGCGCTCAGTCCGCTACCATGTCGCGGAGCGCCAGACCGACCGCGATGACGCTGGATGGTCCGATATCCCGCAGATACGTCTCGGGAATACTCTCGTCGTCAATCTGCAGGTGCTCGAACGGATTACCAAGCTCCGCCGTCACACCGGTCTCTTCGGTTATCAGTTGCACGAGACCTTCGATCTTCGCACTGCCGCCCGTTACGACAATGCGGTCGATCGGCTCGTTGCGATGCTGTCGTCGGTAGAAGTCCAGGGAGCGCCGGACCTCGGTCGCGACGTCCAGCACCGGCTCGGTCAGCGCCTCACCGACATGCTCGCGGGCCTCCACGAGGTCCGGATCCTGCGGCGCCTGCTCGACGGGCTCAGGCACCTCCTCGGTCACCGGCTCCTCGATCTCCTCGAGTTCCTCGTCTATCTCAAGGTGCGTCGCCCGATCGTCCACCGGGCCGAGTTCAGCTTCCTCTTCGGCGCTCGAAAGCTCGAATACCGAATCGGAGGCGAACTCGTCCTCCCCCGCTCCCTCGTCCTCGAACATGCCCATGCCGCCGAACTCGTCGGCCTCTTCAGGTTCTTCGACAAACCCACCCTCAAGAATGTTTCCGAGAAGAAGCTTAACGACCTCCGCCTGCTCCTGGTCGAGCATCAGGCTCTGGGCCATCGACTGGGTGAAGTTCTCCCCCGCCGACGGAATCACGCGGACGAAACTGAGGAGTTTGTGGCGGAAGATAAGTATCAGGGTGTTGGTGGCGCCGATATGTACGCTGACCACCGTCTGGTCTGCGTATTCATCCCCCGCCGCATCGACGATGGCCCTGCCGATCGCGAGAGGCTCCACGTCGATGGCCACCGGTTGCATCCCGCCGGTCTGGATGGCCTCGACATGCGCGGCGACGAGATCCTCCTGGGCCACCGCCATGAGCACCTCCATCTCGGTGGCCTCCGGATCGGCGTCTTCCGGCTCGATCGGTGCGTAGTCGTAGATCACTTCATCCACCGGGAACGGAGTTTGCTCGTCGAGTTCCCACTGGATAGCTTCGTCGAGTTCCTTGCCGGACATCCTGGGGACTTCGGTAATCCGCACAACGACAGAGGAGTCACCGCCCACAGAGGCGATGACCTTCTTCGTCTTCGCACCATACCGGGCGCGGATCTCCCTTAGCACCTCGGCCACCGCGGGGGCGTCAACTATTACGCCTCCCCGTACAGCGCCCTCGGGTGTCGGGATCACTGCCGGACGACCTACAACGTGGAACTCGTCGCCCCGCAGTTGGATCTCCGCTGCCTTGATGAATGCTGTGCCGATGTCCAGGCCCAGGACATGTGTTGCGCCCCTGGCCATGTAGCGCGCCTCCTGCCGTGGTGCAGCCTCTGAAATCCGAGTGATGGGCCGCGTCGGGCAGCCTGATCCTCGGTTACTCTATTATATCCGGCAGGCCCATGTCAAGTATCCGGGTCCATGACCCTGCTTCCCCGCGCCCCACCATCATTCCTTCGTCGCGGGCATTAAGTTTTCAACTTTTTTTTCAGCACCCCCCGACGCCCGCTTATGGCTCCAGCCGAGGCACCTCAAGATCGGCGATCACGCTGCTGTGATCTGGCGCGACGACCGCCACGTATATGTCGGAGGACTGGCGGACCCTCTGTCCGCCGTCACCCTCAGCGCGCGTGTCGTAGATCCCCCGCGGGCTCGACCATGTCAGCCAGTAGCGGACCGTCTCGAAGTCATCGACCGTATAGACTTCCGGCGTCACCCGCACCGGCCCCTCGCTGGTCACCGCGTTGATCGGCACCGGCGTCTCAAGGCTCCATCCCACCACACGGTGCTGCTCGGTCCTCGGACCGCGGGCGCCCTCGTACTGAACCGCGATCCGGTGGCCGATCCGGGCAATCGAGGTTCCCGGATCAGGCTCGATCTGCAGTACCCCGTTGTCATTCGAGTGAAGGATGTAGCTCGCGGGTGGCGCGATGCCGCTGGCAGGGTCGTGCGCCGTCAGTTCCTCGTCGAGCCTGAACGCGTTGCCGTCGGCATCCCGCAACTGCGTCCTGTCCATCACCGTGGTGACGCTGTTGATGGCAGGACTGCCCACCTGGATCGCCCGGGTGTAGGTCCGGTGCAGGAACGACGGCCTCCCGAAGTGCGGGGTGTCGGCGTCGCCGTAGCTTCGCCGCCAGAAGACCGACATCCTGCCGCCATCCCCCTGATCCCAGAAGGCGGACGGGGAATCATCATCGGCGCGGTCGGTCGTGACCCGGCGGATGAACGGTGTGTAGTCGGCATACATGACCACATCGACGAGATTCTCAGTGTTGTTGGTGTTGAAGACGGCGAGCCGGTCTGCCGGGTTGTCGGGGTTGAACAGCGGCGACGACCACTGCACCGTCCCCGAGGCCGGATTGACGATCAGCGTCACCGCGGCCCAGCGCTGGATGTCCTCCAGATCTGTGGCTGGGTCCCACTGGGCAAGCTCCAGCGCCTCGTCGCGCGCGCTCGGCGCCAGCAGAGCCTTCGAGTAAACTCCGTTGATGTCCCGCCAGTAGGTCGCCGAGTCTGTACTATCATCGTATGGGTGCCAGACCGGCGCGACGTCGGCCGCGACCGGGTCATGAAGCTGATGCAACCCGTCGCCGGCCATGCGCACGAGCTTCGGCATCACGGTATACAGGCCGGTGGACGCGTCGTAGCTGCCGCGGTTCCACTCGACGGCGTAGATCAGTTGCCGCCTCGTGGTGCCGTCGTCGGTCACCACGGCCACGTAGAACCTCGGGTCGTCGTAGGTCCGGTAGGCGGCATCGGTCGGATCAACCGGGTCCGTCGCCCAGTACGACCAGTCAGGCTTGTTCTCGAACCTGAATGGATTGTCCGCGTCATCCGGATCTGGCTTCTCCATGGTGACCAGCCAGTCGATGTCGCGGCCCTGGTAGGACTGTCGCCGCGGACTGGGCTCAAGCTGCTCGCCCACGTAGCCGCGAATCGCGCCGTCGGCGGCGCGGCTCGCCGGCATCCCGCGAGCGTCCCGCGGCACGTTGCGATCGGTGTTGTAGGGCCGGCCAACCACCCGCGGGAAGGGCTGCTTGCCGAAGTTGTCTTCAGCGCCGTCAAACGGGAAATTGTCCACATCGGCCGGGTCGCCGAAGTTGAAGCGCGACCAGCAGATGTCGGAATTGCCGAGCGAGCGGATATGACCGGTGTAGACCACGTCCAGCAGGAACTCGTCATCGGTGTTGATGCTGCTCCACGCGCTCGGCTGCTTCACGTAGGTGAACGGGTTGACCCCGGGCTTGCGGAACCGCCATGTCTCGGTCCCGACGTCCACCGAGAAGAAGCCCGTCCGCTCCTGTGCCGCGCTGTTGCTCACCCGCAGGCGCTCGGTCCCCGTGACCTCGCCGGAGGTCGGATCCCACTCAGCGCGGTAGTTCAGGTGCTCGCGGTCGCGCGGACCGGCCTGCCACAGTTGCCAGTGCAGCCCCGTGGCCTCGTTCACCAGGCCCGTCAGCCCGCCCCGCGCGTCGGAGCTTCCGAAGATGTAGTCATTGTCAAGGTCCGGCGCCCAGCCGGTGTCGGTCGATGTCGCGAACTGCAGCCGCGATGAGACGCCCGTCTCCGTGGTCAGCGAGCGGTGCCACATAGCCCACCTGTCACCATCGTCGTCGAGGTAGGCGGTGGGCGAGGTGTTGCCCTCGCTGGCGGTCGTGCTGGACGTCAACGCGGTGGCGCTCGTGGGGTCGTCCCACTGCCAGCCACGGTAGACGCCGCCATCGTCGGTAGTCACAGCGGCGTTGGCATACACGATGTTCAGCGGCGCCGGCTCGCCCGCGGTTGCGGGGACGTCCTGCCGCACCCACAACGCCTGCAGATTGCCCAGGAACGCATCGTAAAGCAACGTCGGCGTCAGGTCCTGTGCGATGAGGCCGCTCTGCGGCAGGCGCGATTCGACCACGCGCGCCCGTGTCTTGAACGTCACCACCGGCTCGAGCGGCTCATCGATGTCCGGGTTGAACTGCTGATACTCGGTGCTCGTGACACCGTGCACCGGACTGTAGAAATCGAGGTGCCCTCTGTCACCGGGGTTCGGGTTCATGTCCACGTAGAGCAGCATGTCGGTCGCGTAGTTGCCCAGCGGCTGCCCGAGCGGCACGGGCTTGATTGTGCCCTCGTACGGCTCTCCTGCCCCCGCCCGGATGCCGGCCTGCAGCAGCGCGGTGGCCGGCAGGCCGGCCGCCCCCGTCGCCTCCTGATTGAGCAGGCCCCAGGTAGCCGTGTCGCCGAATTCGTCCGGACCGGGCCGGTAGCGGAACAGCGTCTGCAGCGTGATCGGCACGGTCTGCGCCCGCCGCGTGTAGGAGCGCACGGCCTCTTCGACGCTCGTCTCAAGCATCGAGGAGGCGCGCATCCGGCTCCAGGTGAGGATATTGCCCTCATTACGCAGCGGCATCTCGGACCGCTCGGATACATCGGATGGCCACGCGTCTGCGCCCGTGGTGCCGGGCGCGACCCAGCCGAGGTCAACGACACCCTCGTTGGCCGCAAGCCCGGCCTCGCGCAGCACGGAGACCTGCACGTCGAACGGCGAGAACTCCTCGGCGACCAGCGACTCGTAGGGGACCCAGGGGTCGGGCAGATCGTCCGCGTCGACGAAATCGTGGCCGCAGAAGCGGCAGAAGTCTACGGCTCGACTGTACTCCGCGCCGCACACGCTGCAGACCCACTGCGCCTGGGCGTCCGTCATGGTCGCTTCCGGAGTGGCCCACTTGCCGCCCGTCTCCGGGGACAGGAAGAATGCATCCCATGCGGTGTTCGTGTCCCAGGCATCGCCATCATCCGCGGGCCGGTTGAAGGCCACCATCGTTCCGCTGTAGCCGAAATCATTGTCAATATCATTCGTGAAATAGTCATCCGCGCTCACCGGAGGCACCGACGCCGGCTGATAGGCCGGGATGTCGGCGAAGACCTCCTGCAGGAAGTCCGGTGACCCGATCGGCACCTGCGCGCCGCTCAGTCCAAAGCGCAGGGCCTCCGGCGTCATCTGCCTCACGACAGGCCCGACCGGTGCGGGTTCGGTGACTGCGGCGGTCAACGAGTCGTGTCCGTCGTAGTGGACCTGCGCCTCGGCCCGCACCCGGACCAGTTCCGCGCCGCCGCAGACCGGACAGGTGGGCGGGGCAGCGGGGTCATAGCCGGGGAAATCGCTCAGCGGGTAGCGCGTGCCGCACCCGTCATTCTCCACCGGGCACTCCAGCACGCGGATCGGCGTGCGGTTCGCCACCGTGAACTCGCGACTCGGGCTGCGCGTGCCGGGAGCATACTCCCCGCCCCACGCGTCCGGAGTGCCGGCGGGGTCCTGCTCGGTGCCGAGAATCAGATACGGGTAGCCGCCGGTCGCAGCCTCGACATCCCTGACCAGGTCAGCGGTCCTGTCTGTCTCCAGCGAGTTCATCCACAGGTCATCGCCGAGATACAGGTCGCTCGCGATATCGTGATCGACCTGCAGTTTCGAGCACATGAAGTAGCTGTCGATGAAGGTGGCGTCATCGGGAAGCGGATTATTGAGCGCCGTGTCGGCGTTCGTCACAACCTGCGTCCCGGGGGTGGCTTCGTCGACCAGGTAATGCCACTCGTTGCCGGTTCGGAAGTACGCCGTCTTGACAACACCGTCAATAGTCATCGGCTCCGTCAGCAGCGGCGTGCCGGCTGCCGTCCGCGGCGACCACTGCAGCATGACCCGCCCGCGACCGCCGGCCTCGGGAGGCATCCGGTAGGGCCAGGCCTCGGTGGTGTTGAAGTTGTGGCCGTCTTTCTCCGCGACCGGGTAGTCCACGTTATCATTGTCATCCGCCGTGGCGATGATCGGGTTCAGGGTGCGATCGGTCGCGATGTAGAAAGGCTGCTTGGGCCCTGCAAGGTCAGAAAGCTCGGTGGTCGCGAAATCCGCGGGGGTGATCGCAGGCTCGCTCTGGCCATCGTATATGTTCGCCAGTCCCTCCGCTCCCCACAGATCGTAGTTGACCTCCTGGGGGCGCGGCAGCGTCTGCGTGTTCGAGTCGATGACGAGCTTAAGGACCCATGTTCCGGTTCCCTCGGCGGCGAGTCGCCTTGGAATGTCAACCACCATGGCGCCGTCATCGGTTATCACGCGACAGCCGTTGTTGGTGTCGTAGGCGGTTGCGTCGATGCCGCCGTTGCTGTCGAAGTTCAGGCCGTAGAGCGTACTGTAGACCTCGACGGACACGCCGGTCGTCCCGCCCGCGACATTCGTCTCCGAATGCCGGATGTACCAGACATCACCGTCCGAGACGCGGTAGGGGTTGAGGTATATCCCGTATTCGTCCGCGCCGGTCGTGTCTTCCGGAAGGAAGAATTCGTCCGCTGTTGTCGCATCGTCGGTGTCGAGGAGGTGATAGCTCGCCGCGGCCCGGACGGCGCCAGGCTCGACCACGAGGAAGCGCAGGCCGAAGTCGTCCGTGGTGACCACCTCGGTGAGGTCCCCGCCCACGCGGGCGGTGAGGAAGGAGGCGACGTCGCCGCGGTCAGCCGGCACCTCCCACGGCGCGTCCAGGGCCGGGTCGGCCCACTCGACCAGGGCGAACTGGTCCCGCCCCGGGTGGAACGGGCGGCCAACCAGTGAAAGATCCTCATTGCCGTCGATGTTCTGGGCGGAAATTCCGAGCCTGCTGAGCACACGCTGGCGCGGCGTGGCTTCGGTCAGCGGATAGTCAGCCGAGGGATGTGTGACGCCGAAAGGATTCGGGCAGGTGTAATCGGAGGCGACCGCATCCGGATCTGAGTGCTTCATGCTGTAGCCACAGACCGGACAGACGAAGCGGTGGCGGATCGCGCTGAAGTTCCACGTGTACGTTTCGGTACCCGAGCGCGCCGCGTCATCGGTGTACGTGGACAGGTACGCGCGCATGTCCCACGGTGGTCCCTCCACCTGCGCCAGCGCGGGAATCGCCACCACGATGAAAAGCATTATCGCGATTATTGATTTGACTCGCATATGCAATGGCACCTCTCCAGTACGTCGCCTCTATGCGCCGCAAGCCCCGCGGCGAAGGGCGCGCCCGGGCGCGCTCCGTCGGATTTACCTGCTGATCTCGGCGTACGCCGGCTGCGTGAACGGATCGACCCACATCTCGCCCGGCGCCGGCACAGAGCGTTCGCGGTCAAGCGAGTGGCCGCCCGGCCCGGTCGTCACCTCGAAGATGTGACTGCCGAGCACGGTGGTCCGATCGCCGATGTTCGCGAAGGTCGCGTCCTCGATCTGGCTCAGGCTGTTTGTGATCAGCACGCGGTCATCCGTGATCCGCTGCGAGCAGACCGGATACCAGCGCTTGTTGTAGTCGTCGGCCTCCGTGCTGATCGTGGTCATGTCCCGTCCGCGGTAGTCAGGGGCTGTGAACCGCCAGTGTGGATCGTTGCTCGGCCAACCCGCCGACAGGTCCGCAAGCTCCCAGTCGGCCGGATCATCCGAGCTTACATCGATGCGGAACTCGAAGACCCCGGCGCCCTCTTCCGCGAGATCATGCGTATCCTCGCCCGACCGTCCGATGTAGCGGCCGCAGGTCACGGCTACGTGGATCATCCCGCCGATCCTCTGCACGTCAACATGCTTGATGTTCTCGAACTGCAGCGGCTCGTTCGAGACATCATCGGCATCGGAGGGGTCGGCGTCATACAGCCACGCCCAGTGCTCCCAGGTGGAACCGGGAGTCGCGCCGTCGGTGTCAACCGCCACGGTCGCGAAGGGGTTGACCAGCCGATTGTCCTCGCTGGCCGTGACCACCAGGAGCTGATGGAGGTTCGACGCCGCGCAGAGATAGCCCACCAGCGTGTCGTTGCGCGGATCGCGGATCGGTGTCGCGGAGGTGTAGCGCACCCGCGTCGCGCCCTCTGCGCCGCGAACGTAGGCCGGCGTGAGCACCCGGACCTCGTGCCGCTGGCGGCCATCCAGCACCCCCGTGTCCTCATTGTGGAAGGTCGTCTGAATCTCGATCACGCGGGCGTTGCCCGTGTCCGCGATGACGGTGTGCCAAACCGGGTAGCCGTTCTCATCAACCTCGTAGAAGCGATGTGCGTCCGCGGGCCGAGAGAGCTTCAGATCATTGTTGTCCGGGCTCGTGTAGTACTCGTAGCCGAACATGTCCAGCGGCCACACGACGCGCCCTGCCCGGTCGATCTCAACCACGCGATGGTTTCCGCTGTCCACGACGAGGATGTGATCGGTCTCCAGCCGCGTCGCCTTCGCGGGCCGGCTGAACGGCCGCTGCAGGTCCTCGCCGATGAACGACTGCGCCCGCTGCGGGCTGGATGTGCCAGTGCAGACCCAACTCGGCTCCGAGCCGGTCGTCTCGACGATGCGGTTCGTGTCACAAAGCAGCACCCGCCACGGCGCCAGCGCGCTGACGTAGCCGGGGCCGATGGTGTCGTAGTTGATCGGGTCCGGGTCATCGCTCATCATCCGGGAGCCGACGAAGACGCGGTCCTCGGCGATCGACGGCGCGCCCATGACCACCGGCACGTCGTTCTCGTACGCCACATCGTGGGCCCGCGCCGGCTGCATCAACCCGCTGCGCACGAAGCCGCTCGCTTTGTCCCACATCAGCGACAGCAGCGTCCTGCGATCCGGCGCGCCCTCGAACGTGCCGTCGAGATCCGCGTCGCGCCCCTGGGTGCCGATGTGGATCGTGTTGCCTGCGACGACCGGCGAGGACACTGACGGGCCGAACTCAACGGCCATCTGGTGCCGCTCCACGGCGATATTCTCGTCTGCGTTCGGGATGTCGATCCACTCGCCGAGTTCCTCCGACCAGCCCGTGTAGCTGACCAGCACCTCGTCGCCGGGCAGCACGTCGTTGCCGTCGGCATCAACGGCCAGCGTCATGTCGATCCAGCCGTCGAGGATGGCATTCCTCTCATCGTCAGGCCAGCCGAAAAGCTCCGACGGCGTAACCGAGTCGGCGTCGTTGATCACTGTCCCGTCAGGCCGGGTGATTGTCACCGAGGCCGCGTCGTAGGGACGGTAGCGCAGGCGGATGTACCCCGCCGTGTGGTGGAAGCGCTCGATGTGAGGAACGATGTGGTCCTCGATGAAGGGGGCGCCCGTCCCGTCATCCGCCCATTCGACGCGGATCGCCTTCCCGTAGATCGGCAGTCCGGAGAGCGTCCCGTCGTCGGCGTAGCGGACGTCCGCGGCGCTGTCGGCCGGGAAGATCAGCCGCCCGTTCCGCGCATCCACGCTGTAGCTGGAGGGCGCGATCTCGTTCTCAACGCCGCCCCACAGCATATACACTGCCGCCGGATGCTCGCCCTCGTCGCCGAGCCACAGGTCAACCTGCGCGTCGATCTGCCGGTTCAGCCCGAGCGCCGAACTCACGACCGCCTGCTCACCGGCCGCAAGCGTGTAGTCAACCGCACTCGCTCCCACGACGACCGTCTCGTCGTCAAAGGCCCCCGCGGTCACACTCTCGCCCTGCGCATCTGGACTCCGCCCGGGCATGCCGCGACTCGGATCGTAGCTCCAGCGTGTCGCGCCGCTGCCGGGATCAAGGTTCATGATCGAACTGCTGCCACCGGGATTGGCCATCGCCGTGTTGTCAATCGGCCGGCTTGCGCTGACGGCCAACTCATCGGCGCCCATCGACGCGGGCTGGTTAATCTGCTGACCGGGCTCAAGAACGCGCTTCCAGCGCACCGTGCCGGGGAGGCGATGGCCCTCGGTGACCTCGTCGCCATCGGCATTGGTGTACGTAACGTCCACGTCCACGCCAAGCTGGGCCTCAAGCGGGTTCGCGAGGTTATCCACTGCGTAGATGGCGGCCTCACGCGCCGAAGCCGGCGAGAAGCGCAGGTAGCGTCCATCGGCGACCCACGATTCCTGGTCAACGTCCTCCGCGCCCTGCAGCGTCTCCGTACTCGTGTAAGCGGTAATCGGCTCGTTCAACTGCAGCGCGAAGTAATCGACGTTCAGCCCATAGGCATCATCGTCGATACTGTAAGGCGCGGGCACCAGCGTGTACTGGCTGCCGCCCGCCTGGTTGCCGCTGACATTCCTGACATCGCTGCCGTTCCAGCGGAAGGAGATCGGCGTCC
>JBNJEK010000106.1:0-13538 GCA_051745855.1 Armatimonadota bacterium
ACGCTGGCGCGTGCGTGGTGGCATACCGGCGACGAGCGCTACGCGCAGGAGGCCGCGGAGATACTGCGGCAGTGGATCGAGGACGCAAAGGTGGCGAATGTGCGCCGGCCGACGATCCACTGGCGCACCCTCGACACCGGGATTCGGCTGCGTATCTGGCCTGAGGTCTGGCTGCGTCTGCTGCGGTGGGAGGACGCGCCGGACCAGGTGCTGGTGTCGATGCTGAAGATGTTCTGGCACCAGGCGGACTACCTGATGGAGTACCACGGTGGCGGCAACTGGCTGGTGACGGAGAAAGCGGGGCTGCTGAAGACGGCCCTGCTGCTCCCGGAGTTCACGCGCGCTGAGGCGTGGGAGGACAACGCGCTGGAGACGCTTGCCGAGGAGATCGCGCATCAGACCTACCCGTCGGGTGCGCAGTTCGAGTTGACGCCGCACTATCACATGGTGTCGCTCAGAAGCTTCGAGGAGCCGCTGCACCTGATGCGCATGAACGGGCGCGAACTGCCCGAGGTCTACCGCGAGCGGCTGGAGGCGATGCACGAGTACCTGCTGCTGGTCGCGAAGCCCGATGGGCGCATCCCGATGCTCAATGACTCGGATCACGGCTCGGTCCGGGGCTACATGCGCGATGGCGCGGCGCTCTTCGGCCGCGAGGACATGCGCTACGTCGCGACCGAGGGCGCGGAGGGGACTGAGCCCGAGTTCCGATCGGTGGCGCTGCCGTGGGCGGGGCAGTACGTGATGCGAACCGACTGGTCGCCGCAGGCGCGCTACCTGCTCTTCGATGCCGGGCCCTTCGGCCACGGCCACCAGCATGAGGACAAGCTGTGCGTGGACACGCACGCGTTCGGTCAGGACATGGTCATCGACCCGGGGAGGTACACCTACGCGGGCGGGAAGTGGCGCACGTTCTTTGTGCGGAGCGAAAGTCACAACGTGGTGCTGGTCGATGGCGGCGGGCAGCGCAGGCACGCTCGCCGCGACACCTACTACGCGGACGGTCCGATGCCGGTCACGTGGGCCACGGGCGAGCGCTTCGACTACGCGCGCGGCAGCTACGACGGGCCCTTCCGGGCGGAGGGCGATCCGGAGGTCGCGCACACCCGCGCGATCTGGTTCGTGAAGCCGGATTACTGGGTGGTGGCGGACTTCCTGCGACCGGCGGACGGGGTCTCGCACGAGTACGAGATGCTCTGGCACTTCGCGCCCGGCGCGGCCGAGGTGGATGGCTTGCAGGCGCGCTACCTGGGGGCGAAGGCGGGGATGCTGCTGGAGACGCACGCGCCGGAGGCGGCACTGGAGATCATCGAGGGGCGGGAGGATCCGGTGCAGGGGTGGGTTTCGTATGACTACGGCCTGAAGGAGCCTGCGCCGGTGGCGTCATACCGCTTTGAGGGCGCCGATGCCGACGCGGTGACCGCGCTTTACCCGTTCCCCGGCGGTGACCCACCGAACGTCGAGATCGAGCGCGTCGAGGCTGCGGGCGGCGTAGCGGTGCGCGTCACGCATGGAGACGGCGAAGATGTGGTGGTCTTCCGCGCGCCAGATGCCGACGAGGTGCGGTGGGGTGATTACGCGACGGACGCCGAGGCGTTCGCGGTGCGCTTCAATGCGGATGGGGCGGTGCAGTCCGTCGCGATGGCGGGCGGGACGAGCCTGACCGGGCCCGGGATAAACCTGCAGGTGGAGGAAGGAGAGGCTGGCGCGGAGTGGGAGGGGTAGAACCGACCGGGCTCACGCGCAGATTGCTGGCCGCTGATCTATGGTACGTTTCCCCGAGCACATCCCGCCCTGCGTTTGGAGTCCAGGCGCCCTCGCCTGGACGCCGTTTTCGTCAGGCCTCGTTCAGACGACTCTCCGGGCGAGGGCGCCCGGAGTCCGGGTCCTCGCCGAACGCTACTGCGGCACCAACAATCTCAGGATGCACCCGCGGCGTGTGCGCGGAAAGCGTTCAGTCGCGCGCCACCACATCGCGCAGATCGTCGATCAGTTCCTCAACGTCATCATATTCACGGACACGGTCCGCCTTGATGTCCGCCTCGGCCTCATCGAGCATCCGCTCTCCTTCATCGGAAAGCTCGACCTCCGGCACCTGGCGCAGCTTCTTCCTGGGCTCCTTATGCATGATCATTCTTCCTCCCTCGGCTCGACCTCCCCGTCCTTGTACGCGTCGCAGAAGCGGGAGATCGGGCAGTCGCGGCAGCGGGGGCGCGACGGATGGCAGGTCTCGCGGCCATGCTTCACGAGGTTCAGGTGAAGCTGGTAGTGAAGCTCCGGTGGCACCGCCTCCGTCAGGATCTCGTAGGCCTTCTCTGCGCTGACGCCCTCCGGAATCCAGCCGAGGCGGCCCGTCACGCGATGCACGTGCGTGTCCACCGGAAAGAAGGGCATGTCGCACTCAAAGAGAAGCACGATCGCCGCGGTCTTCGGCCCCACGCCCTTGAAGCCAAGCAGATACTCCTCCGCCTCGTCAGGCTCCATCTCGCAGACGTGCTCCAGCGAAAGCTCGCCGCGCTGCTCTTTGAGCTGCTCGAGGATCGCGTGGATGCGCCTGCTCTTGGTGGGCGCGAGGCCCGCGCTTTCGATCAGCGGGATGTACGCGTCAGGTCCGGCCTGCAGCGCCTGCTCCCAGTCTCCGTCGAAGTGGTCGCGGAGGCGCTCGAAGGCCGGGAATGAGTTCGTGTCCGTGGTGTTCTGCGAGAGGATCGTGCGGATGAGGGAATTCAGCGGGCCTTCTGAGTGGTCGGGGACGGGCCCGTAGTACTCCTCCAGCAGTTCATCGACCCGACGGAAGGTGCGCGGGCGCAGTTGCTTCGGCAAAGGACATTTCCTCCGATCCTCTCAGCGGCTGGCGCACATGGCGGACGGCAACGGGACAGGCCGGAGCGGGGTCCGGGCTCTCCCGAGGGTAAAGGTTCGCTACCCCTCGGCCTGCGCCGGTCCCGTGTCGGGGTCGTCCTCAGGGTGCTGGTCGAGCAGCGGGAATGTCTCCAGGGTGAGGTTGCCCGCCGCATCACGGGCGCGAATCTGCACCGAGATCTCCTCCTCGGGAATCTCGGTGAGCGCGATCGTGAAGAGTTCGCGAGGCGAGTCGAGCAGGCCGTCGGTGGGAAGCGCCGAACGCCAGCGCTCGGTCGACGAGAACGTCCAGTCGATCGAAATGATGCGGGTGAGCGCGTCGGTCGCCATCCCGGTGATGAGCAGTTCCTCATCACCTCGACGCGGCGTGCTCACCCCGACCAGCTTCGGATACGCATTGTCCACCGTGACGCTCTCGACCACGGCCTCCTCGCTGAGCGCGCCGGCGGGGTTGCTCGGCTCATCGCTGACCACCACGCGCAGGTCGTATGTCCCGTCATCCACCTGCGTGGTGTCCCACTGGTGCTCCGACTCATCCTCAAGCGTCTCGATCTCCACCCACTCGTCCGAACCCGCGGCGCGCCGATAAAGTGTACTCAGCAACGTGTCCTCGTCATCGTCCTCGGCCTTCCACGAGATCTTGTATTCCCCGCGGATGGCTTCCCCGGGGTCGGGGTCCTCGAGCTCGACCGTGGGCTTCTGATTCTGCGGGAGGTAAAGCGCCTCCACCCGCCGCACCGCAAGGTCGCTCGCGACCTCCCCTGCCAGGCGCAGGCGGTACTGCAGATAGCGCGCATCCGGCGGACTGAGGCGCTGCCCGGACCGCGTCAAATCGCCCGTCCAGGCGCTCCAGTTCCCGTCCCTCGGCATTTCGCTGTTGCCCGACCGAGCGTCGATCTGCAGCGCCCCGCCCTCCGGGACCGTCGCATCCCAGTTCAGCCGCGCCCAGCGGCTCATCCGCTCCGCGTCCATCGCCTCCGACGCGTAGGTCCCCTCGACGACCGATCCGGTGTCGAGGCGCCAGACGCGGCCCGGGTTCGCGGTGGCCGCGAAGACCGCTCCGTCGCCCGCTGATATCCGCATCACCTGGTCGGTCACCGTTTCCCGGTGGGCGACCGCCGTGCGGTCGCGATCATCGGCGGCCACGATCTTCCCCTCGTCGGTGGTCGCGGCCCACGCGCGGCCGGCGCCGAATGTGACGTCCATCACGTTCTCATCGCAGTCGTACACTTCGACATGCCGCCCGCCCGGCTCGACGGCGAAGAGCTTCCCGTCCTCCGCGGTGGCGATGATGAGCCGTCCCGCGTCATCGAGCGCGAGCGCGGTGCACGACGATTCGCCGCTCGCGAAGACAGCCCTCACGCTCCCCGCGGGGTCGATCGAGAACACCCCGCCCTCGTTCTCCCCGCCCGCCGCGTAGAGAATCTCGCCGGTGTAAAGCAGGTCGAACACATGCGGCTGTGTGATGCGCGTGAGGAAGGTCGGCTCATCCGCCAGGCGGTAGATCACGCCCCCGGGGCCAGTTCCCGCAAGCAGGCCGCGATCATCTCGGACAAGCGACCAGACCCACTCCGCGTCGAGGTCCCACTCGCGAACGATCGATCCGTCCGCGGCGATGTGCAGGACGCGGCCACCGGGCGCGGTGCCGGCCAGCACGTCTCCGTCGCCAAGTGGCAGCAGTGAGAGCACCATCATGTCGCCGGTGTCAGCGACGACCTCGGCCTCACCGTCGGGGGTCCAGCGATAGACCCGGCCGGGATTGGCTGTGCCGAACCAGGCCGCGTCGCCGTCCGCCGCGATGCTCCAGATCGACGGCTCAGCGACCTTCGCGACAAACTCCGCCCGTGGCGCGAGGACGATCGCCCCGTCGCTGCGGACCATCGTACCCTCGGCCTTCCCGTCCTCGAAGTCGTCCGCGCCGGTGTGTGAGATGCTCTCCAGACCGCGCGCGAGTGCCTCGCCATCAGGTTCGGGATGCTCGAGATCGGCATCGCCCAGTTCTGCCGCGCCCTCCCCGTCCTCGTCCGGCAGCACTGGCTCCTCCTCAAGTTCCTCCTCGAGATCGGTGCCGTCGGGATCCAGGTCCGGCCCGGGCAGGCCGTCGTCATCCTGCAGCGGCCGAATGTCCGGATCGATGGCCGACGCGGCCCACCACATGCGCTCAAGCTCCCGTCCGCCCGCGCTGACCGTCATCGTGGCCGCGGATGCCGACGCGCTCGCAGATTCGGACTCCGTGCGCTTGATCGTGCCACGCTCGCCCTTGCGATTCTCAGTCGGGATGCGCGCGATCTGAACGCCGTAGAGAAAGTGCTCGCTGTCGAATGTCTCGCTCATCTCCGTGTATCCCGCGGTCAGATTGCTCCGGTCGTCCTCCGTGAATATCTTGACCACGCTGGTCGGCGCGGCAGGAAGCGCCTCCCCCTCCAGCCCCAGCGTGATCTCCGGGATGGCCGCGGCCACGTAAAGCTGATCGGAGCGCTTCATCGTGCGGATGATCTCGGCGATGTCCTCGAGGCTGTCGATCTGAGGCAGCAGCAGGCGCAGCAGGCTCCGCAGCGAGTACTCCTCACCACCGGCCGCGGCGCCCACGCGCAGCGTGCCGCTGGGGAGGTCGTCGGGGAGATCGAAGGTGACGGTCCTCTCAAATGTCTCCCCGCCCTCGGGCCGCAGGACCACGTGCACCGTCAACTCCTCGCCCGCCCGCGCGACCTGCTCATCGGTGTACACACGCTCGACGGCGGCGAGCTTCTCGTCGTCGCGCAGGCTGATCGAGGCACGCAGGGACGCTGGCTGCTGCGGCGTGAAGCGGTTCTCCGTGAGGAAGTAAAGCGCTTCGTCCACCCACGAGATCGCGGGAGTGTACACGCCCGGGTGCCAGACTACGTCGCGGCGACTGATGACCGCGCCCTCATCGCCTGCCAGTTCGAAGTCGAGGGTGGCGAGGCCCTCGGCCCCAACATTCGAGCCGGCGCCAAGTGACGACAGCAGCCCTGACATAAGAAGGCCCGAGGTGAGGCTTTCATGCCGCGCGACCTCCACCTCGTAGGTGTTGGTGCGGCCGCGCTGCTCGTCTGTGACGGTGAAGGTCGCCGGGATCATCGGCGCCTCGGCGCCCACCTGTGCCGCGACCGACCATGACCCGTCGGTGAGCATCGAGCCGACGATCTCCATCGGCGACGACAGCTTGTTCGAGCGCTGCATCGAGGGCAGGAAGTCGTGGATCCACGCGGTGGTCACCGGAATCTCCACGGGACCGATCTCGAGCATCGGGTGCCCGAATGCCAGCACCTGCTCGCCCTCGCGCCAGGTGACGGTGCCCACGCCGCTGACATCGAAGTCGCCGTCGATGAGCTTGACCCCGATCGCCGAGCCCGCCTGGAGATCAACCTCGGGCCCGTTCTCCAGCCGCCCCGGGCCGGCGATCGTCTGCAGGTCATGAGGCGCGAAAAGCTGCTCGAGCCGCGCCATCCCCGCCTCGTTCATACCCGCGACGTTGATCACCGGACTGACCGGACTCATGTTGATCGTCGTGTCGTCGTGGAAAGCCGGGCCGCCGTCGGCGATCCGCGCCTGCTCAACCCAGCGGCCGTCGAGGCGAGCGCCGCGGGCGGGATGGTCGTCGGGAAGGCGGGCCTGCTCGTCGCCGGTGTATGAGTCAAGCATCGCCTCGATCGGCGTGACGCCCCCGATCGCCTCGCGCAGAAAGCCCCACCCGTAGGCGATCGCGCCGATCAGCTTGCCGTTGACGTAGATCGGACTGCCGCTCATCCCGCCGATGATGCCCGATTCGCGCTCCACCACCGGGCCGGAGGTAACCTTGATCAGGATCAGGTCCTGCCCGAGATTCGCCTTCGTGAGCACCCCGAGCACCTCGACGTCGAAGCGCGTAATCTCGACGCCCTGAAAGACGCTCAGCCCGTAGCCGGTCATCCCACGCTCAACTTCCGACGGTCGCATCATCGTCTCGGGGTCGAACTGCGGTGGGACGGCCTGGGCTGCCGATGCGAGCGCCGGGAGGGCGATCAGCAGTGCGAAGGCGGCTCTGAAGCGCATGGACACTCTCCTCTGCGGGTGAGGGCTCACTCAATGAATGCGCGGCGCCGGGTACTTCGAGGGGTACCCGGCGAATCCTTCAGTCGGGGTGCCGCGTGGGGACTGACGCGGTGGCGGGGGGCTGAGTTCGACTTGAGCAGTCATCGGCTGCGACAGGCGCGGTGGCCGCTCCCTCTCTCACCGCCGACGCCCTGCCCTGCCGTGGCTGTCGCTGCCGCTCTTTACTCCGGCTCCACGCCGAGGTCCTGCACGGTGAAGAGTGCGGTGAAATCGTAGCCGGCCTCGACGATGGCCTCGCGCCCCCCCTGGAGCCGGTCGACCATCACGATGACCTGCACCACGGTGGCGTTACACTCCTCCTCGACGGCCCTGATGGCCTCGAGAGCGGAGCCGCCGGTGGTGATCACGTCCTCAAGCACGACCACCCGCGCGTTCTGCTCCAGCGGGCCCTCCACTCGCTGCCTCGTGCCGCGCTCCTTGCGCTCCTTGCGCACGATGAATGCATCGAGGTGCTGGCCGTGGCAGAGCCCCAGGGCCGAGACCGCGCCGGCGATCGGGTCGGCGCCGATGGTCATCCCGCCCACCGCCTGCACGTCCATCCCCTCGAGTTGATCGAGCACCACCCGCGCGAGGCAGTAGAGCCCCTCGCCCATCAGCGTGATCTGAGTCTTGTCCACGTAGTAACTGCTCGTCTGGCCCGATGCCAGCACGAAGTGCCCGCGCTGAATCGCACGCTCGATGAGCAGTTCCCTCAGGCGCATGCGGATCGTCGCCACATCAGAGGCGGGGCCGACCGATTCCATCTTCACCAACTCCTGCGTTCTCCGTTGCACGACATCGTATTCTCAGGGCGGTGCCCGTCACATTCACTCATCATCGGTCCGGCCCGCTCAACCAGCTACCTCGCCATCTCCCGAACGACCTCGAGTGTCTCCGGGCTCGTCACCAGTCGGTAGAGGCTCCTCCACGACACCGCGCCGGGCCGGCGCTCGGGGTCGACCGTCGGCATCAGTCCCAGGTCTTCGACCATCGCCGTGGCAATTTCAAGGCCCTGCTCCTGCCACTGCTCTTCCCGCAGCATCCGGACCTCGTCGGTGTAGTCGAGGGTGATCTGGTACGCCTCCCGGAACTGCGGGCTGTCCGGGCGGAAATATCCCGCGAGGTAGTCGTTGAGCATGGGCCCGCGACCGGTCACGAAGTTAAACGCATCCAGGTGCTTCACCCTGTCGAGCATCCGCCCGGCCTCCTGAATCCGACCCATCGCGACCTGCTGCACTCGCAGCCGCTCCTCCATGTTCCGCTCCGGGCGGATCGACGCCGGCGCGGTCCAGTCAAGAAGCTCATTCTGCTCCCGTGTGAGCACTTCGGCGATGGCCTGCATCTCTGCATCGACCGAGCGGTAGAGATCGCGCTGCGACGCCTCCCGCTGCTCCTCGAACTGCTCCATCGCCTCCTCCGCTTCGCTGGCCAACTCCGCGCCGGCCACAAGCTGCTGACGGGCGCGCCGCAGAGTCGACTCCATCCGGTTCAGCGACTGCTTCCGCTGTTGCTCGTGCGTCTCCACGAGGCGCACGATCCGTTGCAGCGGCGGGATCATCTGCCGGGCCTGGCCGCGCTGCAGGTCGATCTGCCGGAAAAGGTTCAGCGCGTCCGCCCGCGCCATCGCGTCCTGCATCTCATCAGCGGCGACCGGGACCGCGAACACAGCCACCGCCAGTGCGACCGTCACCCATCTCGTCGTTCGCATCCTCACTCCACCTCACCTCCGCGGGCGGCTGCAATTGCGCGGACAGCCGCCGCTGTCCGACTACTCGTGGCCGCGCGCACCACCTCACTCCAACGCACAGGCGGGCGCTCGGCCATCGGCTCGAACCCCAGCGCCTCCTCGATCTGCTCCGGAAGCGTGGGCCGCTGCTGCTGATAGCGCTGGGGCGTCCAGTCATACACATCGATCATAACGTCGAGCACCCCGTCGGTCATCGCCTCGACGTTCCCAGCGTTCGATCCCACGATCGTCTCGGCGATGCGCCGCGCCTCCGCGCCCGCGAGCATCTCGAACTCATCGGGCATCAAGTCCCGGATCGCGTCAAGCTCGTTGAGCACGTACTGCCCCACCGACTCAATACCACCCATGCGCCGGGTGCGGGCCTCCCGCTGCTCCGCCACCCCGGGGCTCTCCACGAGGTTACGCTGGCCGCCCGAGAGGCTGTCGTAGAACTCCCGTGCGGCCGCCGTGCGCGCACGCTCAAAGCTGCTCCGCGCATCGTTGACGCGATTGACCGCCCGGTCGGCCGCATTCCTCGCGCGGGTCGAGGGCGTTCGCCCCTGCATCCACGCGCTGAGCACCGCTTCTATCTCGTCCTCGTACTGCTCCCAGGTCGCCTCGCGCACCCCGGCAAGCTCCCGCTCCTGAGCGATGACGCGCGCATTTATCTCCACCAGCTCCGCCATCTGCTCGGAGGAAAGCTCCAGCGTGCGGATCGTCTGCAGCACTCGGACTTCGTCGTAAAGGTCGGCCGCGTCCCCGGGGGTCTCCGGCATCTGCGGCGCGGGCGTCTGCGCCTCACCCTGCCCGACCGCCGGAAGCGCCGCCACTGCCAGCGCGGCTGCGATCGCGAGTCCCTGCCACCTGCCCATCTGTCTGCCACCCTCTCGCGCGTCCCGTCCTCAGGTTCGCATCCACGATCAGAGCGAATATCTCGCCGCTCCACCGTCCCGAATCAGGATAACATACGGCAGCAACGAAAGCAACGCCGTCAAAGCCGTTGTCGTTGTGGCCCCGGCGCCTCGCCGGGGGACGTTTCGTCGTGGTTGTGCCCAGGGCGCCCTCGCCGGAGGGCGCTTGCCGTCCCGGATTCGCCTCGCTCGTCTCTCACTCCATCCCCAGCAGCCGCAGCGCATTCCCCGACCCGATCGCCTCGCGCTGCTCCTCCGTGATGTCGAGGCCACGGAACCACCCGATGTTGGGCACCTGCTGATCCACGATGAAGTAGTCGGTGGCGAACATCATCTTCCGCCAGTTCCGCTCGATGAACCCCTCCGCGAAATCCGGGTCCCGCGTCATCGCGTTATGCCCCGACCCCGCCGACATGTCCAGCCACAGGTTGTCGTACTCCGCCATCAGTCTGTCGATCGCCCCGCCCGGCGTGATCGGACCCTCAGGATAGCCCTGCCGCGGATCATCGCCCGAGATCGCCGTCCAGAAGCCCGGCCCGTGTCCGCAGAAACTGCAGCCGGGAAAACGCTGAAGCATCCGCTCCAGCCGCGGCAGGCCCACCTCGTCCCAGCAGTACGTCGGTCCCATGTCGAAGACGAACGGGATGTCATGCTCGGAGCACTTCTCGTAGATCGGCCAGTTCATCTCATCATCGATCGCAAGCCCGTTGAGCGCCTCGCCGAAGCCCCGCGCTCCATGGCGCTCGACGAAGGTGTCGATCAGCCGCGGCAGGTCCGTCATGCGCGGATCGAAGCAGCAAAAGGCGATCAGCCGCTCCGCGTAGGCGTCGCGGTCTGCCACGGCCTGCTCAGACATGTAGTATCCGCCAACATGCACCTCGGGGCTCTCGAGCGGCTGAAGCACCGCCATGTCGATCCCGTTGCGGTCCATCCAGTCGATCAACCCGTGCACCGACGGCGAGCGGCGTCCATGCGGATACTCCTGGCGGAAGCAGTTCCCCAGGTGAACGTGAAAGTCGAGGAGCATACTCGGGCACCTCCCGGCTGCGGTCTTCGCTGCGCCGCATCTTCGGCGCCCCGCGATCGAATCCCTGCCGACGAGTCGCCCGCGATGGTGCGTACATGATCGCGGGGCCGAGTCTTCCCGGCCCCGCGTTCGAACACATTCGCCTGTTTGTCCGCGCGAGATCAGTCCGCGGCGACGGTCCACAGCCGGTCTTCGGCGGTCGCCGTGGCGGCGTTGAGCCACTTCGAGTGGCCGTCGCAGAAGCCGTAGTTCCCGCCCTCGTTGTGCCGCTTGGACACGTTGGCGAGTGCGGGGTCGTTCGTCGAGTTCCCATCGGCGTCACGCTGGCTCGGGCCGTAGATGAACAGACTGCCCGCGCCGTAGTAGCCCTGGTCGGGGTTGTCACCGATGATGATGGTCTCGGCCGGCTCGGCTACCTCGGCGAGCGTCTTGCCGGGACCGTAGCTGAAGCTGCCGGCGGATGACATGTAGCCGAAGTTCTGATAGTTCCAGCCGTATCCGTTGGCCTGCCCCGGAGAACTCGGGCAGCGGAAGATCTGCTCATTGTTGATGTACGGCTGCAAAGCATCATCCCAGTATACGCGGTTGTCCGGGTCGCCCCATGACGACGCATAGGGATACGTCTCGTCGTAGTCCTGTGCGTACTGAAGTACTGCAAGCATGATCTGCTTGGTGTTGCTCAAACATGACGTCTGCCGGGCCTTCTCCCGGGCCCTCGCGAACACCGGGAAGAGGATAGCTGCCAGGATTGCGATGATCGCAATCACCACAAGCAGCTCGATCAAGGTAAAGCCTCTGCGCATTCTACGTCCTCCAGTCATGTAGATGTGTGGAGCGGATACTGTACCCACGGGGGACCGGTGGCGTCAAGGTGGCGCGCCAGTCGGGTGTAGACGCAGACTGTCGGTGGTTGACCCCAGTTACGTGTTCGAGGGAACCTTCGCCCCGAGTCTGGAGTCCAGGCGCCTCGCCTGGACGCCGTTTCCGCCTCAACGCCGACCTGAGACGACTCTCCGGGCGAGGGCGCCCGGAGTCCGGGTTCTTTGCTGAACGCTGCTGCTGCGCCGACAATCTCAGGATACACCCTCGGCCTTATCCGCCACGGGGTGTAAACGCAGACTGTCGCTGGCTGCCTCCGTGTTATCTCTTTCCGGGGAAATCTCGCCCCGAGTCTGGAGTCCAGGCGCCCTCGCCTGGACGCCGTTTCCGCCTCAACGCCGACCTGAGACGACTCTCCGGGCGGGGGCGCCCGGAGTCCGGGTTCTTTGCTGAACGCTGCTGCTGCGCCGACAATCTCAGGATACACCCGAGCCAGTCGCGGGACGATCGCACCACCCTCATGCTGTGACGAGGACCAGAGCGCTCAAGTTCACGCGCCGTGGAGAATGGGGGGCCTCAGCGATGCCGCCAGGCGTGGATATGCGTACACTCGTCGATGGCCGCCTCGCCATCCAGGTCCTCCACGCGCAGCGGCCTGACTGTGTAGCCGAGGCCCGCGAGGTAGTCCGCGACTTTCCGCGCAGTGAGGCCGAGGGTATCGAGGTAGCCGTGATGTATCTCGCAGAAGATCGCAGGACCGTCCCGTCGCAGCGTGTTCGCGGCGCCCTCAAACAGCCGCAACTCGCTACCCTCGCAGTCGGCGCTGAGCACGTCCACGGCCTCGATGGCGCGGGTGGCGACGAACTCATCCACCGTGGTGGCAGGCACCGGCAGCCTCTCGGCATCCTCGGCGGGCACCACGCCGCTGCCGCCCCCGTGCTTGTAAAGGGCCACCCCACCGTTGCGGTCGCTCAGCGCGAGGCGGTAGGCCCGCGTGTTCTCGACCGCATTGGAGCGGAGATTCACGCGGAGTGCGTCGAAATACTCCGGCACCGGCTCGAATGCCCAAACCTCGCCGGCATCGCCGACCGCCTTCGCGATGGTCACCGTGGTCACTCCCCGATTCGCGCCCACGTCCAGAGCAACCATCCCGCGCTCCGCGATCGACTGAAGCATCCGCACCTCTCCAGTCACATGCGCCGACTCGCTCAGCATCTCCTCAAACTGCGGGGATCCGAACGTGAATGACTGCATCCTGGCCACTTCCTCCATCTGATCGTTCACGCACAGGCCGCTCACTCGGGCTGGAGAACCACGTGGCTGCGCTCCTCGCCCGCCTTGTGCTGGCGGGCCACCTCGTCGAAATGCTGCCCCACCAGTTCCACGCCGTCCTCGATCGTTTTAACCCGCACAACCGTACAGACCAGCTTCTTGAGCAGGCGTGGCAGGTTGGGGCCGAAGCGCGGACTGGCCCAGACATCAACGCCCTCCAGCGCGCTGAGCGACTTCTTCGCCTTCTCCGGGTCGCCGTGGCGCATGCTCTCATCACCCGCAAACTTCGAGTTCTCACGCCGCTCGACGAATTCGGCGCTGCCGTCGGTGAACGTGTACAGATCGAAGAACTTCGCCATCCCTGCATGATCGTCGGTCTTAAGCTGCTCGCCATCGTCCGTGCTGAATGCTACTGTCAGTTCCATCGCACTGCCTCCGTTCTGCGCAGAAGCACGAGATTTCAGCGATCGGCGTCCCGGCCGATGACCTCCATCGCGCGCGTGATGATCTCTCTGACGCCCTCGTCCGCAAGTTGGTAGCAGACCTTCTTTCCGCGGCGCTCCGGCACGACCAGCCCCCGTTCGCGCAATACGGTCAGATGCTGAGAGACATTCGGCTGGCTGCGGTCAAGTCTCTCGCCGATCTCCTGCACGCAGAACTCCCCGTCGATTGTCTGCATGATTATCTGCAGGCGGGCCGGGTGCCCGAGCGCCTTGAAAAGCTGCGCCAGATCCTCGTACTCCCTCTGCGAAGTCTCCATCAGCGCCTCCCGTGTCCAGTTCGTGGGTCAAACCGTGTTCGAAATACCTATGCGCATACGAATATACAT
>JBNJEK010000107.1:0-13486 GCA_051745855.1 Armatimonadota bacterium
TTGTGGTCGCAGAGGATGCCGTCGCATGGCCGCCTGAGGTCACGCCGGAGTGGGAGTGGACGGAGGAGCCGCGGCCCGAGATGGCGGTCGCCTTCGGACCTCCCGGCCTTGAGGCCGAGGTTGCGGTGACGATCAACGAGCAGCCGGTCGAGGTCGTCGAGCGCGAGGACTACCGACTGCGCTTCCAGCCGGCTACCGACCTTGCCGAGGGCATCCATGACGTGCGGATCGAGGTCACCGGCGAGGGCGACCCGATCGTGCGCGAGGCGATCTTCAACAACAAGCAGCCTGGCAGCGTGGTCACCTTCCGCGACGACCGGATCGCGCTGGTGGACGGCGAGCCTTACTTTCCGCTGGGCACCTACCGCGACCCCAGTGACAGCATCACCGAGGTGGACGGGCTGCTGGAGGCGGGCTTCAACCTGACACATGACTACCTCTTCGAGCACGCGCCGCAGACGGTGGAGACGGCGCGCGCGTATCTCGACCTGCTGGATGAACACGACATCAAGGTCTTCCTCGGCCTGAGTCGCGAGAAGCTGCGTGACGGCGACCTCGCGTGGGTGCAGCGCTTCGTGTCGGAGTTGATGGATCACCCGGCGCTGCTGACGTGGTATCTGATGGATGAGCCTGAGATCCGGGGAATGACCTCCAAGGACATGGAGCGGGTGCGCGAGGCGGTGCGGATGGTCGATCCCTTCCATCCGACGAGCGTGGTGTACTGCCGCCCGAACGCGTTCGACGAGTGGGCGGATGCGCAGGACATCCACTGGAATGACCCTTACCCGCTGCGCCCGAGTGGTCCGGACCGGCCGCTGACGATGGTGGAGGACTGGGTGGAGATGGGCCGGGAGGCTGTCGGGCCGGATCGCCCGGTCTGGACGGTGCTGCAGGGCCACGACTACCGCTGGAGCGACGTTGAGCGCGCCCGGGCCGAGATCGGTGTCCCGGACAAGCCGACGATCGAGCAGACCCGCGCGATGGCTTTTCTTGCGCTGGCTGAGGGCAGCGACGGGCTGATCTGGTACTGGTGGCCGAAGAGCCGCTACCACATGTCCGAGGACGCGCCCGAGAAGTGGGCGGGGATTGTGGACACCGTGCAGCTTCTCAACGACCTGATGCCGTGGCTGACCGCTGAGCGGACGGCCGCGGATCAGATGGATGCGCCGGAGCCCTTCCGCGTGTGGACGCGCGAGGCGGACGGCACGCGCGTCGTCGCGGTGATCAACGGGTCGGAGGAACCCGCGCAGCTTGATGTGCCGCTGCCTGATGGCACCGAGGGCCGGCTGCTGGACTTCGAGACCGGAGAGGCCGTGGCCCTTGAGGGCGGCGCGCTTCGGACGACATTCGAGCCGTGGGAAGTACGGATCTACCGCTGGTAGACGTACCTTGCAGGAAACGGGGCGCGAGCGAACAACTCGCGCCCCGCTCACGTTGATCGATCAGCCCGAGGGGTGAGTCGCCCATGCGTTCCTCTGTCATGAACCACGCCGGAGTCTCCGCCGCAGCCGTCGCACTCATCGGATTGGTACTGGCGGTCGGGTGCATGCCCGCCGTCGCCCAGGATGCCGAGCCCGTGGCGGTCATTGACGAGGACTTCTCCGAGGACATCGGGGCCTTCCGCACGTCTCGCGTGAGCGATGAGGACATCGAGCTTGCAGACGGGGTTCTGTCGGTGATCGGCCAGGCAGACGGGAACGTCCGGGCGCTCGACGCGAATTTCGGCGTGCCCCTGCCCGGAAGCCTTACGATTGCCGCGCGCATGAGGGCGGACGAGGGCGCCTACGGCGGTCTTTACATCTACGGAGGCGGGCGCAACACCATCCAGCTCGGCCTCGGGCAGGGCTCGGGGCGCGAGGGGCTGATGGTGGAGCTTGACAACTACAGCACGCAGCTTCGACAGGTCTTCTACCCCGACATCGGCACGAAGCAAGAGTGGCGGGACTACCTCGTGGAGGTCGAGGGCGATCAGGTGGTCGTGACGGTGGACGGCGAGGAGGTCGTCAACACGACGTACTCCGGCCGGACGCTCGATCGCATCGCGATCTGGAACGGCATGAACAGCCGTGGCGCCGTGCAGACGGATTCGATCAGGATCGACTGGCAGCCCGAGAGGACCACTCCTCCAGTAGCAAGTCTGCGCGACGACTTCGACACAGCCGCGAGCCTTGACGGCTGGTATGCGCCGGACAACACGCCCGAGTTCACCGTGGACGAGGACGAGGGCGCCGAGGACGGTCAGGTGCTCTTCATGGACTTCCGCGACCAGGGCCGCTGGATGATGATGCATGAGACGCCGATCGCCCTCGAGCCGAGGACACAGTACGAGTTGAAGATGCGCCTGCGAGGTGTGAGCGGGGTGATGGGCGTTCGCCTCGCGATGCATCAGCTTGGTACGGCGAGGCCGCTGGCGCGCATCGAAAGTCGCGCCACCAGGGGGTACATTGAGCGCACGGCGACATTCGTGACGGGTGCGGAACCCGGCATGGGCCATATGATGCTCCAGGGCGTCTGGGGTGGCGGGACGGTCTGGGTGGACCGGGTGGAGATCGCGCCCGCCGACGTCCCGATCGATCCCTATGAGACTGGCGTGAATGTGCTGCACACCACGCTGCACGAACCCGGGTCGCGAGTCGGCCTTATGATCGAGGCCGAGGACGCAGCGCCTGAGACGAGAATCAGCGACGAAGACACCGATGGCGACGGACGCTGGGCGTCGATTGAGATACAAATGCCCGAGCAGGTGATCTCTGACGTTGCGGTCAATCCCTGGGGCTTTTCGAACAATACCATCGTCAAATCCGACACCGAGCCGGATGGCGAGCCACTGGCGCTGAGCTTCGAGGACGTTATACCGGGGCGCTATCGCGCGTATCTAAGCGACCCGAAGCGCGACATGGCGCTTCGCGAGGACGGCGAGTGGGTGCGCGTGGCGGGCGGCCGTGAGTACGATCTCGGCGTGGTGGAGGTCGATGAGGACTTTGAGATCGTCGTTTCGCACATGTACACCGACGAGGTCAATCCCGGCCCGGTGTACCTCGACTACGTGCGATTCCTGCCCCTGCCGGATGAGGAGCAGATCGCGGCTGAGGCCGGGGCGGTCCACGAGGCGTTGCAGTCGGCCCGCGACGCAAGTTGGGATCGATCCGAGGCCAGCTTTGCGCCCGTGACATTGACGGTCTCTGAGCGCGCCGGAGTCACTCGCGCGAACGAGCCGGTGGTGACGGGTGTGCCGCTGGCCGAGGGGACTTTGCATGCGGGAGCACGGTTGCGACTGGAAGACGCGGAGGGCCAATCGATAGCGTTCGATGCCGAGCCGCTGGTGCACTGGCCCGACGGCAGCGTGAAGTGGCTCCGGCTGCGCTTTCACACCGACCTCCCCGCCGGCGAGGAGGCCCGCGTTGTGCTGCGCCCGGATCAGAACGGAGAGCCGCTCTCTCGCTCGCTGGAGGTCGAGGAACTCGGGACAGAGACAGCCGTCGAGACGTCCGCTCTCCGCGTGAGCCTCGGCGGAGGGCTGATCGAGCAGGTCGAGACGCTTGGCGAGGACGGGCCTCGGACGGTGCTCACCGGTCCGGTGACTGCGCGGCTTGCGATCGGCGACCGCGGCGCCGAGGAGGCGTCCGTCGCTATCACGGAGTATCGGCTCGTCGAGCGTTCGCCTCATGGGACGATGGTCTCTTTCGAGGGCGAACTGCAGTGGGACGGGCCGAATATCGGCGTCAGGGGACGCCTGCTCGTGGAAGAGCAGCGGCCGGCGATGATGCTCGAGGCATGGCTCGTGCAGAAGGATGACAGTTGGCGGCTTGAACTCCACGAGGCGGAGCTTGCTCTCGGGGTCACGCCGGCGGCCTCACAGATGACCGTCGGGCTGAAGGACGGCACATTCGAGCGCGAACTCGGCGATGGATGGTCGGCCCTGCAGGATGGCGAGGGATACGATGTCGCATCCTTCGAGGGCACCGCGGCAGTAGGCCCGGTTGACGGTGAGGATCCCGACTGGGTGGGCGAACGCCTCGGCGGCTGGATGGCGCTGTCGGGTGAGCACGGCACGGTCGCGGTCGGCGTCCGGGAGATGGCTGCGCGCCATCCGAAGTCGCTTACCGCCACCCCGGAAGCCGGGGGAGCGCGGATCACATTCGGCATCTGGCCCGCGGCGGTAGACAGGTCCTTCACATGGGCTCAGAGTTCGGCGATCGCTCATCATATTGCGCTCGGATTCGCTGACGGAGAGGCGGATGCGGATGAGGTGCAGTCGCTGGTGGCGGGGACGATGCACCCCCTGCATGCGATCGCGACTGCCGAACACTACTGCGACAGCGGCGCGTTCGGCCCGATCCAGCCGCGTAGTGAACCCGCAGCGTGGCCGAACTACGAGGCGGAGGTTGACCGCGCATTCGATCTGATCGTCAACAATCGCAGCGCGTACGGAATGGAGGACTTCGGCGGAGTGTTCCAGCCTGGCGGCTATGTGCCCGGGATGGGGCGGATGTGGACGAACATGGAGTATGACTTCCCGCATGCGACGCTCTCCCAGTTCGCTCGCACCGCGAGAGCGGATATGCTCGAGCGCGCGGACCAGGCGACACGCCACTTCGTTCCGGTCGACATCATCCACTGGTCACGCTCGGAGCACAGGATCGGAGGCTCGTTTGTTCACTCGCACACCACGCGCGAGGGGCATCAGCTTGAGGGCCCGAACTTCGGCCACGCAGGATGGCCGCAGGGGCCGCTGCAGGTGTACTACCTGACCGGCGAGCGCCAGGGGCTGGACGCTGGCCTTCTCCTGAGCCGCTACGTGGCATATAACTCGGGGCCGCGACCTGAGGACACAGGCGGGCGGCCGCCTTACGGCCTGCGCGAGGAACGTGATGCAGGTAACGCGATCCTCACGAGCATCGTCACCTACGAGGTGACCAATGATCCTGAACTGCTCGAGGTGGTGTACCGGGTACTCGACTTCGTCGAGCGATGTCAATCGCCCGGCCGTGGCAACTGGGATACTCCGAACACCGAGGACCCGCCACACCGTGGCACCACGTTCATGCTTCACCAGTTGATCAAGGGCCTCGATGCGATGTACGAGGTGACCCGGGAGCCGCGGGTGGAGGAGATCTTCAGGCGATTCTCCACCTGGCTGCTGACCGAAGCAGCCGATGAAACCTACCGCTACGCGCACAAGTACGCCCCGAAGTCGTGGCGCGGACGGAGTGTGCGGAACTTCCCGAACTACGCGCTCGGGTTCGAGCGAGCCGCGCAGTTCTCCGAGCCTGATGTGGCGGAGGCGCTGCGGGAGCAGGCGTTCGCCAGTATGGAGGCGCTTTTCGGCGCACGGGACGCGGAGCTTCGCAACGTGCTCTTCGAAACCGACACCGCGAACTCCGAGGCTCATACGGCGGCGCGGGTGCGCGGTGGGGCGTTGGGCGAGTTCCACGACTACGCCCTCACAGTCCGCGAGGATGAGTATGTGTTCGAGGTGGACGGCACGGTCGCGCACGAGGGCAGTTTCTCCGGTCAGCCTGCCCGCTGGCTGCGCCTGTGGAGTGGAATCCAGTCAGTTGGCCCGATCGAAATCGACAGCTTCACGCTCGAACGCCTCGGCGATGGCGATCAGGCGACTACGATTCGCGAGTTCACCTTCGATGACCCGGACGAGCTTGCGCAATGGAGCGGCCGGGTGCCCGAGGACACTGAATCGCGCATAGAGGTCACCGATGGGAAGCTGGTGCTGGTGGATACCGACAGGGCGCTGATCGGCGCGGAGCTTGACCTGCCCGAGGACCTCGGGCCGGACTATCGGATTCGCTGGCGACAGGCGATGTCCGAGGAACGCTACGGCGGCCTGATGGTCTTCGGGCCCGGCGACTTCGAGTTCGACCTTTACAACCACCAGCCGGTGGCGATCCTGCATGTGGGCATCAACCAGGGAGAGGGAGCGCCGTATCGCGGTCTCTTCGACAACCCGCGGAGCTTTGCGCCGAAGGTCACCTACCTCAATCAGCTCATAAGCTGGCTTGCCAGCGAGTAAGCCGGCAGGGGCGCGAGTCGCAGGCGCCCGCTTGCATCATGTCACTGCGGGAGGGACGATCATGTACACGCTCTGTCGTCCGCGCATGCATTTCGCATCGGCCGCGCTGCTGGCGGCTCTTGTCACCGTGGGAGCAGGTACCGCCGGACTGTGTCAGACGCTGGTTTCGGCGAGGGCGCCCGAACCCGCTGCGATCGACGCCCGCCCACTTGATGAATGCTGGCAGAGCGCGATGGTGGCGACTGATTTCAGTGTTCTGGGTACTGCCGGCGCCGAACGCGCATTCCGTCAGACGACGGTGCGGACGGCGTGGGACGACCGTGCTTTGTACCTGCATGTCATCTGTCTTGAGCCCGATCCCGACACGATCACCGCGGACGTGACCTCCCGCGACGGGGAGACGTGGATGGAGGATGCGGTGGAGGTGTTCCTCCAGCCCGATCCTGACTCAGACACCTACCTGCACTTCATCGTAAATGCGCGAGGCGTGGTGTACGATGAGCGCGGGACCGACGGCAGCTACGATGCCGACGTGCGCGTGGCCGCTGAGATCGGCGAGCAGGCGTGGATGCTGGAGATGGCGATCCCGTGGAGTGACCTCGCGGATCGCGCCCCGCGCCCCGGCGAGGTCTGGGGCTTCAACGTCGGCCGCGAGCATCGGCCGGTGGAGCCGACCGAGTGGAGCACCTGGGCTCCGCTGGAAGAGGGGCTGCACAAGTTCCCCATCCCTGACAAATTCGGCCGTTTGAGGTTCGCGGCCGAGCCCTCCGATGATCGGCCACCGATCGTTGACGGCCTCGATCTGCCCGAGGCGCTTCTGGAGAACCCGGCGTTGCGCCCGGCCGCGGATGGTTCGGTGCCCGGGTGGAGGCTCTCCGAGCACACCACGCATCACGAGATCGCACCGATGAGTCAGCATTGGGCGTTGCGCAATGATGGCGACTACGGGATCGCGTCACAGCGCCTCGATGTGCCCGTCGAGGCCGGTGACATCTTCACTGTGATCTCGGTGGTTCGCGCGGGCGAGGGGGGGCAGGCCGGGATCGCGGTGGTTCAGGAGATGGAGGATGGAAGCCCGGACGATCTTTACCCCTACTTCCGGCTGGATGTCGGAGATGACTACGAGTTGCAGGTCGGGCGGATCATCGTGGACGAGGGAGCGAAGCGGCTGCGATCAGCGAACCTCTACCGCGCAAACAAGACCGGTTGGGTGGAGTATGCCTATGCGCAGGTCTTCCGCGGCGCGATCGGCCTCGGCGGCATCTTCGAGGCGCGCAAGTGCACCGGCGAGGATGAGCGCGGCTTCGGCGAGCCGTGGGAGACTCCGGCGCTGAGCCCGTGGCGACCGCTTCCCGACGGGCCCGTCCGCGCACTGGTGTTCGTGGGCGAGTATCAGCGCGATGCGGCGGAACTTGCTCAGCGCGTGGATCTCGACTACGACGTGGTTTACTGCCCGACCTACCGCGGATCGGGAGATGTCGATCAGTGTGTGGCCTTTGACGCAACCGACATCGAGCGGCGCCTCGTCGGCGGCGACTACGACGTCATCGTGCTGGCGGGGCGGCCGTCGGAGTCCTCGGTGATCTCTGCGGTCATCAGTGCGGTGGAGCGGGGCGCCGGACTCGTTGCCGTCCAGCCGCTCGCGGGCGGCGATGCGGCGCGTCCCGAGCAACTCGCGAGATTGCTCGATCGCCTTCCGGACGAGGCGCTAAGCGCAGATGCGCTGGCCGATGTTCTCGGCGCTCTCGACCCGGACGTGCTTACCGCGACCACGGGTTCGCAGGTGCTGCGCTCGCTGTCCGCCGGATCGATGGGCGACGGACGGGTGGCGCGGCTTGTGTGGTCGGACAGCGTCTCGGGGCTCGTGCCCTTCCGCGAGGGCACGAACGAGTACTGGGAGTACCGCTGGGCGGCGCTCAGTCGCGCGCTCGTCTGGGCGGCGGGCCGCACTCCTGAGAGTCAGATCGCCGACCTGACCTTCGGAGCGGATGGACTGACGATCACGGTGGATTCTCCCCGTGCGGAGGCGCTGACGGTGCAGGTCACCTGGGATCATCGCTTCGAGGTGGGCGAGAGCTTTGAGCGCCGGATTGCGCCGGGCGATGGCGGCAAAGCCGAACTGACGGTGCCCGCGCAGGAACTGCCGCAGGGGCGGCGTGGGCCAGGCATCGCCCGAATCGCGCTACTGAGCGGCGACCAGCCACTTGATTTCGCGGCCGCCGTGGTCCCTGGCTTGGAACCTCGGATCTCACTGGGCGAGTTGACTGTGCCTGAGACCGCGGATCCCGGCGACGAGGTTGAGGTGAGCGTGCCGTGCTCCGCCGAGGCGCAGGGCACCCTGCGCGTGGAGTTGGTGGACGCATTCGGCCGCGTGATCTCGCGGGCTGAGCGCGCTGTCGATGAGGGCAGCGACGGCACCGAGCAGTTCACGTTGAATGTGCGCGAGCCTCTGAGCGTCTATCACCGGGTAGTGGCATCGGCGCTGGACGACGGAGTGCTGGCCGACCGCGTGGAGAAGCCGTTGTTCGTGCCGAGCGCGAATGCCGATCATCTCGATCGCTTCCGGCTGGGCGTCGGCTACGCGGCGATGCACATTCGCTGCGCACCATGGCTGGAGACGCACCTGGTGGACTTCTTCCGCGCATACGGCGTCGAGGCTGCGACAGTCAATGAGTACATGATCGAGCGCGGCATGCCCGCATTCGGTGGTGTGGCGCGCGCCGGAATTCGCAACAGGGCCTCCGGGAATGTGCGCGAGCCGTGTGTGAGCAACCCCGAGAATCTGCGCGCGATCGTAACGCGAACCGTCGAGAACATCGGCAATGATCGCCGCTGGGGCTTCCTCGGCTTCAACATGGAGGATGAGACGCATCTCTCACAGCGCGGAGACGTCGAGATGTGCGGAAGCGAGCACTGTCTCGCGGCCTTCCGGGAGTGGGCTGAGGAGAACTACGGGTCGATCAGCGCGGCAAATGAGGAGTGGGGTACCGACTTCGCGTCATACGACGACGTGCCGATGCCGCTGGCATCCGAGATGAAGGGTGCCGAAAACCCCGCGCTGTGGGTTGACTACCGCCTGCACATGGACCATGTGTGGGCGGGGATGTACGCGACCGTGCACGATGAGGTCCGCGAGCGCTATCCTGAGGTCCGGATGAGTTTCACCAACCCTTACAAGTACAACTCGCTCTCCGGCACGAACTTTGCGCAGTGGGTGCCACACGAGGAGATCCTGCTGCGTTACAGCCACCGTCACGTCGCCGACCGGGACATGTCGTGGTCGGACGCGCCGGTGCTGTCCTGGTTCGGCTACCGCACCGGGGCCGAGGGGTGCGCGCATTTCGTCTGGCGTTTCGCGCTCAACGGCGGCGTCATGCCGATCTGGTGGGACCCGATCGAGCCGTGGGCGTACTCCAGTCGGGGCCCGGGCTTCACGCCCTGGTACATGTTCGGCCCGCTGTGGCGGGAGACCGGTCGCAGCCGGGCGGTCACTGAAGCCGCCGCGGACCTGACCGATGGGATCGGCCGTCTGCTGCGAGTGGCCGATCGCAGCGCGCCGCAGGCCGCGATCCTGCACTCCCAGGCGAGCAAGCACGCGGTTTACGCTTTCTCGGCGCTGGAGGCGGGACATCCCACCGATTCCGGCTGGGAGCGCTACCACGCTTCTGACAACGCGATGGCCGCGGCGTTGATCCGCCACGGTGTCGCCTACCGCTACGTGTTGCCCGAGGAGTTGGACGGCGCGGCGATGCGCGGCGTGGAGCTGCTCGTGCTGCCATCCTGCGTGGCGCTCTCGGACGAAACCGTCGCGGCGATCGAGCGTTTCGTGGCCGACGGAGGGAAGGTCGTCGCGGACGTGATGCCCGCGACACACTCCGGCCACGGCCGACCGCGGGAGACCGGTGCGCCGCTTGCGTCACTTGCAGAGAGCGGCGCGATGTTCGTGCTCGGCGAGTACGCATCGGCGGAGAGCGCCGATGTGCTCGATGCGGGCATCGCCGAGGTCGGCTTCAATCCCAGCATCCGCTGGGAGACCACGGCTGGAGATCTGCCTCGCGAGGCGCGGCTCTTCCGCTTCAAGCTCGGCGCGGCAGAGTACCTCAGCGTGCTGCGAGGCTCGGGCGCCGACGCCGCGGACGAGGGGCTGCTGAGCATCAGCCTGCCGCGGAGCGCGTGGGTGTATGATGTGAGGACCGGTGAGGAACTCGGGCGGCGCGATGAGCTTGAGGTCAATCCGGGCCCCGGCGAGGCATGCTTCCTCGCGCTGCTGCCCTACCGGCCCGAGGACCTGCGCGCATCGGCCTCTCAGGTCGATGATCACCTCGTGGTGGAGGCGGAAGTGAGTGCTGCACTCACCCCCACCGATCACGTGCTGCACATCTCGGTGACTCCGGCGGGTGAGGACCGGCCGCGCTACGAGTACGATCGCCAGGTGAAGGCCGAGCGCGGGCGGGCGGAGGTCGCTGTGCCTCTCGCGCTCAGTGACCCGGCGGGCGAGTGGACGATCGTGGTGCGCGACGTGGCGACCGGTCTTGCGGCGGAAGCGGAGGCGGCGGTCGGCCGCCTCCGCTGAGCGAGGCCTCAGCGGAGAAACGCGAGCACGTTGCGCAGCAGGTTCGCGCAATCGCGCGTAGACAGGCCCTCAGGCGGCTCAAGCATCCCGGTGAGGTAGCGATCGACGGACGGCTGAACCACGAGCAGTTGGCCCTCGCCCACCTGCGCTCGGAGGATCGCGGGGCGTTCGCCCTCGTCAACCGCCAGCACCTCCCAGCCCGGATCGGCGGCGACGATCGTGTCGTAGATCATCGCGCCCGCCAGCGAGGCAACCTCGCCGGGCTCGTTGAAGATCGCGTCCTCGGGGGCGGTGATCTCGCCGACCGCGGAACTGTCGTTGCTCAGGCTCAGCGGAAGCGACAGGTAGTCCTCCCGCCAGCCGGCGTCCTGAAGCTGGAAGATCGCGACATTCCCGCCCGCGCGCAGGAAATCCAGCAGCCGCTCGGGCTCGTCCCCGAGGCCCGCGAAATTCTTCGAGTGCGCCTCGCAGCCGACCACGATCGCGTCGAAGCCGTCGAGGTCGGCGTCCGTGATGCTGGACACGCGCGGCGGGCTGAAGTTGATCGCCGCGAATGCGAGCGCCAGCGGGTCACCCTCGCCGGTGACGTACCCGACACGGCCGCCGGTGGCAATGTCCTCCTCCGGCGCGAGCACCGCTTCAGCGCGGCCCTCCCAGCCATCGCCGACCTGCCAGCGGATGGTGATCGGCGTCTCCTCCTCGACGGTCCCGAGCAGCCTGATGGGCGGACTTTGGTTGCTCCCGCGCCTGACATCCCACTCGACAGCGGTCGGCTCCGCGCTCACTTCGTCGGGCAGGTCTGCCACCTCGATCACCGCGCGCTGCGGACCGGGCGCTTTGAAGTTGACGGTCACTGAGATGCTGGCCTCTCCGTCCTCGCCCATCGCCACCCGCGCTGGCGGGACGACCGTCGGGTCGAGGGTCGTCGGCAGACGCTTCATCTTCTCAATCAGCTCAGTCGACTCGAAGAGGCTCGCCTCGGAGCGATGCTCGAGATAGTCGCGCAGCACCACCTGGAAGTACACCGTCTGATCCGGGGAGCGGCCGAACTTCACCTGACCCTCCTCGTAGTCGCGCATGGCATCGCGGTCGGTCGCAAGCTCGTAACGCTCCTGCCGCTCATGCACGTCGATCCCGGCCTTGAACTCCCAGGGGTTAAGGCCGGATGCCGGCCAGCCGTAGAGTTCGGCAAGCTGCACCGTCGGGCGCAGGTTCTTCGCGGCCGCGTCGAGGTACTCCGTCTTGGGCTCCACCTCGTACGCCATCATGATCCCGTGCACGTACTCCGCATTCCAGCTCAGCCCCGCGGCCGCCGGATGCGGATACCCCCAGCCGCCGCCGGGCTGCTGTGATTCGGCCATGAAGTCATTGAGCGCCACGATGGTGTCGCGCAGGCGCTGGTCGTCGGGCCTGTGCTCCAGCAGATAGGGGAGAGCATTCGTCGCGTACTGCACGATGTAAGGCTTGACGAAGGGGTTCTTGTATCCGAGCGAATCGATGCCGATGTAGAGGTCGTTGCCCACGGCGGGCTTGCCGCTTTCGGTGAAGAGCAGGTCCTCGCCCTGGATCTCCTGGAAGGTCTCCCACAGCCGGATGGCGTTCTGAAGGTGCTTCTCATCGCCCGTGTATTCGTACATCTTCACCGCGTCCGCCACCACGCCGCTGGTGCGCGTGTAACTCAGGCCCGCGTGCTGATTCTCGATCGACCACTCCGCCCCGGCCTCGGCGGCCTCACGGTAGCGCGGGTCGCCCGTCTCCTCGTACATCAGGTAGAAGTTGCTCCAGCCCTTGTGCACGTAGATCGGCGAGTTCGCGAAGCGCGGGTTGAAGGTCCCCGGACCGTGCCCGGGCCTGTCGCGCCAGAGATTCCCCCGTCGGCAGGCGCCGTAGAACTCCTCGTTCGGCCCCCAGTACATCCCGAGATCGTGGTAGTTGCGCAGCCAGTCATACGCGACCTTGCGGAGGCGCGCGTCACCACCGCGGAACCAGTCCTCCCAGACATAAAGGCTGTGATTGAGGCGCACCGATGACGTGTAGTCGGGTGAGGTGCGCGCCGGGTCCCACGACCACGGCATCGAGCCGAGGTCGTCTCCCTTCATCTGCATATCCTGCAGCGCATACACCATCTTCTCCACGCTGTCCCGGAGCACCGGGTGGTCGACTTCCAGCGGATGACCCGTGCCGTAGACCGCGTCGTAAAGCCGCCAGTCGGCGTGCGCGTAGACCGGATCGTCGAGCGCCGCCGCAAGCGCCCCGCGCTCCACCGGCGCGATGACCAGTTCGCTGAAGCGCCACGAGCCCTCCTGAATCATCAGGCCCTCGCTCTCAAGGTCCTCCACCGGCTCGTTCCGGTTGGAGCGAAGCGTGATGCCCCCGACCTCGTCAACCTCAAGCGTGCCGCGATTCTGGCGGAATGTGAGCGGATTCGCGACGGTGACGACGGTGCCGTCGGAGAGCCTGATCTCCGAGAGCACCTCCGGGTGATCGGCGAAGCTCGCGGAGGTGTCGTACTGCATGAAGTGCACCGGCTCGCGTGGCGTGCCGTCCGCACCCGGCGCGGTGACGTCGAAGCCGAAGTCGGGCGTCCAGTGATCGCCCTCGGGGTGCGCCTGGATGCGGTGGGTCAGCTTGATCTCACCGATGCGGCTGATCTCTACGTCGATCTCCTGCGACCACTCCTCGCCATCCTCGCGGAAGCGCAGCCACGTATACTGCGGCCCGTCTTCGAGCACCGTCAGCGTGATCTCATCGCCCTCCGGATCCGGGCCGAAGGGGCGCACGATCGTCGTCACGCGGCCGTCTGCGTCGAGCAACTGCAGGTTGCCCTCGGAGACGATCGCGTCGAATGCATCGGTGGCGATCCGCGCGGGAGTGCCGTCCGTGAG
>JBNJEK010000108.1:0-13278 GCA_051745855.1 Armatimonadota bacterium
GCGTACGCGAGTTCGTAAAGCGAGGATCGGCTGGTGAGCGGAAATACGTCGCTGTCGTTGACCGCCGGGAAGGTCAGGTCCGGGAAGACGTAAAGCAGTGGCGCGTCATAGAGCGACTTATACGCGTCGCTGTCGTAGAAGTCGATCCCCGAGTGGTACGCGGCCTCCACGGTCCAGCGCAGCGCGCTGAGGGCGTAGAAGTGATACGCGGCGGTCCCCTCGTACCAGAAGCCGTCGGCGAGGATGGAGTTCTCAAGCTGAAAGCTGAGACCGTGCGTCCCGTCGATCGCAAGTGACGCGAGATCGCTGTCTCGCAGGCAGAATCCGATCGCGGCGAGGCCCGCGTTGTGCCAGCTTTGCCAGTTGCTGATGCCCGCGTCGTTGCGCCGGATTACCTCGGCCACCGCGAGGAGGTAGCCGTCCGCAATCGTCTCCCGGTCCTCTTCGCTGAAGACGCCGCTGTCCCAGACGAGGTCGTAGCCCCAGGCGACCTTGATGATGTCAACTGCCTCGTCGAGCGTCTGCGCGTAGAGCCGCCCCGCCGAGCGCGATTCCTGTCCGCGGGAGTTATGCAGTGGGAAGCTGCGGTATTTCTCCCCGTAGGCCAGCAGGATCTCGCGCGCCTTCTCGGCGTAGCGGACCTCGTCGGTGAATGCGTACGCCAGTCCGAGGTCCTGCACGGCGTTGGTGAGTCGGTGATGCTCGCGGGCGATGACCACCTGATCGTAGGGCCAGCCGGTGTGCACTTTGTCACAGCGCGAGCAAACGTGCTCGGTGGGCGACTCCGTGCGCAGGCGGACACCGCAGTCCTCGCAGACGTAGTGGTGGCTCCACTGCCCGCCCTCGTCCGGCACGTCCACCTCAAGCTTCAGCGCGGCCTCGCCGGAAGCGAGGATCGCGTCAAGCCGGTCGCCCGCCCAGTCGTAGCGCTCGGCGCGATCCTTCGCGCGGTCGATCTCCTCCTGTGATGTGAAGAGAAGCGGTCGGTCCATCTCCGGCAGCGGCACCGCCGCCGCGATCGGCGCCATGACCGCGGGCGCTCCCTCCTGATCGTCGCCTGCCATCAGGCGCCCGGCCTCGCGGGTCAGCGGGCGCGCGGCCTCGACATCCGACAGCGGCGCGGAGAGCGTGACGGCGAACTCCGCTGTCTCGCCGGGCGCGATCTCCGGCGTGTGCTCCGCTCCCGGCGCGGGGGAGAAGAGCTCGAAGTCGCCCTCGATCGAGAGCGGGAAGCTCGCGGGGGCCTCCGTCCGGTTGGTGACGGCGTAGCGATGCGTGATGCGCAGCTCGTCCTGCGTGCGCTGCTCGTCGTGTCCAAGGTGTTCGAGGGACGCCGGGTCGCGGACGAGTCTCACCCCGTCGATCCGAAGCACGCTGTCATCACGCGGTGTATTGCTCCACCCGGAGGCGCTCAGTGTGAGGTAGTTGATGCTGTGCCACCCGACAGGCTGCCGGGTGCCCCGAATGTCCTCACCGAGTTCGAATGACATCAGCCGCCAGCCCTCCCAGTCCACGGTGAAGTGATGGTAGAAGTAATCCCAGCCCTCGCTCTCGGGATTCTCCGAGTCGACAACCACCGTCAGGCTCTGGCCGTTGGCGACCTCGGAGTGCAGCCAGAAGACGAGGCGATCGTACTCGCTCCAGTCTTCGGGGATGTCCGTCGTGCTGATGCGCGCCTCTTCACCGGGGATCCAGAGGCCGGAGGCATCCCCCGAGCGCGCCTCGCCGTCGTCGATGGACACATTCTCCCACGTCGGCTCGTCCTCGAAATCTTCGACCATGATGGTTGTTGGCTGCTGTGCTGAAAGATGCGGGACACAGAGCATGATGGCGACGGCAAAGAGCGTGTACCTCATCGCATGTTTCCTCCGCGTGGGCTGGTTAGTGCGTGACTGCAATCTTCGCGACAGTCACCCGCGTACCCTTCGTGACGCAGGTCTCATCCCTCTGACGTCGAACCTGCGGCCAACGATCATAATGCCGCGCATCAGCCGGGAGGCTTTGAAGATGAACCTTTACATTCACACTGACATCGAGGGCGTCGCGGGGATGGTGCACTTCGAGAAGCGCGACGATGACACTCTGCGTAACTGGAGCATCCGCCAGCGTATGTTCCGACTGCTCACCGACGAGGTCAACGCGTCAATCGAGGGCGCGCTTGCGGCGGGTGTTGACGGAAAGATACTCGTCAACGATGCGCACGGCAGCGGCTACTCGATCCTCTTCGAGGACCTCAACCCCGCCGCGCGAATCATCCACGGCCCCCTCACGCGCCAGCCGTTCTGGACGCCGAAGCTTGACGACAGCTTCGACGCGCTCTTCTGCGTCGCTCAGCACGCGATGGCCGGGACCAACGGCGTCCTCGTACACAGTTGCTGGTGCGTGAATGAGCAGTACTGGTTCGGCGAGGGCGGCATGGCGATGGCCCTCGCGGGCTACTACGACGTCCCGGCCGTGCTCATCACCGGCGATGACACCGTCTGTGAGCAGTGCCGCGATCTCGTCCCGGAGATGGAGGCGGCGGTCGTGAAGGAGGCGCTGTCGCCTTACAACGCGGTCTCGATGACCCCACCCGAGGCGCAGGAGACGATCCGCGAGGCCGCGCGGATGGCGATCGAGCGGGTCGATGAGATTGCGCCTTTCAAGATTGACGGGCCCTACCGCATCGGCCTTGTCAGCGGACCGGGGGAGGTCCCGGCAAATCCGGTCGAGGGCGATGACTTCCGCGACGTGGTGTACGAGATTCTTATCCGCAACTATCACTACGACCTCCAGCAGCAGGACCCGTGGCCGATCGAGCCGGGGCGGAAGCAGCCCTTTCTGACAAAGGGCCAGCTTCGGCGGCTGGAGCAGGAGGACTGAGACGGCGACGGCTCGCCCGTGCTCAGTCTTCAGGTGAGCGAAGCACGTATCCCTGGCGCGGGACGGTGCACAGATACCTGGGATCCGATGGGTCCTCCTCGATCCGCTGGCGCAGATTCTTCACATGCCAGCGCACGAGGCTGGTGTCTCCCGTGTCGGGGGCGTATCCCCACACCTCCACGAGGAGTCTCTCCGCCGGAAAGACCTCGTTGGGGTGTGACATGAGATGATAGAGCAGGTCAAACTGCACCGGCGTCAGCTCAGCCTCTTGATCAGTGACGCGAACGGCGCAGCGGGCGGGGTGAAGCTCCAGCGCGCCCGCCCGCAGAACGTGTGACGCAGAGGCATCATCCGCCATGTCAGGTGTCGAACGCCTCAGCAATGCGCGCACGCGGGCGAGCAACTCCTCGGTGTCAAAGGGCTTCGGAAGGTAGTCGTCGGCGCCGATCTCAAGGCCTTTTACGCGATCGGCCACTTCATCGCGGCTTGTCAAAAAGATGATGAGGATATCCCTCAGCATGGCGTCGTCGCGCAACTGTCGGCACACGTCCAGTCCACTTGCGCCCGGCATCGCAATGTCGAGTATGACGAGGTCGGGCCGGTGCCGGCGGGTCAGCCGCAGTGCCGAGAGGCCATTGGTGGCGGTCAGTACATCGTACTCTTCCCCCTGCAGGCTGCGCCGCAGGAGATTTACGATCAATGTCTCGTCGTCAGCAACAAGAATCGTAGGCACGGACGATCTCCTTGCATGCGTGTGCTGACATCGTGAGCATCCACGACCACCGGGGCTGACGCGTCTCTTCCCGACCTTCAAGCGAGACTCGTCGGCGGCAGAATGTGTTCGCGACAACGCCGACGTGTTCCTCCATCACGGTCGCGAGGTAACGCTGCCACGTTTACTGCAGGTTGAAGCTCAGATGTACCCGAGCCCCCGCAGGCGCTCTCGTGCGACCCCGCGCTCATCCGGTGCGCGGCCGGTCACATCCGCGCTCTCCTCATCGCAGATCGCGCGCCGCCATCGAGCCAGCGCCGCTTTCATCCGGGCGGCAACCTCCGGCAGTTCATCCAGACGGTTGCGGGCCTCGAGCGCACCGCTCCGCAGATCGAAGAGTCTCTCGGAGCCATCGCTGCCGGCGATGTACTTCCATCGCTCGGTCCGGACGGCCAGGAGGTCGCGATTGAGCGGCCCGAAGTCATACGACGGATTGCGCCTCTGCAACTCCGCGAGATCCTCAGCTCCCCAGCGGGCCCACTGTATGAACGCGTGGTCGTGGCCGCCGCTGTCGCCGAGCATGTCGAGCGGTTGGATTCGTGCATCGTAGCCGGCGGCGGGCGCGTCGAGGAATCGGCAGATCGTGTGCAGCAGGTCGGTGTGCTGGAACTGTCCGGTGATGCTGCTGCCGGGGGCCAGCCCGGGGGCGATCACCGCACACGGACAGTTCACAAGCTCCTCATGCAGTGAGGCCTGGTGGTCCGCCAGTCCGTGCTCACCGAGGTGCTCTCCATGGTCGGCGGTGACGATCACAAGCGAGTTTTCGAGCGCGCCACACGTCTCGTACGCACGTACGACCTCCTCGACGAGCCCGACCGCGTATCTGATGCACCGGCGGTAGGCCGCTCGCTGCGCCTCCCACGCCTCCTCGTCGGCGCGCGCGGCGAACTCCCACACCTGCGCGGAGGTGCGGAGGTAGTACGCGAGATGGCCGAGGGCGTACCGCAGGCGGGTCCGTGGCGCGAAGCCGGTTGGTGGTGTCAGGTAGGGGTGATGGGCCTCCTGCAGATGCAGCACCAGCAGGTCGGGCAGTTCGCCCTGCGTCGCCATCCGTCGAACCTCGCGCAGGATCGCCCGCCCGCCGTAGTCAGCGAGGCTCGATGCGCGGCCGAGGAAGCTGATGGGCCGCCGGTGGTTCATGAGGGGGAAGTCCGCGCAGTCCGGCGGAAAGTTCAGGACGGGCGGTGCGTACATATGATTGCCTGACAGCAGGCGGAAACTTCGACCTGCGTCCCGGAGCATGTCGGCAATCGTGGGAAGCGTGCAGCGCCGGTCGTCCGCGGGCCACGTCATGCTGTGCTCGGCGGGGAAGCGCCCGGTGAGGACCGAGGTCATCGAGGGCAGCGTCCAGCATGAGGGCGCGATCAGTGTGCCGGTGGCGGCCCCGGCAAGCGCCGGCATCCGGGACGCCGCAAGCGCCGCGTGTGTCTCCTCGCGGCGCGCGGCGTCTATAACGATCAGAAGCGCCCGGCGTTCGTCCGACATTCTTTTCCCCCTCAGGGAGAACTGCCCCCGACCGGCAGCGCGCGAGAGCCACCGGTCGTGGTGCGAATCTCACGGAGCGGCGCGCCGCCCTCCGTCACTCGCTTCGCTCAGGCTGGCTCGTAGGCGGTGGAGACTTCCTCCGGTAGATGCGCGAGCCAGACATTGCGGAAGGAGACCTCGTCGCCGTGATCCTGGAGCATGAGCGGCCCGGGCTCGGCGAGGTTTTCGTCAAGCTGTCCGCCGGTGGGGCCGCTCAGGACGGCATTGTTGTGAATGAGGATGCCGTTCTGAAAGACGGTCATCCGCGGGTAGTCGATCACACTGCCATCCGCCTCAACTCGCGGGGCGCGGAAGACGATGTCGTAGCTCTGCCACTGCTCCGGCGGCAGGCACGCATTCACCAGCGGCGCGTGCTGATTGTATATTGCGCCACAGTCGCCCTGGCCCGGCGTCTCCCATTCCGACGAGTCAAGCACCTGGATCTCGTAGCGGCCCTGGAGGAAGACACCGGAGTTCGCCTTCGCCTGGCCCTCGGCCTCAGGCATGTCCGGGAGCAGGAATTCCACGTGCAGCAAGCAGTCGGTGAAGGTCTCCAGGCTGATGATGCTGCCGGTCTTCGGCACCACCGTCATCGAGCCCTCGTCCTCGTTAAGCTCCCATCCCGGCTCGCTGCCGTCCTTGTGATGGAAATTCTCGAGGGTGCTGCCGTCGAAGAGTGTCCTGACATTGTAAGGGCCATCCTGCATTGCATCGGTGATCGGGTGCATGGTGTGTCCTCCCTGTGAGACGACTGACGGGCTGAAATGCCCTCTTGCGAGCGACGTTTTCGGGTCAGCTACTCGACCTGCCTGCGAAGCCGTACTGGTCGCGGATCTCGGCCAGGCGCTCCGGGTCCTTCCTGAACTGCTCCCACTTCATCTGCCCGCCAGCGTAGTGACCGACGACGAGCGTCGGATACATGTGCACATCGTTAGCCAGATCGCGCGCAGGCACGCCGTGGGACACGGCCGCAGTGAACTCCTGGATGATATCCCCTGCGCGCCCCGCAAGGATCTGCGCGCCGAGGATCCGGCCACCGCCCGGTTCGCCGATGATCTTCACCGCGCCTTCGGCGCGACCCTCGATGCGCGCGCGATCCGCCATGCCCGGGGTGATGCGGTAGAGCTCGTACTCGATCCCCTGTTCTGCCGCCTGCGCCTCGTTGATGCCCACGCTTGCGAGGGCCGGTTCGGTGAAGGTGCACCAGCCCGCGGCATCGTAGCGCATCGGCTCATCGGCGCCAAGGAGTGCGTTCCTGGCCGTCAGGCGGCCCTCAATGTTCGCAATGTGTGTGAACTGCCAGCGCCCGAGCACGTCGCCGGCCGCGTAGATGTCCGGATTGTCCGTCTGCAGTCGATCATTGACCTTCACCCCGCCCGAATCGCCACGGACGCCCGCGCGGTCAAGGTGCAGGCGGTCCACCACGACTTCGCGCCCGGTGGCGATCAAAAGCTCCGCGCCCGTGAACGTCTGCTCCGCTCCATCAACCATCGCGGTGACGGTGCGCAGCCCGTCCTCGCCGCGTTCGACGCGCGTCACCTTAGCGTTGAGGACAAGGCGGACGCCCTCTTCCGTGAGATGCTCGCTCAGAATCTGTGCCAGCTCCGCGTCATCGTGACCGAGGATGCGGTCGCCGTGTTCGAAGACCGTGACATCGGTGCCGAGGCGGTTGAACGCCTGGGACATCTCAACCCCGACGGGACCGCCCCCCACGATCAGCATTGAGCGGGGGGGCTCCGGCAGATCGAAGAGCGTTTCGTTGGTGAGATAGCCCGCTTCCTCGAGGCCGTCTATCTCCGGAAGCGCCGGTCGCGATCCGGTCGCGAGCACGATGCGCCGGCCGGCGATGGTGCGGTCGCCCACCCGCACGGTGTGCTCGTCCTCGAAAGTCCCTGTGCCACGGATGACCTGAACGCCCTTCTCGGCCATCGTCTGAGGGCTGGTTTCCCGGCCGAGATGGTTCACCACCTCTCGGACCCACTCCAGGGCGCCGGACGGATCGATCGTACCACCGCTCAGCTTGATCCCTGAGCCGGGACCGTGCTGGAGATGCCAGTATGTCTCTGCGGCCTGCAGGAGCGTCTTCGATGGCACACACGCGAGCCAGGAGCACGAGCCACCCAGACGGTCCTGTTCGATCAACGCGGTTTTAAAGCCAAGCTGACCGGCCACACGCGCGGGTCTCGTCCCTGCGGCGCCACCGCCGACCACCACCAGATCCCACTGTTCATCAGCCACCTGCGATCACCTCGATAGTCGCTCTTATCCTCTGATCGGGATCCACACCGATCAGGTGCATCTTCATTCGATGACGTTCAGATGCGGGTTGGAATGAGCGTGTCGGAACACGTGTCCGGTCGATGGATCGATGAGGTCCGATGACAGCCGCAGCAATACGCGTGCCCCGCCGCGAACCGTGAGCTTTTCCGTCGTCGTATGAGAGCAGCGGTCCCGTCTGTGGCAGCCGATACCGCCTCGGTGCCCACTCCTCTGTCAAGCTTTCTCCGGGCGACCGCTGAAGCCGCCCTCGCGTCGTACCCGCTCCAGCCAGTCCGGGTCATGTGCGGCCTTCAGCCAGTCCATCTGCCCCGGGGCGTAGTGGGCGAGCGTAAGGGCCGGGTAGGGATGCACGTCCGCGGCCAACTCGCGGAACGTGATGCCGTGTGCGATCGCCGCGGTGAACTCCTGGACGATCTCTCCGGCACGAGCCCCGAGTATCTCCGCTCCGAAGATCCGCCCGCCGTTCGGCGCGGCGATGATCTTCGCAATTCCCTCCGGGCGATCCTCGATCCGCGCGCGGTCGGGCAGATTCGGGTCAATGCGATGCACCTCGAAGCCGAGGCCGCGCTCCTCCGCCTGCTTCTCACTGACGCCCACGCGGGCGAGTTCCGGCTCAGTGAATATGCACCAGCCCGCGGCGTCGTAGCTCATCGGTTCGTCGGCTCCGACCAGCGCATTCTTCGCGGCATGCTTGCCCTCGATCGTCGCCATGTGCGTGAACTGCCAGCGCCCGATCACGTCGCCGGCGGCGTAGACGTTCGGATTGTCCGTCTGCAGCCGATCGTTGACGACGACCCCGTCCGCCCCGCCTGAGATCCCCGCGGCATCGAGAGCCAGTTCATTCACCGCTGCCTGCCGCCCCGTCGCGATCAGAAGCTCATCGGCCCTGAATCTGCGCTGCTCACCCCCGATCAGCGCGGTCACCGTCCTCCCGCCGTCTCCGGTGCGCTCCACGCGGCGGACGTCGCTGCCGAGCGCGAAGCGGACTCCCTCCTCCTCGAGGTGCTCGCGGAGCATCGTGGCCAGTTCGGCGTCATGCTGCGGCAGCACGCGGTCCTCGCGTTCGAGCACCGTCACGTCGGTGCCGAGCCGGTTGAACGCCTGCGCCATCTCGACCCCGACCGGGCCGCCGCCGACGATCAGCAGCGAGCGAGGGGGTTCGGGCAGGTCGAAGAGCGTCTCGTTCGTCAGGTAGTCGGTTTCCTCCAAACCTTCGACCCTGGGTACTGCCGGTTGCGAGCCCGTGGCGATGAGCATTCGACGGGCGGGGAGGATGCGATCGCCTGCCCGCACGTGCTGCTCGTCCTCGAAGACGGCGGTGTCGCGGATGAATTCCACGCCTCGATCGGCGAGCTTCTCAGGCCTCGCCTCCGAGCCGAGGCGGTTGGTCACCTCGCGCACCCACTCCAGCGCGCGCGATGGATCGATCCGTGTGATCTCCGTCGATATCCCCGCGCGCGGTCCGTGCAGCAGCCGCCAGTGACTCCGCGCCGCCTCCAGCAGCGCCTTCGACGGCACACATGCCACCCAGGAGCACGCGCCGCCGATCCGGTCGCGCTCGATCAGCACGGTCTTGAAGCCGAGCTTGCCGGCGACGCCTGCGGCGCCGTTGCCCGCCGCCCCGCCCCCGATTACCACGAGATCCCATGGGTTGTCCGCCACATGCACCACCTCAGTACGCTGTCAGCCCGGCGCCGTCGCCTTTGCCGTCACGTGCCACGGGCGTCTCGCCCGTGCGTCGTTTCCCACGAGCGGCGTACCCCCACTGCCGTCACTTACCCCTCACACCATCATCCCGAGGGGCTCGTCGCGCATCCTCGCCGTCGTCCCAAGCTCTCGCAGCCACGCGCCCGACGGGTCCACCGCGAGGAACCACCACCACGGCGGGCGGTAGTTCGAGTGCTCCAGCCCTACCGTCCGGTGGGCATCGGCGAGAAGATGGAGCCGGCGCCGCTGAATCTCAAGCACCAACTCGTGGTAGCGCTCCTGCAGCCGCTGATGCTCGTCGGAGTTAGCACGCCGCCGGATACGCTCGATCAGCTCCTCGCGCTCGGAGCGCAGCACCTCCAGCCGGTCCGCAGGAGGGGCCTCGTGCGCTGCATCCGCCGCGCGCAGGATCTGCTTGATCGCGAGCCACAGCTCCTCCGTTCGCTCGCAAAGCGACTGGATTTCGCTGCCCGATTCACGCCGGGCCTGCGCGACCTGCTCGAACTCCTCTGCAAGCTCCGCGACGTCCTCGCCCGTGTCCGCGAGCAGTTGCAGCATCCGGTCGGGCGCCCGCGCGTCACCGAGACTTTCGCAGACCGCGCGCGCCCATGCGACCGCCTCGCGCCACTGCTCGGAAAAGCACTCCGTGCCCATGCAGTCATCCTCGAAGAATCGGGCGAGGTGGGCCGGCAACTTCAGCCGGGCTTCCGCCACTGCCATCGCGTCCCACGTCTCAAAATGCAGCCGGAAGATCGGGTTGAACTGCAGGTCCACCCCGTGCTGTCGCAGCAGGCGCACGAGCCGATGCGTCTGCGGAACGTACACCGACGCGTTCTCCAGCAACACCATGGAGAACTCGCGGCTGAGCATCAGCGGCAGTGCGATGGCCTTGCCCACGAGGCGCGCGTCACAGCCGAACGCGCGGATGGCGGCCTCGAGCAGGCCCGCTCGATCGACGATCTCGCCACCGGTCTCCGCCTCCACCGGACCGTCCGGCATCTCAAAGATCGCCCGACTGCCGAGCACGCGGATAGTCCCGCGCCCTTTCCCGCAGATGACGATGTCGAAGGGAAGCGCTCCCTCGCCGAACTGCTCAAGGCGGTAGATTCCGCTGTGCGCGACGACCGTGTCGTAGGCTTCCCGGGCGACGTCACGTGTCTCCGGCGCGAGGAACACGTCCAGTATGTCAAACCGCGGTCGATCGACGGTCTCACAGGTGAAAAGGAAGATCTCCGTCGAGGCGGCCACGAGTACCTGCTCGGGCAGCTCGCCCAGCAGCACGGAGTAAAAGCCGCCGAGCAGGCAGAGGTAAAGGTCTGTCAGCGTACGCTCACCCGCCTGTGAGCGGCACCGCTCGATCAGCCCCTCCACGACTTCCAGAAGGCGCTCCGCGGTGCGACGCGAGCCGTCATCGAGCAGCACGTCGCGACTCTGCTGCACCGCCCAATCCATCAACTGCCGGACGGTGGGCGAGACTTCGGGTGCCGAGATGTCGCAGGCGACCACGCGGTCGGCGGAATGATTCGCCACGCCCCGCCATCCCCACGCGCTCGTCGCTTCACGGTAGAACGCGGCCGGTCCGTCGGGGTGCTCGCGGGCAAGCTGTCGCAGCGGCAGGCCGGCCGAACGAAGCTCCGCGCGTGTCACCGGGTATTCCGTTCCCAGCACCGCCGACGTCTCCGCGACGGCAGCCCACATCTGACTGGTCCGATGGTCATCTCGCGGCTGCAGAGAGAAGCCGTTGCTGCGCGTCTCATCATCGGCCTGCACGCCCTCAGGGAGTTTGCTGAAGTAATCAGTGTCATGCGCTCCCGCGACGAGACGCAGATTGGGCGCGTATTGCTGCGCGGCCGCCACGAGCATCGACTTGAGCAACTCGTCCCAGAAGACAGTCTGCCCGAGGGCCAGCAGTGGAGTGTCGGCATCGGCTGAATGTTGAATGCAGGCGATCAGCGACTCGTGAAAGTCCGCGTCGCGAAAGGCCCGCGGGAAGTCCGGCATCGATGGATCCTCCTGTCAGACACACGGGCGGCGGGCACAAAAGATGCGCCACCCGTTCGCCACGCCTGGCGGGGGGCGCATGCAACCAGCACTTCGCCGCTGACATCGACTTCTCCTGCCGAAACTCGCAACTCAACAAGGATAGCCTCCATCAGCAGCGAACCTGTGTCGCGATGACAATCCGATGCGCAGCAGGGGAGAGACGTCCTGATGATACTTCCCGGTCCCGAGATGATCAAAGACCTGCAGCTTACGCGCCTCGATCCCGAGCGCGCCGCTCATGCCGCAATCGTGTCACTCCCGGTGCCTCCGAATGCGGGCGAGGTGCGCGCTGCCGGCGTACTCAGCCAGTCGCAGCCCATCGCGTGGTGGCCCGAGCACCTTGCCGGAGATGCCGCGGGTGATCCCCGACGCGTCCTCCTCGCCATCTCCGCTGATAGCGACCTGCCGGAGCAGATCCGACCCGACACAGATTCCGAGGGCGCTGAAGCCGCATGGACCGGCCCCGACTGGCAGACGCGGGTGCTTGAGAAGAACTACCTCGGCTCAATCAACTGGGAGACCGGCGAGTTGGTGCTGCGCCACGGTGAGGCCGAGATCGGCCTGCGGATCGGCCTCACGCGCGAGGACGGCGAGCAAATGTGGTGGGAGTGGCTGCAGGCTGAGGAGTTGTGGTCGGGGCCTGCCTGCAGGGCGATCCGTGTCGGCGGCTACGTCTCCGCCATGCGCCTGCACTCCGAGCACCCGGATGTGGTCAACCACCGCCCGTGCAAGTGGACGCATCGCCAGCACTGGCTCTTCTGTGAGGTCTACGCGCTGCTTTTCGCCAACGGCGTGGTGCATATCACCGCGCGCCATGTCAACAACCGCCTCTACGACGAGGGCCGCGATGTACCCGGCATGCCGATCATCGCCTTCCGCGCCAGCTACCATGGCGAGACCGCGCTGACGGGGGAGCCGGTTGAGGTGGACCTCGGCGGCGCGACACTCAGCACCGATGAGTGCGCAACACTCGCCTCCGAGGAGAAGCCCGGCAGCATCAGCGGCGATGGTGAGGTGACGATCTTCCAGCCTTACGAGGCGGTGGAGATCACGCTGGATGGCCACGGACGTCGCAGCGACGGGCCGACGTGGGTCTGCGCGCCGGAGGAGGGGATCATGCCGAAGGGCGCGGCCCGCACGGTGCGCTTCACGCTGAGCCTCTCCGACGCGCCGCCGCGTGTCGAGCGGTACACCGTGCCCTGGTGGTGGTTCGGCCTGTGCGCGGAGCTTGTGCCGGACTCGGTCCTGCCGGTGCGGGATGAGCGCGATCAGATCGTGGACATCGCCGCCGAGTGGCTCGACCGCTGCCAGCTTCGCGGCTTCTTCAACGACGGCTCGGTCCCGCGCGGAAGCCTGCATTACTACGATGACGGCCGCGCGCGGGAGTCAGGCTGGGAGGGGGAGGCGCCTTACAACCACATCCGCGCGTTCTACCGCCGGCCGACCCCCGAGACGTGGCAGTGCGCCCTCCGCACACTTTACAACGCGGCGGACATCGCGGTCGATCACGCGAACTTCATGTTCCGCATGCACGGCTATGACTTCGGCGCGATCTCGATCACGATGAACCGCACGCTGGGCCTGCTACAGGGCTACCTCGAGACCGGCGACCCCTACCTGATCGAGACCGCCGAGAACGTCGCGATGTGCTCGGCCGCGATGGACCGCGCCAACTGGCCCCGCCGCTCATACGGCCGCGACGCCATGTGGATCCGCGGCCCGATCGCTCTGGCGGACTACCTGCCCGGTCGCGGCTACACGCACATGGCCCGCGAGGCGCTGGGCCGCGTCATCCGATGCCAGCGCGAGGACGGCGCGTACACCGACCAGGGCGGCCCGGGCGGCTCACATGCCTCGGGGAACATGGTGCTCAAGCCGTGGATGAACTTCATGGTGCTTGAGCCGATGATGGACTGGCTGGAGCGCCACCCCGAGGACGAGGAGATCACCGGCGCCGCACGCCGCATCTTCGACTGGCAGATGGAGCAGCTTTTCCGCGATGAGGATGAGCGACTCTACTGGCCTTATCAGGTCGGCTGGGGCGACAATCCGGGCATGCCGCGGGACCCCGAGAGCAGACACCCCGTCGG